>NZ_CALMAW010000009.1 GCF_937859915.1 uncultured Sphingomonas sp. | reverse complement strand
GCCCAGGCCCGCGCCGCCGCCGGCGCCCCTGGCCAGGCGCGCGACGCCGGTCAGGATGCGACGCCCGGTCAGACGTATCTTGCGACCTCAGACGCATCTTGCGACCTCAGACGTATGTTGCGACCTCCGACGTATGTTGCGACCGACGCGACCGTTGATCCGTAGGCAGCCGACGCCATCGGATATCCGCGCCTTTCGCCGAGACGGTCTCCATTCCCGGCAGTGACGCGCGCGACCTACGATCGGCCTGCGGGTTCGAGACGAGAGCCGGGCTGCGGCGTCCGCCCGGCGATCCTCGTCGGCCCCTGGCGCAGCATGAGCCTCGGCTCTGCGGCGACAGCCTCGCCGCCCGATGCGCACGCACCGCGGCCGAGGCGCCGCGCCGAGCCCTGCGGCGCGCCCTAGCCCGCGCGGATCCTGGCCAGCACGTCGACCGGAATATGCGGATCGACGAAGGTCGGCGGCACCGCCACCTGGACATGCTTGCGCAGCGTGCCGACCGTGACGTGCGGCCATAGGATGCCGTCGTCGAACTTGAGCATCACGGTCTGCGAATATTGCAGCTGCTGAAAGTCGGGCGCGCCGCCCGTCCCCTTGACCGTCTCGATCCAGAAGGTCGAGGTCACCTTGGTCGCATCCGCATTGGGACCCTGGGCGCCGCCGACGAGGAAGGAGGTGTTGCTCGTACCGCCGCCGGTGATCGGCGCGGGGGCCGCGGTCGAGACCTCGAGGATGGTGACCGCGGTGATCGTCTGCCCGTGGATCGCCGCGGCCAGCACCGAATTGGGATTGTCGACCATCGCCTGGGTGATGCCGACGATGTTGGCGGGCGGCGAGCGGAACGGCGTCGAATGCGACAGATTCTGCTGCTCGAACGGCACCGCCGGCCCGCGCGGCGGGATCGGATTGATGTTGATCGCGGGAAACATCGGCGCGCCCTGCCCGGCATGCGCCTGGCCCTGCGCGAGGATCGTCGTGCCGTGCGGGATCGAGGCCATGCGCACCACCGTCGGCGGCTCGGCCGGGCTGCTGGTCTGCGGCACCGTCGCCCAGATTCCGGGCTCGATATGCAGGCCCGCCCCGACCACGGAATCGCTAATCTGCTGGAGATAGGTCAGGCCGAACATGTTGATGTCGGGCTGGAAGAAGCCGCGATTGGGGATCTGCCCGCTGATCGCGGTGAATTCGAGCGTCTCGGTGGTCAGGTTGAGCTCGAGGAACTCGTCTTCCTTCGCCGGCGGCTTGGCGAAGAAGGGGCGCCAGATCGTGTTGAAGCCGGTGCCCGACCAGGTCCCCGGCAGATCCTTGAGCGGCCCCAGCGGATCGAGGATGGCGGGAAAGGGCAGATGCACCGGCTGCGCGATCGCGGGCAGCGGCGTAAAGGAGAAATTGGCCTTCAAGTCCATCATGGAGCTCCCGTCTGACGACATCGAACAACCGCGAACGCACAGGAATATCGACGCACTATCGACAGGACCCGTCTTGCGCGCAGCGGGTCGTGAGACACTGTTTTACGAGCGCCATGCTTGCTGGCCGGACCGGTCTATTAGCAATGCCGCCTGCGTCAAAGCGAAGATCGATGCATTATGACGCGGTCTTCGGTCGGCACGCGCCGGACGGACACCCCTACCCGCACCCCCCCGCACCCGCACGAAGGCGCGCCGTCGCGGCGGCGGCGGCGATGCTCGAGGACGCGCCCGATTTCGCGCCCGTCCCGCGCGAGCACAGCCGCTACGACGGCTGGACGCCCGCGCCCCAGCGCGCCGTCTTCAAGCTGCTTGGCGAACATGGCTGCGTGCGCCGGGCCGCCGCGGCGCTCGTCATCCCGTCAAGCGTGACCGGTCGCGGGCACACGCGCAAGCGACGCTGTCGGGGCCCCTAGCCTGCGGACAACGCCGTCGTCGCGCGCGCGGCACAGAAATCGAGAGCCACGAGCCCCAGGCTCGATTGCTTCGCCGCGACGCTCCTCGCGATGACGGGAATGGCGCGCTTTGATGGTCTGTACTTGGCCCGCTTTAGACCCGCTGGATCAACCGTCGCCTACCTGCCGGCGGAAAGCCGATCAGAGCAACGACCAGCCGGGCCAAAAACGACTATCGCGCGACCTTGGACTATCGAGCCGCCTTAGTTGGTCCAATTGGGATGGCTCGCAATCAGCTTGGCGTCAAATGCGTCCACCCGATCTGTGGACCAAAGAGGATGACGCTTTACCGTCTCTTCGGAAACGATCTGTTTCAAGCGTCGATCCAGCATGTCTTGATCGTGAAACGTCAACGATCCGCCGTCCTCGCGTCTTTTCTTCGCGACAAGGCGCTTATAGTCGGCAATGTTGCGACGATAGTCTTGCACCGAAGACGATCCCCTTATGCGGTTACTGGCATAGGGACCATAGATCTGCGCAAGGCCGGGGGTGGCCAGTCCAATGGCAAGCGCTACGAAGGTAAGGGATCGAGCTAGCGTCATGATCGCAACCTCTCCGAACAGTCTTTCGGCGAAACTCATTTCGTAACAGCCGGGTTCCCCATCGCAAAGCGGTTCGGACACGCCGAATATTGAGGTTCTCGCCCGTCTGCTTTCCAGAACGGCGAAGTCCTGCCATCAACATAGTTGTCGGGCGCTTGCCGCCCTCGCTGCCGTCATGGCGAGTGCGAAGCGCCATAGCGGTCCACGGGCCGGACCCGGATTGCTTGCCCCGGCTCTAGCCCGGGGTCGCAAGGACGGCGCTCGGGGCTCAGCCTTCGTCGCCCATCCTCAGCGCGGCGATGAACGCCTCCTGCGGGATCTGCACGCTGCCATATTCGCGCATCCGCTTCTTGCCCTCCTTCTGCTTCTCGAGGAGCTTCTTCTTGCGGGTCGCATCGCCGCCATAGCATTTGGCGGTGACGTCCTTGCGCATCGCCGCGATCGTCTCGCGCGCGATCACCTTGCCGCCGATCGCCGCCTGCACCGGGATCTTGAACAGGTGCCGCGGGATCAGGTCCTTCAGCCGCTCGCACATGCCGCGCCCGCGTGCCTCGGCGGTGCCGCGGTGGACGATCATCGACAGCGCGTCGACCGGCTCGGCATTGACCATGATCGACATCTTGACGAGGTCGCCCTCGCGGTAGCCGATCTGGTGATAGTCGAAGGAGGCATAGCCGCGCGAGATCGACTTCAGCCGGTCGTAGAAGTCGAACACCACCTCGTTGAGCGGCAGCTCGTAGGTGATCTGCGCGCGGCCGCCGACATAGGTCAGGTTCTTCTGGATGCCACGGCGATCCTGGCAGAGCTTGAGCAGCGAGCCCAGATATTCGTCGGGCACGTAGATCACCGCCTCGATCCACGGCTCCTCGATCGTCGCGATCTGCATCACGTCGGGCATGTCGGCGGGATTGTGCAGCTCGATCTCGCCCTTGTCGTGCGCGAGCTGGATCTTGTAGACCACGCTCGGCGCCGTCGTGATCAGGTCGAGATCATATTCGCGGGTCAGCCGCTCCTGGATGATCTCGAGATGGAGCAATCCCAGAAAGCCGCAGCGGAAGCCGAAGCCCAGCGCGGCCGAACTCTCCGCCTCGAAGCTGAACGAGGCGTCGTTGAGCCGCAGCTTGTAGAGGCTGTCGCGCAATTTCTCGAAGTCGGCGGCGTCGACCGGGAACAGGCCGCAGAACACGACGGGCTGGACGGTCTTGAAGCCGGGCAGCGCCTCGGCGGTCGGGCGCTTGGCGTCGGTGATCGTGTCGCCGACCGCGGTCTGCGACACCTCCTTAATCTGCGCGGTGATGATGCCGATCTCGCCCGCGGCGAGCTCGGTGAGTTGCTCGAGCTTGGGGCGCATGCAGGCGACGCGGTCGACCAGATGCAGCGTGCCATGCTGCATGAACTTGATCTGCTGACCCTTCCTGAGGACGCCCTCGACGACGCGGACGAGGATGACGACGCCCAGATAGGGATCGTACCAGCTGTCGACGAGCATCGCCTTCAGCGGCGCGTCGCGGTCGCCCTTGGGGGGCGGGATGCGGGTGACGATCGCCTCGAGCACCTCGGCGATGCCGATCCCCGACTTGGCCGAGGTCAGGATCGCATTGTCGGCGGGGATGCCGATGATGTCCTCGATCTCGGCCTTGACCTTGTCGACCTCGGCGGCGGGCAGGTCGATCTTGTTGATCACGGGCACGATCTCATGGTCGTGCTCGATCGACTGGTAGACGTTGGCGAGCGTCTGCGCCTCGACGCCCTGTGCGGCGTCGACGACCAGCAGCGCGCCCTCGCAGGCGGCAAGGCTGCGCGACACCTCATAGGCGAAGTCGACATGGCCGGGGGTATCCATGAGGCTGAGCTCATAGGTCAGCCCGTCCTGCGCCTTATAGCTAAGACGCACGGTCTGCGCCTTGATGGTGATCCCGCGCTCTTTCTCGATGTCCATGTTATCAAGGACTTGCGCCGACATCTCGCGCTCGGTGAGGCCCCCGGTCGACTGGATCAGCCGGTCGGCGAGCGTCGACTTGCCATGGTCGATATGCGCGATGATCGAGAAGTTGCGGATACGGTCGAGCGGAATGGACACGGTGGGAAATCGTCCTCGGGCGGGAAAGCGTGCGCGCCCGATAGCACCGCACGCCGCATTGCCCAAGCGGCGCGTCCGTTGAGGCGGACGGCGGGGGCGGACGGCGGGGGCGGACGACGGGGGTGGTCGCGAAATCGGCGCCCGGCGCAAAAGAGACGCTTGCCGAGCCCGTCGGGCCTGCCTATAGGCCACCCCGCTTGGCACCGCCGGTCGGCTCCCGAGTGATAAAAACGACCGGTGCTCCGTCGGGGAGTAGCTCAGCCTGGTAGAGCACTGTCTTCGGGAGGCAGGGGCCGGAGGTTCGAATCCTCTCTCCCCGACCATTTTTCTTTAACGATATCATGCCGCGCGCTTCGTCCGTGGCCCGGCAGACGGCTCGATCGGCATCGTGCCATATGCGACGACTTTGCCCGCGTGCCATAACCGGCGCCGGACGCGGCGGGATCGCGACGCCGCACAGGCGCAAAGATCTCCTCAACCCCGGCGACGCCCCGGCGAGAGGTCAGCCGTTCGCCCGTGCCCGCCTGCTAGCCCGCAGAAGGCGCCGTGCGATGCGACGGCATCCGGTTCGGCGCGGTCTCGCGTGCCGGCCTGATCCGATACCAGATCGCATAGAGCGCCGGCAGGAACACCAGCGTCAGCGCCGTGCCCCCGATCGTCCCCCCGATCAGCGTGAAGGCGAGCGAGCCCCAGAACACCGAGAAGGTCAGCGGGATGAAGGCGAACACCGCGGCGAGCGCGGTCAGCACCACCGGTCGCGCGCGCTGCACCGTCGCCTCGACGACGGCATGATAGGGATCGAGCCCGTCGGCCTCATTCTGGTGGATCTGTCCGATCAGGATCAGCGTGTTGCGCATGATGATCCCGGCGAGCGCGATCAATGCCAGGATCGCGTTGAACCCGAATGGCTGGTTGAACAGCAGCAATGTCGGCACGACCCCGACCAACGCCAACGGCGCGGTCAGCAGCACCATCGCCATCGCCGACATCGAGCGGACCTGGAAGATGATCACCACCATCATCAGGATGATCATCAGCGGGAAGACCGCGGCCAGCGCGACGTTCGCCTTGCCGGCCTCCTCGAGCGCGGCGGCGGTTTCGATCTTGTAGCCCGGCGGGAGCGCATCGACGATCGGCTTGATCTGCTTGATCACCGCGAGCGAGATGTCCGGCGGCTGATATTGTTCGCCGATGTCGCCGCGCACGGTGATCGTCGTATAGCGGTCGCGACGGCGCAGGATCGGATCCTCCATGCGGATCTCGGCCTTGCCGATCTGGCCGAGCGGGACGCGCTGCCCGGCGCTGCCGGTGAGCGTGAACGCGTCGAGCTTGGCGGGGTCGAGGCGGTCGGGGCCGGCGCTGCGCGCGATCACCTCGACGGACCGGATATCCTCGCGGATCTGCGTGACCGGCGTGCCGGTCAACAGAAACTGGAGCTGCTGCGCGGCATCATGCGAGGAGAGGCCGATCGCGCGCAGCCGATCCTGGTCGAGCACGACGTGGACGGTCGGCACGCGCTCGCCCCAGTCGGTGTTGACCTGCCGCATCGATCCGTTCTTGAGCATGGCCTGGCGGACCTGTTCGGCGATCGCGCGGACCTTGTCCTCCTCCGGCCCCATCACGCGGAACGCGACCGGGAAAGGCGAATAGGGCCCGAACACGATCTGCGTCGCACGGATGCGCGCGCCGGGGACAAGGCCCTGTGCCGCGACCTGGCGGACGCGCAGCTTGAGCGTCTCGCGATCCTCCTTGCTCGGCGTCAGCACGACGATCTTGGCGAAGGACGGATCGGGCAGCTCGGGCGACATCGCGAGGAAGAAGCGCGGCGCCCCCTGCCCGACGTAGCTCGTGACGATCTTCGCCTCGGGCTGCTTGCGCAGCCACGCCTCCATCTTCGCGGTGGCGGCGCTGGTCGTCTCGATGCTGCTGCCTTCGGGCATCTGCACCTCGACGAGTACTTCGGGCCGATCCGAGATCGGGAAGAACTGCTGCTTGACGAAGCCCATGAAGAACACCGCGACGAAGAACAGCGCGACGACGGTCAGCGCCACCTTCTTCTTGTTGTCGACCGTCCAGGAGATCAGCGCGCGCAACCGATTATAGCGCGGCGTACCGTAGATCGCGGCATGGCCGCCCTCGATCGCCTTGATGTCGGGGAGCAGCTTGACGCCGAGATAGGGGGTGAACACCACCGCCACGACCCACGAGGTCAGCAAGGCGAAGCCGACCACCCAGAAGATGTTGCCGGCATATTCGCCCGCGCTCGACTTGGCGAAGCCGACGGGCATCAGCCCGATCGTGGTGACCAGCGTGCCGGCCAGCATCGGCGCCGCGGTATGGCCCCAGGCGTAGGTGGCGGCGGTGATGCGGTCGTGGCCCTCCTCCATCTTCACCACGATCGTCTCGATGATGATGATCGCGTCGTCGACCAGCAGGCCGAGCGAGAGGATGAGCGCGCCGAGCGTGATCCGGTCGAAGTCGCGGCCCGTCGCCAGCATGATCACGAACACCCCGGCGAGCGTCAGCGGCACCGCCAGCGCGACGACGATGCCGACACGCCAGCCGAGGCTGATCAGGCTGACCGCGATCACCACCGCCAGCGCGACGAAGAACTTCAGCATGAACTCACCGTACGCCTCCTTGATGTTCACCGCCTGGTCGGTGACCTTGGTGAAGGAGAGGCCGAGCGGCATGTCGGCGGAGATCGCCTTCGCCTCGGCGTCGAGATCCTTGCCGAGCTGGAGGCCGTTGTAGCGTTCCTTCATCACCACGCCGAGTTCGAGCGCGGGCTCGCCCTGGTTGCGGATCAGGAAGGTGGCGGGATCCTCGTAGCCGCGCCTGACGTCGGCGATGTCGGAGAGCTTGAGCGTCTTGCCGCCCGCGACGATCGGCGTGTCCTTGATCTTCTGGACATCGTCGAGCGCGCCATCGAGCCGGACCTGGACCTGGGGACCGTCGGTGTCGATCGACCCGGCGGGGGTGACGAGATTCTGGTTGGCGAGCGCGGCGAACACGTCGCGCGCGGAGACGCCGAGATTGGCGAGGCGGGCATAGGAGAATTCGACGTAGATCTTCTCGGGCCGCTCGCCGATGATGTTGACCTTCTTGACGCCCGCGACGTGGAGCAGCCGCTGGCGCAGCGCCTCGGCCTGGCGGACGAGCAGCCGCTGCGGCTCGCCGCGTGCTTTCAGCGCGTAGAGCGCGAAGGTCACGTCGCCATATTCGTCGTTGATGAAGGGGCCGGCGACGCCGGTGGGCAGTTTGAGCGCCTCGTCTCCGAGCTTCTTGCGCGCCTGGTAGAATTCCTCGGGCACTTCGGCAGGCGGTGTCGGATCCTTGAGCGTCACCGTCGTGAAGGCAAGACCCGGACGCGTAAACGTCTCGGCGCGATCATACCATTTGAGCTCCTGCATCCGCTTCTCGAGCGGCTCGGCGACCTGATCCTGCATCTCCTGCGCGGTGGCGCCGGGCCACGTCGTGACGAAGGTCATCGACTTGATCGTAAAGGTCGGGTCCTCGGCGCGCCCGAGATGAAAGAAGGCGAACAGCCCGGCCACCGAAATCGCGAGGATCAGGAACAGCGTGACCGCGCGCTCGCGGACCGCCAGCGCGGAGAGGTTGAAGCCGCTCATCGCGCCGCGACCGCGTCGGGGGCGATGCGGACCGCCTCGCCCTGGTGGAGCAGATGCGCGCCGAGCGCGACGAAATGCTCGCCCGACTTCACCCCATCGGCGATCGTCGCGGTCTCGTCGCCGAGGCCGGCGAGCCGGACGGGACGCCAGGTGACCTGAAGCGGCGACCCGGCGACGATCCACACGCCCGGCCCGTGGCCATTGTCGAAGAGCGCCGACAGCGGCACCTCCATCGCGCCGGCCGCCTTCGCGTCCGTCAGCGCGATCGTCACGGTCGCGCCGAGCGGCGCGTTGGCCGCCGCGCCCTCGAGCACGTAGCGCGCGTCGAAGGTGCGGGTCATCGGGTCGGCGGCGCTGGAGAGCTGGCGAAGCCGGGCCGAGCCCGATGCGGCGGCGTTGAAGATCGCGGCGGACGCGGTCGACCCGATCGCGGGGCGGATCGTCTCGGGCAGGCTGACCGTCGCCTCGCGCGGCCCGGCATGCGCCAGCCGCACCACCGTCTGCCCAGCGCTCACCACCTGGCCCGGCTCGGCGAGCGTCTCGACGACGACGCCGTCCGCATCCGCCACGAGCACCGAATAACCGGCTTCGTTACGCGCGACGCCGGCCTGCGCCTGCGCGGCGTCGAGCTGCGCCCTGGCCGCGTCCGCCGCCGCCTTCGCTTGGTCGTAGGCCGATGCCGAGACGGCACCCGCCGAGACGAGATCGCGGTAGCGCGCCTCGTCCGCCGCGGTCTGCAGCGCCTTGGCGCGCGCCGCGGCGACGGAGCCCGCCTGCGCGACCGTGGCAAGCGCGAGATCGGTGCGGTCGATCCGCATCAGCGGCTGTCCGCGGCGGACGACCTGCCCCGTGTCGACCAGCCGTTCGACGATCTTTCCAGGCACGCGGAACCCGAGATCGCTCTGCACCCGCGCCGAGACGATGCCGGTGAACGTGCGCCTCGACTGACCGGCGGCCCCCACGGTCGCGACCCGCACCAGCGGCGGGCCGACGCGCGGGTCGGCCGGCGCCTTGGAACAGGCGACCAGCGCCAACGCCAGCGCGCCGCTGAGGATCATCGAGCCGGAATTCTCGAGACGTAGCATGGCGCGCTCCCCACATTGGGCCGCGCTCATCTGTCGACGTGTGACCATATTGTCAATACGTCACCGGCGGTCTTTCCCGTCGGTGCTACGGGGCAAGGCTCCGGAGGACGAGGCTCGCCACCTCGTTGGCGCCGTCGGGAATGGCGTCGAGATTATATTGCAGCATCACCGGGTTCATGAACGGCTGATAGACCAGCATGATCGCGCGCACGGCCTCGTCGATCGGCGTCTTGCGCTCGAACTCGCCCGCCTGGCGGCCCTCCTGGATGATGGCGGTGAGGATCCCGCCGATCTCGTCGAGATAGGCCATCGCGGACGGCCATTTCTCGGCGCAGGAATAGGCGGCGATTTCGTAGATCTTGCGATCCCGAAAGGCGATGTCCGCGGTCGTCACGGTAATCGTTCGGAACAGCCGGCGCAATTTGTCGGTGGCCGACCTGCCCTCCGATAGCGATTGATGGACCGCCGCGGTGACCGTGCCGAGGCAACGGCTGCAGATCGCCTCGCCGATCGCCTGCTTCGAGGTGAAGAATTTGTAGATATAGGCCTTCGAAAAGCCGATCGCCTTGGCCAGATCGGCCACGGTCGTCTTGCCATAGCCATAGCGGCCGAAATGGTCGTCGGCGGCGTCGATGATCTGGTCGCGGATGCTATGATCTGCGGGGCCGCGTTGCCCGGCCGCGGTGCTGGCTTGGAGGTCGCTCATCGCGATCACATAGCGTCTGCGGGAAATATTGACAACGAGTGACCACAACATATAATAGTCACTCACCGCTCAGACCGAGGCCGCAATGCGCAATTTTCCTTTGGCGACCGCCTTGTTTGCCGCGAGCCTGCTCGCCGGCTGTGCCGTCGGACCGGACTATCATCGGCCGGCCATGGCCGCGCCCGCGGCGTTCATGGGCAGCGCGGCCGTCCAGTCGCGATCGGTGCCGGCGATGCCCGGCCCCGAAGACACGCGCTGGTGGTCGAGCTTCGGCGATCCGATGCTGACCGCGCTCGTCGATCGGGCGCTGGGGCAAAATCTCGACGTCGCGCAGGCCGTGGCGCGTGTCTCCCAGGCGCGCGCCGGGCTGCACGAGGCGACCGCAGCGCTGCTCCCGTCGGGGACCGTGTCGGCGTCGGCAGCCGCGCAGCGGCTTTCCGAGGACACGCTGCAGGGACGCCAGCTCGCTGCATTCGGGATCGGTCGCAACACCGAGGCCTATGAAGCCGATCTCGGTGCCAGCTGGGAGATCGATCTGTTCGGCGGGCTGCGGCGCGATCGCGAGGCGGCCCTGGACGCGTATCAGGGCGCGCGCGCCGATGTCGCGGCGGCCCGGCTCTCGGTCGCGGCGCAGGTCGCCGACAGCTATATCACGATCCGCGGACTGCAGGAGCGCCTGGCGGTCGCCGACGCGCAGGTCGGAACGCAGCAGCGGCTCGTCGACACGATCGGCCTGCAATATCGCAAGGGGATCGCCGCCGAACTCCAGTTGCGCCAGTCCGAGGGAGCGCTGGCGCAGGTCCGCGGAACCGTGCCCGTGCTCCAGGTCGCGCTCGACGGCGCGCTCAATGCGCTCGACGTGCTGATGGGCGAACAGCCGGGTACCGAGCGCGCGCGGCTGTCCGCACCCGGCGCCATCCCCATGGCACCCGCCATCACCGCCATCGGCAGCCCCGCCGATCTGCTCCAGCGCCGCCCCGACCTGATCGTCGCGGAGCGCAAGCTGGCCGCCTCGAATGCGCAGATCGGGTCGGCGATCGCCGAATATTATCCCAAAATCTCGCTGAGCGGCCTGATCGGCACCGCGGCGACGGGGCCGGCAAGCCTGCTCACCGGCGGGGCGACGCAGGCGCAGGGCGTGTTCGGGCTACGCTGGCGGCTGTTCGACTTCGGCCGCGTCGACGCCGAGATCAAGGCCGCGCGCGGCCGCAACGCCGAAGCGCTGGCGGCCTATCGCCTCTCGGCGCTGCGCGCGTCGGAGGATGTCGAGGATGCGTTCTCGGCACTGGTCAACCGCGAGCAGCAACGGCGCACGCTGGCGGACGGCGCCAAGGCGCTGACCCGCGCGCAGCAATCTTCGATGGCGGCGTACAAGGGCGGCGTCGTCAGCCTGATCGAGGTGCTCGACGCCGACACGCGCCTCCTGGAGACACGCGACGCACTGGCACAGGCAAGGACCGAGACCGCGCGCGCCGCCGTCGCGTCGTTCCGGTCGCTCGGCGGCGGATGGACTGCCGCTACACCCAGCGGCGGTGGCGCGTAGTCCGAAAATGCGGACGCCGATCCAAAGCGGCCGGCAAGAGAATAGTCCGCACCGATCGCCGCGCCACGAAACCAGCCCAGGCGACCCGTCTATACTTTAGTCGCGCAGCATGGACTCCGGACGATCGCCAAGCCGACAAACCTTCGGCTTACGCCGCTTGCCTTTGCGGTCGCCCCGCTGTTCGACGACGTCGATTTCTACATCATCGGCTCAGGCTACAAGGGCGATCTTGGCGGGAACGTCAAACTGCTCGACGAGATGACGTTCGACGCGACGCTGCCCTATGTCCGCTTCAGCGACGCGGTCGTCGCGCCCTATCGCGAATCCACGGCGTCTTCCTATCTCGCTGAAACCAGCCTCAAGCTGCTCCAGGCCTCCTTCTACGGGATACCGTCCATCTGCCCGCATTTCGCGGTCGGCGACGATCCGCTCCGGCATGGCTATACCGCGGGGAACGGCGCGAGCGCGATCGCGGCGACCAGGGCAGCGCTGGGTACGGCGCGCGTTCCGGTCATGCAGAATGCGCCGACCTGGGATCGCGTCGCCGAACAGCTTTTCGCGTGATGCCGGCCGAAGGATGTTCGGCTAGCGTCCATCCTATCTGTTGAGGCTATTCTTCTTCGCGTTTGGCCGGCTTGGCCGCGTGTCGAGCAACCCCGCGGACCATGCCTAGACTGTGATCCGCCGACCAAGACGAGGGCGTGACGGCATGTGGGTCATGTCGGCCGCGCGATGTCCGGCCGACGCCCATGGCGAAATCGCCTGGTCGCGCTCGGACCCGCCGCCCGCCCGTCGTCTCGGCACTCCCCGCGTGCCGGATAGGTCTTGGCGAGATGGGCTTGCCGTCGCCGCGCTGCGCTAGGCTGGGGTCCGCACCGGCCGGCCAAGCGTCGGCCGCCTTCGCAGACCAGGAGTCTTCCGTGATGCCGTTCGTCCCGCCCGCGACCGATCTTCCGCTTTCGGCGACGACCCGCGCCTTTCTCCAAGGTCCCTTCCCGTTGCTGATCGCCGGCGTGTCGCGCCCAGGCGTCGCGGGCGAGACGCTCGCGACCTTCGATCCGGCGACCGGCGCGCATCTCGCCGACGTCGCGATCGCCGATGCGCAGGACGTCGATGCCGCGGTGATCGCCGCACGCGCCGCGTTCGAGGGCGGCTGGGGCAGGAGCCGCGGCGCCGACCGCGCGCGGCTGATCCGCAAGCTTGCCGCGCTGGTCGAGCGCGATGCGGACCTGCTCGCCGAGGTCGAGGTGCTCGACAATGGCATGCCGATCGGGCTCGCGCAGATGATCGTCGGCGGCGCGGTCGAGATGCTCGATTATTATGCCGGCTGGGCGACACGGATCGAGGGGACGACCACCGCGCCGCCCGCGCATCTCACCATGTTCGGCGAGGCACTGACCTATACGGTGCGTGAGGCGGTCGGGGTGATCGGGCAGATCGTGCCGTGGAACGTGCCGCTGTCGATGGCGATCCTCAAGCTCGCCCCCGCGCTGGCGGCGGGGTGCACGGTCGTGCTCAAATCGTCCGAGGAGACTCCGCTCTCGGCGATCATCCTGGGCCGCCTGATCAGCGAGGCGGGCTTTCCCGACGGCGTCGTCAACATCATCTGCGGGATCGGCGAGGTCGCGGGCGCCGCGCTGGTCGCGCATCCGGACGTCGACAAGATCGCCTTCACCGGATCGACCGAGGTCGGCAAGCTGATCGTGCGCAGCGCGGTCGAGACGATGAAGAAGGTCTCGCTCGAGCTCGGCGGCAAATCCCCCGTTGTCGTCTTCGCCGACGCCGATCTCGATATCGCCGTCCCCGGCGTCGCGATGGCGACCTTCTTCCTGCAGGGCCAGAACTGCATGGCCGGCACGCGGATCTTCGTCCACGAGGCGATCCACGACGATTTCGTCGCCCGGCTCGCCGCGCACGTCGCGACCTATCGCATCGGCCATGGCCTCGATCCGGCGACGCAGATCGGCCCGCTGATCTCGCAGGGACATCGTGACCGCGTCGCCGCCTATGTCGAGAGCGGGATCGCCGCGGGCGCGCGCGTGCTGGTCGGCGGGACGACGCCCGAGGGTCCGGGCAATTTCATCGAGCCGACCATCTTCGCCGACTGCACCCCCGACATGGCGATCGTGCGCGAGGAGATTTTCGGGCCGGTGATGGCGATCGAGCGCTTCGGCGACGAGGACCTCGACGCGGTCGCCAAGCGCGCCAACGACAGCGTCTACGGCCTGTCGGGCAGCGTCTGGACGCGCGACCTGTCGACCGCGCACCGCATGGCGGCGCGCATCCGATCTGGCCATGTCTCGATCAACTGCCACGGCGCGGTCGCCGCCAACATCCCGTTCGGCGGCTACAAGCAATCGGGTTGGGGCCGCGAGTTCGGCAAGGAGGGGCTCGACCTCTATCTCGAGACCAAGGCGATCACGGCGCGGCTCTAAGGCGGCGCGATCGGCGCCGCTTAACCGCTGGACGAACAGCCGTGCCGCCGGCGTTGCACCGCCCGATCGCGCTGGCCATCACGGATCGAACGCTGCGCCCGCGAGGCGCGGCACAGTCTTTTTCCGAGGGTCTCCAGCATGTCCTACCGCCTGGGTGTCGATGTCGGCGGCACGTTCACCGATCTGCTGCTGTTCAACGAGGCCAGCGGCGACTTCTGGCGCCACAAGACGCCGTCGACGCCGCACGACAGTTCGGAGGGCATCCTCACCGGCGTCGAGGCGGTGTGCGCCAAGGCGGGGATCACGGCCAAGGAGATCGTCTACTTCCTCCACGGCACCACGGTCGCGACCAATGCGATGCTGGAGGGCAAGGGCGCGCGCGTCGGGCTGGTGACGACCGAGGGCTATCGCCAGATCATGCAGATCGCGCGCAGCTTCGTCCCCGGCGGTCTCGCCGGCTGGATCGTCTGGCCCAAGCCCGAGCCGCTCGCCCGGCTCGAGGACACGGTCGAGATCAAGGGCCGGATGGACGCCCGCGGCAAGGAACTGCGCCCGATCGACGAGGCCGACATCCGCGCCCAGCTCGAGGCGCTGAAAGCCAAGGGCGTCGAGGCGCTGACCGTCTCTTTGATCAACGCCTATCTCAACGGCGCGCACGAGCTGGCGGTGGCCAAGCTGGCGGCCGAGATCCTGCCCGACGTGCCGATCTCGCTCAGCCACGAGGTTCTGCCCGAGATGCAGGAATATGAGCGCACGCTGACCACGGTCGCCAATGCCGCGGTGCGCCCCGTCGTCGGCCGCTACGTCCGCAACCTGCGCGGCAAGCTCGAGCAGATCGAGATGAAGGGCCGGCTCGCGCTGCTGCGCTCGGACGGCGGGCTGATGTCGTCGGAAAAATCCGAGGAGCAGCCGGTCGCACTGCTGATGTCGGGGCCCGCGGGCGGCGTCACCGGCGCGCTGTGGGTGGCGAAACATGCCGGCCTCAAGAATATCCTGACGCTCGACGTCGGGGGCACCTCGACCGACGTCGCGCTGATCGAGAATGGCGAGCCGCGCCGCGTCCGCACCACCGAGGTCGGCCATCTCTCGGTGCGCGCCTCCTCGCTCGACGTGAAGACGGTGGGCGCGGGCGGCGGCTCGATCGCCTATGTGCCGCAGCTCACCAAGGCGCTGCGGGTCGGGCCGCAGTCGGCGGGCGCCGTCCCCGGCCCCGCCGCCTACGGCAAGGGCGGCACGCTGCCGACCGTCACCGACGCCAATGTCGTGCTGGGCTATCTCCCCGAGAACCTGCTCGGCGGCGCGTTCAAGCTCGATCGCGCCGGCGCCAAGGCGGCGGTGCAGACGATCGCCGACGCGCTCGGCATCGATCTCTACAAGGCCGCGCGCGGCATCATCGATATCGTCAACGAGAATATGTTCGGCGCGCTGCGGATGATCTCGGTGCAGCAGGGCTATGATCCGCGCGAGTTCGCGCTGATGGGCTTCGGCGGCGCGGGTCCGCTCCACGTCAATGCGGTCGCGCGGCTGATGGGCAGCTATCCCGCGGTATCGCCGGTCAGCCCCGGCGTGTTGTGCGCGCTGGGCGACGCGACCACGCGGATGCGCACCGAGGCCGCGCGCTCGCACTCCAAGCTGCGCTCGGCGACCAGCGGCGCCGAGATTCTCGGACTGCTCCAGGAGATGGAGGTGCAGGTCCGCACCACGCTCGCCGCCGAGGGTGTCGCCGACGCCGACGTGATCACCGCCTTCGAGGTCGACGTCCGCTATGCAGGCCAGGCCTTCGAGGTGCCGATGACCGTGCGGTTCGCCGAGCTCGAGGCGACCGGGCTCGACGGCCTCGCCAAGCGCTTCGACGACGAGCATCGCCGGCTGTTCACCTTCAACATGGACAGCGAGCATGAGTTCGTGAACCTGCGCGCGGTCGCGATGGGCCGCGCGCTCGAATTGCCCGCGCTCGAACTGCCCAAGGGCGACGGCAATCCGCACGCCGCCAAGCTGCGCGACCACGAGCTGTGGATGGACGGCGCATCGCAGGCGGGCGCGATCTACGACCGCGCGCTGCTCAAGGGTGGCGACGTCATCCAGGGTCCGGCGATCGTCGTCGAGATGGACTCGACCACGCTGATCGAGACCGCGCACATCGGCACCGTCGACGCGATCGGCAACATCCTCATCACGCCCGCCGCCTGACCGACAGCAGACCAGACAAGGTATTCGCCATGAGCGCCCGCATCGTCCAGTCCAACGCCACCCCCTTCAGCCCCGTCGAGATCGACCCGGTCACGCTCGACATCATCGAGAATGCGCTGCGCAACGCGCGCAACGAGATGGACGCGACGCTGGTCCGCACCGCGATGTCTCCCGGCATCCCCGAGCAGGGCGACAGCTTCCCGCTGATCGCCGATCACAAGGGCCGGATGATCGTCGGCCAATTCGGCTCCTATATCGGCCCGTTCCTCGAAGGCTATGCCGGCACCGTCGAGGAGGGCGACATGATCATGCTGTCCGATCCCTATTCGGTCGACGGCGCGATCAGCCACTCCAACGACTGGCTGGTGCTGCTCCCGGTGTTCAAGGACGGCCGGCTGATCGCCTACACCTCGATGTTCGGCCACATGTCGGACATCGGCGGCAAGGTCGCGGGCTCGATGCCGATCGACGCCACCTCGATCTTCCAGGAGGGGGTGCGCATCCCGCCGGTCAAGATCTGGAAACAGGGCCTCTACAACGCCGACCTCGTCGCGCTGATCATGCACCAGGTCCGCACCCCCGAATGGTGCAAGGCGGATCTGAACGCGCTGGTCGCCTCGTGCCGGGTCGCCGCGCGCCGCGTCGTCGAGATGGCCGAGCGGTTCGGCGACGACGTATTCGTCTCGGCCTGCGAGGAGCTGCTCGCGCGCAACCACCGCGCGATGGCGAGCCTGATCGAGACCGCGGTCGGCGACGAGCCGGTCAGCTTCGAGGACTATATCTGCGACGACGGCATGGGCTACGGCCCGTACAAGATCCGCTGCACGATGTGGAAGGAGAAGGGCCGCGTCGTGCTCGATTTCGACGGCACCGATCCGCAAAGCCAGGCGTCGATCAACTTCTTCCTCAACGAAAACATGTTCCGCATGTTCTTCGGCATCTACATGATCATGGTGTTCGACCCGCAGATCCTGTTCAACGACGGCTTCTACGATCTGATCGACGTCCGCATCCCCGAAGGCTCGCTGCTCAAGCCGAAATTCCCGGCGGCGCTGTCGGGCCGCACCCACGCGCTCGGCCGGATCTTCGACATCCTCGGCGGCCTGCTCGGCCAGAAGACCCCCGAATTCCTCAACGCCGCGGGCTTCTCCTCCTCGCCGCATCTCTTCTATTCGGGCACCGACAAGAGCGGCGAGTGGTTCCAGCTGTTCCAGATCGGCTTCGGCGGCATCCCCGGCCGCCCGCTCGGCGACGGCCCCGACGGCCATTCGCTGTGGCCCAACTTCACCAACGTGCCCAACGAGTTTCTCGAGCGCTACTTCCCGCTGGTGATCGAACGCTATGAGACGGTGGCGGATTCGGGCGGCGCCGGGCTGCACCGCGGCGGCAACGGCATCCTGATGAGCTATCGCTTCCTCGAACCGGGCATGATCGCGATCCACGACGACCGCTGGTTCGTCTCGCCCTGGGGCGTCAATGGCGGCGAGCCTGGCGCCCGCGCGAAGAAGATCCTCGAAAAGCCCGACGGCACGCAGACCGTGGTCGGCAACAAGGTCGAGGATCTCGCGGTCGAGGCCGACGACATCCTCCACTTCATCACCTGGGGCGGCGGCGGCTGGGGCGACCCGCTGGCGCGCGATCCCGCGCTGGTCGCGATGGAGATCGGCCAGGGTCTGGTCACCGTCGCGGGCGCCAAGGCGTACGGTGTGGTGATCGGTGCGGACGGCACCGTCGATGCCGCGGCGACCGAGGCGCTGCGCACGCAGCTCCGCGCGGCGCGTCCCGAGACGCTGCCGCTGTTCAACCATGGTGCCGACATCGAGGCGAAGCGCGCCAATTGCCTGGCCGAGACCGGCCTGCCCGGCCCGATCCAGCCCAAATGGCATGTTCCCGCGCTTGCGGTTGCAGCGGAGTAAGACGCGATGGATGACGCGCTCGACGACGATTACGCCAAAGCCGGCTTCGGTGGCCGCCTCGGCATCGGGGAAAGACCGGCGCTGCTGATCGTCGATGTCTGCATGGCCTATCTCGATCCCGGCTCGCCGCTCTACGCCGGCGTCGAGAGCGCGCTCGCCTCGAACATCCGCTTGGTCGCGGCCGCGCGCGCATCGGGCGTGCCGGTGATCTTCACGCGCGTCGCCTACGGGCCGGGCGGCGCCGACGGCGGGCTGTTCTACCGCAAGGTGCCGGCGCTGAAGGCGTTCCTGCCGGGCTCGCCGCTCGGCGACTTTCATCCCGAGCTGACGCCGGTCGCGGGCGACGTCGTCGTCACCAAACAATATGCCTCGGCCTTCTTCGGCAGCTCGCTCGCCTCGACGCTGAATGCGATGCGGGTCGACACCGTCTTCGTCACCGGCTTCTCGACCTCGGGCTGCGTCCGCGCGACCGCGCTCGACGCGCTGCAGAGCGGCTTCGTGCCGTTCGTGGTGGCCGACGCCTGTGGTGATCGCGACCCCCGGCCCCACGGCGCCAATCTGTTCGATCTGCAGGCCAAATATGCCGAGGTCGTCTCCGAGAAGATCGCGATCGGGCTGCTGTCCGGTCGGACCTGACCGCCTGCGTCTGGCGATCCGCGCGGGCGTCGCGCCTATTCGTCGCGGCGGCTCGGTGCCTCTCGTTGCCTTGGCTTCGATCGGGATCCGCGGCTTCAACCGCGCTCGTCAACCGTCGCTGGATGCCGGATCATGCCCGGCATGACGACGGGGTTTGCCTGGCCGACAGCCCCCTCTCTCACGGAACACCACCGATGCCGCGCTGCGAGCGACGCGAAACGTTCCGCGGCGCCTATCCGACAGGCGGATAGTTTCTAACCGTCTTGCGGATAAATCCGGCTGCAACATAAGCTTCACGAAGTTCACCGAGTCGCAGGAGTTCTTCGTGGAAAAAGGCGTCCCTATCCGCTCGATCAGCCGGTGCATCTCGGTGCTGCAGGCGTTGAACAAACATGGCTCGCTGTCGATGATGGCGATCTCCCGCCAGGGCGAGGTGCCCTACCCGACCGCGTGCCGGATCGTGCAGACGCTGATCGTCGAGGGGCTGATCGAGCAGGAGCCGTCGCGCAAACATTATCGCCCGACCGCGCTCGTCCAGTCGCTCGCGCATGGCTACCGGTCCGACAGCCTGTTGGTCGACGTCGCGCAGCAGCCGATCCGCGAGCTCACCAAGGCGATCGGCTGGCCGGTGTCGATCACGGTGCGCGTCGGCACGCACATGGTGGTGCGCGATTCGACCCATGCCGAGACCGCACTGACCTTCGAGCGCTATTATCCGGGCTATACGCTGCCCTTGCTCGACACCGCATCGGGACGCGTCTGCCTCGCGCAGATGCACCCCGACGAGCTTGAGAACGTGATGCGCTGGCTGGCGGTGACCGACGAGGGCGCCGGCAAGCCGCGGCCGCTGTTCGACTTCGACACCACGCTCAACAGGATTCGCACCGACGGCTATGCCGCGCAGGATTGGGGCCAGCACAATCTGACCCCGGGCAAGACTTCGACGATCGCGGTGCCGATCTTCCGCAACGGCCAGTTCCACGCCGCGCTGACGATGATCTACTTCGCCGCGGCGATGAAGCAGGTGCAGGCGGTGTCCGAACATCTCGGCGCGCTGCAACGCACCGCGCTGCTGATCAGCGGCCTGCTCAGCGACAAGGCCAGCTAAGCCGCGGGGGAAGGGTCGCCCATCGGGCCGCCCCTTCCCCGGCCGTCACACGATCACCGCTTCGTCCGTGATGCTCTTGAGCATCGAGGTGGTCTGCAGATAGTCGCGGCGCGCGGCGGCATTGCCCTGGAGGTCGCGCAGCAGCGCCTCGCGCGCGGCGAAGCCCGCACCGATTCCGGCCTTGTTGGCGATCGTCTGGGTCTGGACGAAGTCGTGGGTGATCGTCCGGCGCTGGCGATCGAACAGATCGAGCTGCCGGTCGGGATCGGCCTGCTCGAGCAGCACCTTCGACAGCTTGTCGATCAGGTTCCAGGCGTCGTGAATGCCCGAGTTCATGCCATAGCCGCCGAGCGGATTGTTGAGGTGCGCGGAATCGCCGATCAGCAGCACGCGCCCGACGCGGAACGTCTTGGCGACGCGCTGGTGGACCCGATAGACCGTGCGGTGCTCGGTCGTGATCGTCGGCGCGTCGGGCCCGAGCAGCTGCCGGAACACCGCATCCTTGCGCGCGTCGCCGAGTATGTCGGGGTCGCCCGTCTCGGCCGATTGCGGCACGAGCACGCGCCACAGCGTCGGCACGCGCAGCAGCACGCACCATTCGGGCGGATCGGCGACGTAGTTGACGTCGGCGACCCAGGGCAGATGCTGCTCGATCGGATAGGCGGTCGACAGCGTCAGGAAGCTCTCGGGATAGGTGAAGCCGTCGAACTCGACGCCGAGCAGCTTGCGGACCAGCGAATTGGCGCCGTCCGCGCCGACCAGATAGTCCGCCCGATAATGTTTGACGTCGATCGGGCCTTCGGCGATCGCCGACACGCCGGCGGCGTCCTGGTCGAAGTGGATGATCCGGCGCGAGAATTCGACATGGGCATTGGGCATCGCCTCGAGCCGGGCGGCGAGCAGCCGCGCGAGCTTGAACTGCTCGCACTGCAGCCGATAGGGGTAGCGCGTCAGGTCGGCGATCTCGCCGAGATCGAGCGCATAGGCCGCGCCCGTCTCCCGGTTGCAATATTGATAGATCGGCGCGCGCAGGCCCTGCGCCTCGAGCTCGTCGATGATGCCGAGTTCGGCCATCATCTCCAGCGTCGGCGGATGGAAGGTCGAGGCGCGCATGTCCTCGAGGCAGTGGCTCGCGGCCTCGAGCACGCGCACCGAAATGCCGCGCTTGGCCAGCGCATAGGCGAGCACGAAGCCGACCGGGCCGCCGCCCGCCACCAGGATCTGCGTATACTCCTCCGACGCGGTGCGCCCGTTCGCGTCGCTCACAGCGCGATCAACCGCATCGTCACCGTCGCCGCGTCCCCACGCGTGGCCCGCGCGGCCTGATAGTCGGGCGATGCGATATAGGCGCGGGCGGCATCGGCATCCGCAAAGCGCGTGACCACGACGCGTTCGCCGATCGTGACATCGCCTTCGAGCGCGTCCGAGACCGCACCCTTCATGACGGACTCACCGCCGAAGCGCTCGCTGAGGCCCGCGACGAGCTTGCCATATTCGGCAAAGCGGGCCGGGTCGTGAATCGTAACCGTCGCGACGATGAAAGCAGGCATCGCATCCTCCCCTGGATTGAAGGATCGTGCTTAGGCAGCGGCACGGGGAATCGATGCCGCGACGCCAACTTTCCCCGACAAGTGGACAGGCCGGCGCCGCATCTCGCTGACTTGACTGCGGGTTTCCCTGCCATGCGGATAAATCCGGCAATGCCCGGACCGATGCGGCGCGAAGGGCTATAGGCGGCCGACCTATGGGAGACCCAGCAATGACGAGCATCCTGACCGCGGTTCGGCCCGCCTCCGCCCGCGCACAGGCGTTGCTCGATGCGCCGCAGGACGCGCGCATGCTGATCGGCGGCGACTGGGTCGGCGCCAGCGACGGCGCGACGCTGCCCTCGATCGACCCCGCGACCGGCGCGGTGATCGGCCACATCCCCGACGCCACCCCCCACGACATCGACCGCGCGGTCCGCGCCGCGCGTGCCGCGTTCGACTCTTGGTCGCAGACGCCCCCCGCCGAGCGCGCCGCGATCCTGTGGCGCATCGCCGACCTGATCGACGCCAACATCGACGAGCTCGCCGAGATGGAAACGCTCGACCAGGGCAAGCCGCTCTACGTCGGCCGCTGGGCGGAGATCCCCGGCGCCGCCGGCCAGTTCCGCTTCTTCGCGGGCCAGGCGACGGCGATCGAGGGGCGCACGATCACGCCGTCGATCACCTACCAGCCCGCCGGCAAGCAGGTCCATGCCTGGACGCTGCGCGAGCCGGTCGGCGTGGTCGCCGCGATCGTGCCGTGGAATTCGCCGCTGGTGCTGACCGCGATGAAGCTGGCGCCCGCGCTCGCCGCCGGCTGCACGCTCGTGCTCAAACCCGCCGAGGACACCTCGCTGACCGCGCTTCGGCTGGCCGAACTGATGGTCGAGGCGGGGCTCCCCGCGGGCGTGCTCAACGTCGTCACCGGGCGCGGCGCGCGATCGGGCGCGGCGCTGGCCGCGCATCACGGCGTCGACAAGGTCGCCTTCACCGGCTCGACCGCGACCGGCCGCGCGATCCTCGACGCCTCGAAGGGCAATCTCAAGCGCGTCACGCTCGAACTCGGCGGCAAGTCGCCGGTGATCGTGCTGCCCGACGCCGATCTCGACCTCGCCATCCCCGGCGCGGCCAATGCGATCTTCTTCAACGGCGGGCAGGTCTGCGTCGCGGGCTCGCGCGCCTTCGTCCACGCCAGCATCTACGACAGGGTGATCGAGGGCCTGTCATCCTATGCCGACGGTCTGCAGCTCGGCCACGGCCTCAATCCCGCGACGCAGATGGGGCCGCTGGTCTCGGCACGCCAGGCCGAGCGCGTCGCCGACTTCGTCGCCGGCGCCCGGACGGCCGGTGCCTCGGTCATGACCGGTGGGGAGCGTAGCGGCGATGCCGGCACCTTCATCCGCCCGACCGTGATCGCCGACGTCTCGCCCGACATGGACGTCGTGCGCGAGGAGATTTTCGGGCCGGTGCTGGTCGTCCAGCGCTACGACGATCTCGACCAGGTGGTCGCGGCCGCCAACGACAGCGTCTATGGGCTCGCCGCCAGCGTCTGGACCGAATCGCTGTCGTCCGCGCATCGGCTGTCGCGGCGCATCCAGGCCGGCACGGTGTGGATCAACTGCCACCTGATGTACGACGCCAGCCTGCCGATCGGCGGCGTCAAGCAATCGGGCTATGGCCGCGACAGCGGCGTCGCCGCGCTCGACAATTATCTCGAGTGGAAGACCGTCTGCGCGGTGCTCTGACCGCCGATCTATCCGCCAGGCGGGGAAGCGCGACAGCGCGCGCGATGGCGGCGAGCGCTCCGCTAGCCTATGCTGCAGCGGCGATCAGGACCGGAACGCGTACCGCCCCGCCGGGCGCGCGGGCGGCGCCGATCGAGACGGAGGACGGACCATGCTCAACACCTTCCAACAGCATTTCCACGACGCGCTGCCGTCGGCGACGCCCGACGAGGCCGCGCGCCAGGAATTCGCGAAAAGCCTCAAGCAGTTCGTGCAGCAGGGCATCCTGCCGGGCCTGGGCCCCGTCTACAAGGCACGCGCCACCGCGAGGTTCGAGCGCGAGACCGGCCGCGCGCCCGCCGATCGCCACGACATCCGCAAGGCGATGACCCCCGATCCCTATTTCCAGCACTATGCCGCGGTGAACCGGATCAGTCAGGAGTTGCTGTGGGACAGCGTGATCGACAGCATCGACCGCGATGCCGATGCGGTCGACGCGCAGGCCAAGGCGGGTTCGGCGAAGAACAAGGGCGAGCTGCGCATCCCCGCCGATTTCGAGGTGCCGCGCTACGTCTCGGCGCTCGACATCCACTGCATGCCCGGCGGCTATAACGGCCGCGGCGCGGACACCGACGGGGTCAGGCTCGGCGCGCTCTACGATCGCGGCGTCTATCTCTATTCGATGGGATACACCGGCCCCGACAATGACGACATGGGCCGGTCGGTCTGCAACTATATCAAGCGCAAGCTCGGCGGCTGGACCCCCAAGCGCATCCTCGACATGGGCTGCACCGTCGGCCATTCGACGCTGCCCTACAAGGAGCTGTTTCCCGACGCCGAGATCTGGGGGATCGACGTCGCCGCGCCGCAGATCCGCTATGCGCACGGCCGCGCCGGCGCGTTCGGGCTCGACGTCAATTTCGCGCAGATGAACGCTGAGCAGACCGCGTTCGAGGACGGCTATTTCGACCTGATCGTCAGCCACATCATGCTGCACGAGACCAGCGGCAAGGCGATGCCCAAGGTGTTCGCCGAATGCCACCGGCTGCTGGCACCCGGCGGCTACATGATCCACGCCGATCTGCCGCCGTTCGACCTGATGGACCCGTTCACCCAGTTCATTCTCGACAACGAGACCTATTATAACAACGAACCCTTCTGGGGCGCGATGCGCGATCTCGACCAGGTCAAGCTCGCGACCGACGCCGGCTTTCCGCCGGAGACGATCCGCTTCGACACCGCGCCGATGGCGGTGATGGAATTCGCCGCCCAGCAAGCCTCGGGCTACAGCCAGGAAGCCGCCGACGCGGTCGCCGACCGTGAGTTCACCGCGGGCGAGTTCGCGCCGGGCGGCGGCTGGGAAGTCCTGATCGCACAGAAGGCCGCCGCATGACCGAGACGATGAACCGCAACGCAAAGGGTAAGCGCCCGCATTTCTACGAGACGCCCGCGCTCGACCAGATGATGTCGATGATCATGGTGCTGGCGAGCGAGGTCTCGGTGCTCGCCGACCATGTCGACTCGATCGAGCGCGTCGCCGCGACCAACGGCCTCGACCTGCGCGCCGGCATCGCCGCGCTGGTGCTCGACCAGACCGCCCTCGAGACGCGCGAAGCGCGCCGCCAGGCGATGCTCGACCGGATGTTCTACCTGATGCGCAAGGAGGCCGCTGAGGCCGCCGCCGCCGAGACCGGCGAAGGCTATTCCTCGGTGATCGCCGAGATCGCGGTCGGATGACGATCACGCTCGACCGTCCCGACCTGCTGCACGCGCTGACCGAGATCGTCGGCGCCGCCAACGTGCTGACCGGCGCGGCGATGCAGCCCTACGCCGAGGACGTGTACCGCAAGCTCGCCGCCCCGCTCGCGGTGGTGCGGCCGGGATCGGTCGAGCAACTGCAGGCGGTGGTCCGCGCGACCGCCGCGACCCAGACGCCGCTGTCGATCCGCGGCGGCGGCGCCTCCTATACCGACGGCTATCTGCCGCGCGAGGAGGGCCATGTCCTGCTCGACCTGGGCGGCCTCGACAGCATCGTCACGATCGATCCGAAGGCCGGCTATGTGACGGTCGAGGCCGGCGTCACCTGGGCGCATCTGCGCGACGAACTCGCCAGGCACGGGCTGCGCACGCCGTTCTGGGGTCCCTTCTCGGGGCTCAAGGCGACCGTCGGCGGATCGATGTCGCAGAATTCGGTGAGCCACGGCTCGGGCGCCTACGGCATCTCGGCGGAATCGGCGCTGTCGTTCGACATCGTCACCGCCGACGGGTCGCTGCTCAGCACGGGCGCGGCCGCCGCCACCGGCAACCTCCCCTTCACCCGCCATTTCGGCCCCGATCTGACCGGGCTGTTCACCGGCGACTGCGGGACGCTCGGCATCAAGGCGCGGATCACGCTGCCGCTGCTCAGGAGCCGTGCGGCGCACCGGCCGATCTCCTTCGCCTTCCCCGATTTCGCAACGATGCACGAAGCGATGCGCCGCGTGTCGCAGGAGCGGATCGAGGATTCGCACTTCGCGCTCGATGCCGCGCTGTCGCAGGGCCAGATCGCCCGGCAGGATCGCGCCGGCGCCGCGCTCGGCATCGCGCTGTCGATCATCAAGAGCTCGCCCTCGCTGGTCGCGGGCCTCCGGCAGGTCGCGCGCGCCGCAGTCTCCGCGCGCAAGGCAATCTCGGGTTCTGCCTATATGGTGCACTATATCGTCGAAGGCTTCGACGATGCCGAGGCGCGCGCGCGGCTGCACCGGATCCGCGAACTGCTCGCCGCCACGGTCGCGAGATCCCCGCGACCGTGGCGGCGGTGGTGCGCGGCATGCCGTTCGCGCCCTTCTTCAACACGCTCGGCCCCGCCGGCGAGCGCTGGGTGCCGCTGCACGGCATCCTGCCGCACGCCAACGTCCAGGCCTTCCATGCCGCGCTCGACGCCTTCTACGCCGCGCGTGCGGAGACGATGAAGGCGCTGGGGGTGTGGACCGGGGGGATGTTCGCGACGATCGGATCGAGCGGCTTCCTCTACGAGATCGCGATCTACTGGCCCGACGTCCAGCAGCCCTATCACCAGGCTGTGGTACCGGCCGACTATCTGTCCGGGCTGCCGACCTACCCCGACAATCCCGAGGCCCGCGCCTATGTTCACCAGTTCAAGGCGGACATGATCGCGCTGTTCGTCGCCCATGGCGCGACCAACTTCCAGCTCGGCAAGGCCTATCCCTATGCCTCCCGGCTGGGCGAGGCGCCGCTGGCGCTGGTCCGCGCGATCAAGGCGCAGACCGATCCCGACGGGCGACTGTCGCCGGGCGGGCTCGGGCTGTAGACACCTCCTGCCGCGCGCAGCGGGGGCGCATGATGATCAGCTATAGTCCAGCTCCGGGCGCGTCCGCTCCTGCTGCGCGGGGTCGGTCTCGACCAGGTTGAGCAGCACGCCGTCGCAGTCGCGGATGCACACCTCGGCCTGCTGGCGGTGCGCCATCACGAAGATCCCGGGCTCGGGCGCATAGGTCGCGCCATTGGCACGTGCCGCCGCCATCGCATCGGCCATCGAGCCGACATAGAAGACCAGCGCGACCTCGCCGACGCGCGCCGGGCCGGTCGCCAGCGGCACCGTCTCCGGATGGAGGCCGTCGTCCATCTTGAACAGCCCGATCATCCCGTAATTGGGGCCCGGCCGCTTGACGATCCGCACCGCCAGCGGCAGCGGCTCGGCATAGCCGATGATCCCGCTCGCCGAGGCGTCTTCGAGCACGCCCTCATAATAGGTCTCGGTCAGCCCCAACGCCCGATAGAAGGCGGTCGCCCGGTCGAGGTCGCGGACGAAGATGGTGCCGCGGATCAGCGCGGAGATGCGGTCGGTCATGGCAGGTCCTTCGGTCAGCGTTCGTCGAGCTCGGCGAGCTCGTACCAATTGTCGATCAGGCTCCACTGCATCTTGAGGAAGACGCAGTCGTGCGCGCGCACCCAGACGTCGGCGGGCGGCCATTCGGGGCTCCAGCGCAGCGCATAGCGGCGCGCCTCGAAGCGGCCGGCGGCGACGACGATCGGCTCATGGCCGACGAACGCCACGTCGATCGCGACCGGCACCCCGTCGAGCCCGACGTCGCCATTGGGCGAGATCGAGTTGGTGATCCCCTGCACCGTGCGGAAGGCGCCGGGCGCGTCCTCGGCGCGCTGGGTCACGATCAGCGCGTCGCCCTGGAGCGGGTGCAGCCCGAGATAGGCACAGCGGGCGTCGGTCGGCAGCGACTGGCCGATCCGCTTGCCGGCGACCAAGCCCTCGACGCGCACCGCATCGTCCTCGACGCCGAACCAGGTCGTCGCCTCGACGACGCCCGCACGGCTGATCCGGCAAAAGGCGTCGAGCGGACGCCAGGCCGGGTCGAGCGACACCGTCACGTCGCGCAGCAGGGCGATGTCGTCCATCTCGCACAGCGCGCGCAGCGTATGGCCGCCGGCATGGTGCGCGATCTCGAACCGCTCGCGCCCGATCACCGCGCCGGAGCCGCCGCGATAGAGGATCTTGCCCGCGGTCAGCGCCGTCAGGGCCGGTGTAGCGATCATCGGGTCGTCCTCTCCGCGGGGCTGTGGCCGCGACCGTACGCCGTGTGCGGCGATCGGCCATCGTCCGGGCCGGCATGGCCGTCTGTCGGATGACCGGGGCTGCTTCTTCGCGCCTGCGCGCCCCTCTCCGCCAGGCGGTGAGACGAGCGGCGCACCTTTGCCGCACGCGGCTTTGGCCCGAAAGTCCGGCCATTGTCGCTGGCCGCACCGCCAGCCCTCTTCCGTCAAGGGACCGCGCCGATGACCGACTCATTGGGATCTCGCATGAAGTTCGCGGTGGTGGCACCCTCCACCAACACCAGCGTCGAGCCCGAATATGCCGCGATGCAGCCGCGCGGCGTCACCAACCATTTCAGCCGCATCGCGATCCCCGACACCAAGGTGACCGACGACGACAGCTTCATGGTGATGCTCAACACGATCCGCGACTCGACCTTCGAGGCGGTCGACGTGTCGATGTCGATGGCGCCCGGCTGCGTGATCATGGGCATGTCCGCCGAGACCTTCTGGGATGGTGCCGAGGGCGCCGACCGGCTCCACAAGAAGATGCTCGAGCGCACCGGCGGCGTGCCGGTTATCATGGGATCGACCGCGGTCGACGCCGCGATCAAGGCCTATGAGAGCGACGGCAAGCCGATCCGGAAGATCGGCATCATCACCCCCTACATGCCGGTCGGCGACCGCAACGTGCAGAAATTCTTCGAGGATCAGGGCTATGAGGTGGTCAACCTCGTCGGCCTCAAATCGCCCTCCCCGATGCTGATCGCGCACGAGAGCAAGCAGACCCTCAAGCGCGCCGCGATCGCGGTGTCGGAAGGCGTCGACGCGGTGATCCAAGCCGGCACCAACCTCGCCTTCGCCGAGGTCGCCGCGATCGCCGAGTTCTGGCTCGACAAGCCGGTGATCGCTATCAACACCGCGACCTATTGGCACGCCCTGCGCACGATGGGCATCACCGACCAGCGCGACGGCTTCGGCCGCCTGCTCGCCGACTTCTGATCCGACCCGCGAAGGACGATCCCATGGACTATGACTATATCCCCCTTCCCGCCCGCCAGCCGCTGATCTGGCCGAACGGGGCGCGGGTCGCGCTGATCCTGACCTTCAATCTCGAGACCTGGGATCTCGTCAAGGATACCGACAAGCCCTATTATGCCGGCGGCCCGTCGATCCTGCCCGACATCCTGCCCGGCAACACCCCCGATTTCCCCAATTACAGCTGGCGCGAATATGGCCAGCGGGTCGGCATCTGGCGACTGTTCGAGCTGTTCGACGAGCTCGGCGTCAAGGCGTCGTGCACCACCAATGCGGTCACCTTCGACCGCCGCAAGGCGATGACCGACGCGGTGCTGGAGCGCGGCTGGGAGCTGCTCACGCACAATTGGGAGCAGGGCGAGCTGCTCACCAACTTCGCGGGCGATCCCGCCAAGGAGCGCGAGATCGTGATGCGCACGCTCGACCAGTTCGAGAAGTTCACCGGCCGCAAGTCGAAGGGCTGGCTGTCGTCGTCGCTGCGCGGCACGCTGCAGACCGCCGACATCCTCGCCGAATATGGCGCGACCTTCTACTGCGACATCATGAACGATGATCAGCCCTATCTGCTGAAGACCCCGCACGGCCCGATCGTATCGGTGCCCTATTCGAACGAGATCAACGACTTCACCTTCATCACCCGCAAGAATTTCACCACCGATCAATTTTCACAGGCGCTGATCGAGGAGCTCGACGTGCTCTATGCCGAGGGCGCCAAGACCGGCCGGATCATGAATGTCGGCCTCCACCCGCACGTCTCGGGCCGCGCGCACCGCATCCGTGCGCTGCGCGAATTCATCGACCATGCCAAGTCGCTGCCGGGCGTCTGGTGGGCGACGCGCGAGGAGATCGCCAACTGGTATCTCCAGAATCACGAGAGCCACATCCCCGGCCAGCTCGACGGTCAGCCGCAGGCATGAAGCCCGCGCACGTCCTGATCGCCGGCGGCGGCATCGGCGGTCTCACCGCTGCGCTGGCGCTGCTCCAGCGCGGCTTCGCCGTCGACGTGTTCGAGTCGGCCAGGGCGTGGGCGGATATCGGCGCGGGCGTCACGCTCGCGCCCAACGCGATGCGCGTGATGCAGCATCTCGGCATCGCCGATCAGATCGAGGCGACATCGGTCGAGCCGGTGCGCCAGCAGGTCCGCCACTGGCAGGACGGGCGCGTGCTGATGGCGCTCGATCGCGGCACGCGGATGCGCGACCTCTATCACGCCCCCTATGTCTATGCGCACCGCGCCGACCTGCACGTGATCCTGGTCGCGGCGGTCGAGGCGCTGGGCGGCAGGCTGCATCTCTCGTCGCCGGTGACCGCGGTCTCGGCCGACACGCACGGCGCGCATCTGACGTTGGCCGACGGCACCGTGGCGACGGGCGATCTCGTCGTCGGCGCGGACGGCCTCAAGTCGGTGGTGCGATTGCTGCAGGAGCCGGCGCCCGCGCACTTCACCGGCCACATCGCCTTCCGCTCGCTGGTACCGGTGACGCCCGAATTGCGCGAACTGGCGGACAATCCGGGCAATTTCATCGGCCCGGGCCGGCTCGCGGTCTTCTACCCCTTACGCGGCGGCACGCTGCTCAACCTCGTCTTCTTCGGCCGCCAGCCCGGCTGGAGCGACGACGGCTGGACGATCCCCGCCAAGCGGTCCGAGCTCGAGACGCTGTTTGCGGGCTGGTGCGCGCCCGTCCAGCAGCTGATCGCGGCGGCCGACGAGACCAACCTCTACAAATGGGCGATCAACGCGCGGACCCCGCTGAAGAGCTGGTCGATCGACGGCCGGATCACGCTGCTCGGCGACGCCGCGCACGCGATGACGCCGTTCCTCGGCCAGGGCGCCTCGAGCGCGATCGAGGATGCGCTCGTGCTCGCGCGCGCGATCGACGCGGCCGACACGCTGCCCGAGGCGCTGACCCGCTACGAGGCGGCGCGGATCGCGCGCACCAGCATGATCCAGAAGGAGTCCAACGACAACGCCGACCGCATGCAGGGCGACGACGCCGACCTGTTCGGCATGTCCAAGCTGCGCAACGAAGAGACGCTGGGCCTGTTCGCCTATGACGCGGGGACGGTCGCGGTCTGAGGGCCGCGCCTAGCCACCCTTCCGCGTCATTCCCGCGAAGGCGGGAATCCATAGACGCGGCGCCCGGATATTGCGCGCCGCGTCTATGGATCCCGGATCAAGTCCGGGATGACGGATAGAGACGGAAGACGCCGTTTCAAATGGCCGGAAACACCGCCTCGGTCACCGCCGTCACCGTCTCGAACGCCGCGCCCGGCTGTGCCGCGAGCCACGCCAGCAGCGCCTCGAACGCGCCGATGCGGTAGGGCAGCCCCATCACATAGGGGGTGACGTGCAGCGGCAGCATCCGCCCGCCATAGCGCTGCGCCTCGCCGTCGAGCCAGCCAAAGGCGTCGCGGATCTGCTCGGCATAGCTTTCGGCGGACTGCTGCTGGACGGTGATGATCTGCCGGTCGGACAGTTCGTGGTTGAGCGGCAGGTTGACGATGCCGCCGCTTGGCGTGTCCATCCGATAGGGCAGATCGTCATTGACCCAGTCGAGCATCGTGCGGACCCCGGCCTCGGCGAGCAGCCGCGGCGTGTTCCAGCTCTGCGAGCGCGCGATCGACGCCCAGGCGGTCGGGCGGACGCCCGCGACGCGCTCGAGCGTGTCGAGCGACGCCGCGATCAGCGCGCGCTCGTCGGCCTCGTCGAGCCCGGTCGCGATCGTGCCGTTCATGTCGGTCGAATGCGCGACGATCTCGTGGCCGGCGGCGACGATTTCGCGGATCACCGAGGGGTAGCGCTCCGCGATCGCGGCGTTGGTCGCGACCGAAACGCGCGCGCCGACCTTGGCGAAGGCGTCGAGCAGCCGGTAGAAGCCGACTCGCGTGCCATATTCGCGCGAGGTATAGTGGCGATAGTCGGGATAGGCGGTCTGCATGTGCCCGGGGGCGCGGAACGGCTTGTCCTCCGGCACGATCGGAAACCATTCGAGGCTGACCACGATCGGCACCGCGACCGTCTTGCCGCCGGCCCAGACGACCGGCGGCCGCTCGAACAGGTTGGAGTAACCGTAGAGGTCGTGATCCATCCCGCGCGCGCGGCGCGGGTATTCGAGATAGGCGGGATCGAGCGCCATCAGACGGCCCTTGCGTAGCGCGCGGCGTCGGCGACGGCGGCGTCATAGTCGTTGGCGAGGAAATGGTCGGCGATGTCGCCCGAGCGGGTGATCCAGGCGCGACCGTCCGCCGCGATGTGGCGCAGCACCTCCTCGAACGCGCCGATGCGGTGCGGCTGGCCGATGAGATAGGAATGGAGCGGGATGCACATCACCGTGCCCGATCGCTCGCCTTCCGCCGCCAAGCGGTCGAACTGGCGGATCAGCGTGTCGGCATAGTCGCGCGGGCTCATATTGTAGACGAAGAAGCCATAATGGTCGTTGACCTCGAGGCTGTAGGGCATCGAGATCAGCCGGCCGTCGGCGACATGCACCGGGCCCGGCTGGTCGTCATGATAGAGGTCGCAGGTGTAGGTCAGGCCGTATTCTGCGATCAGGTCGAGCGTGCGCGGCGTGTGGGTGAGCGCGGGGGCGAGCCAGCCCTTGATCGTCTGGCCGGTGAGATCGCGGACGGTGCGGATCGAATCCTCGATGATCGCGCGCTCTTGGCGCTCGTCCATGCCGTAGGAATAGCGCGTGTTGTAGATGCCGTGGCTGAAGAATTCCCAGCCGCGCGCATTGGCATCGAGCACGACCTCGGGAATGTGATCGCACAGCGCCACCGACAGGCTGACCGAGCCGGGGAAGCCGTGCTTGCTCATCACCTCGGCCATCCGCCAATGGCCGACGCGATTGGCATAGTCGCGATGCGCATAGCCGACGACGTCGGGATGCGGCTTCGCCCAGCTCTTGCGGTGCGGATTGGCGGCGGGGTCGATCTCATAATATTCGAGATTGGGCGACACCCACACCGCGACGGTCTTGCCCTCGGGCCAGGCGATCCTGGCGCGATCGCGATAGGGGCGGAAATCATAGAGGCCGGGATCGGCCGCACCCTCGCGCATCAGCGCGCCTCCAGCCAGTCGATCACGCTCTGCACCGGCTCGACGTCGGCATATTTGAGCTGGAGGTCCGTGAGGTTGGCGTAATGATAGCTCTCATGCTTGTCCGCGCAGGTCTCGAGCGGGACGATCGTGCGATAGCCGCGCGACAGCGAGTCCACCGCCGCGGCGCGGACGCAGCCCGAGGTCGAGCCGCCGGTGATCACCACCGTGTCGACCTTGTGCCAGACCAGCAGGCTCTGCAGCGGCGTCTCGAAGAAGGGCGACGGCATCCGCTTAGTGTAGACCGCATCGACCGTCGCATCGATCTGGCAGCGCTCGTCGAAGGCGTGGCGGTCGGAGTCGTATTTGATGTTCTGGAGCGAGTCCGGCGTGTCGGTGCGCGTGCCCCAGACGCCGGCGTCGCTGGCGTCGTCCATATAGGCGACATGCGTCCAGATCACCGGCATGCCCTTGGCGCGGGCGAGCGCGGAGAGCGTGTTGACGTGCTCGATCTGGCGCGGGTCGGCCTCGTAGGCGGTCTTGTAGCGATCGATCCGGGTATAGGCGTTCTGGAAGTCGATATTGACGATCGCGAGCTTGCTGCCGAAGCCGAATTTGGTGCGCGCCGGATTGGCCATCACCTCGTCGAAGATCTGCCTGGCGGTCTTGCCGTCCGAGACCATCCGGGTGCCGACGATCGTCATACGCTGTTTACTCCTCAGGCGGCCAAAGACGTCGCCGGGCGGAAGCCGAGCGGCAGTCCGGCATCGGGCAGGAAACCATAAAGCGGTTCGCCGGGCAGCGCATCCGCGACGATTGTCCGAACAGCGGTCAGCCGGTCGAGGTCGATGCCGGTGCGCAGCCCCATCGCCTCAAGCATGAAGGCGAGGTCTTCGGTGACGATGTTGCCCGAAGCGCCCGGCGCGAACGGGCAGCCGCCGAGCCCGCCGAGCGACGCGTCGAAGGTGGTCAGCCCGCAATCGAGCGCGGCGAGCACATTGGCGAGCCCCAGTCCCCGCGTGTTGTGGAGATGGATGCCGGTCAGCGCCGCATCCCCCGCCACGCCGCGGACCAGCCGGATCAGCCGGCGCACCGCGGACGGATCGGCGAACCCCGTCGTGTCGGACAGCCCGACCTCGTCGCAGCCCGCCGTCATCAGGCTTTCCGCGAGCCGCGCGATCTGCGCGTCGGGGATCGCGCCTTCGAGCGTGCAGCCGAAGGCGGTCGAGAGGCTGCCCTCGAAATGCGGGCGCCGGTCGGCGGGCAGCGCCGCGATCAGCGCCGCGATCGTGCGCGCCTCGTCGATCACCTGCGCATGGGTGCGGCGGAGGTTGGCGAGGCTGTGCGTCTCGGACACCGACAGCGGCAGCGTGATCTTGTCCGCCCCCGCCGCGATCGCCGCCTCGGCGCCGCGCGCATTGGGGACGAGCACCGCGACGGTGAGGCCGGGGATCGTCTTGGCGAAGGCGACCACCTCGGCGGTGTCGGCGAGCTGCGGCAGGAGCTTGGGCGGCACGAAGCTGCCGACCTCGATCTCGGTGACGCCGGCCGCGGCCTCGGCCGCGATCCACGCCTTCTTGGCGGCCAGCGGCATGATCGTGCCGATGCTCTGCAGCCCGTCGCGCGGGCCGACCTCGCTGATCAGCACGTCTGTTCGCTGGTCGGTCACGGCAATCTCCCGCTTGGAAGTTATGACATATATCTATAACAAATAGCGCGGGGCTGTCGAGCGGGGATATCGAACGTGCAGGACGACGCATTGCCGCTGGCAGGCATCAAGGTGATCGAGTTCACGCACATGGTGATGGGGCCGTCGACCGGCGTCATCCTCGCCGATCTCGGCGCCGACGTGATCAAGGTCGAACCGCTGGGCGGCGACCAGACGCGCAAGCTGCTCGGCTCGGGCGCTGGCTATTTCCCGATGTTCAACCGCAACAAGCGCTCGATCTGCCTCGATCTCAAGAGCGAGGCCGGGCTCGCCGCAGCCCGCGCGCTGTGCGAGGGCGCCGACGTCGTCGTCGAGAATTTCCGCCCGGGCACGCTCGACCGGCTCGGGCTCGGCTATCAGGCGCTCAAGGACGCCAATCCCGGGCTGATCCACTGTGCCGCCAAGGGCTTCCTCGCCGGCCCCTACGAGCATCGCACCGCGCTCGACGAGGTGACGCAGATGATGGGCGGGCTCGCCTATATGACCGGGCCGCCCGGTCGTCCGTTGCGCGCGGGCGCCTCGGTGATCGACATTACCGGCGGCATGTTCGGTGTGATCGGCATCCTGGCGGCGCTCGAACGCCGCCACCGCACCGGCCTCGGCGGCGAGGTCAAATGCGCGCTGTACGAGACCACCGCCTTCCTGGTCGGCCAGCATATGGCGCAGATGGCGGTCACCGGTCAGGCGGCGCAGCCGATGCCCAACCGCATCTCGGCCTGGGCGATCTACGACGTGTTCGAGACGCTGGAGCCCGGCGAGCAATTGTTCGTCGGCGTGGTCAGCGATGCGCAATGGACGGCGTTCTGCGCCGCCTTCGGGCTCGACGACCTTGGCGCCAACCCAGAGTTCGCGAAGAACAACCAGCGCGTGCTGGCGCGCGACGCGATCGTGCCGCAGATCCGCGCGTTGTTCGCGGGCATGACCCGCGCCGAACTGGTCGCCAAGGTCGAGACGATCGGCCTGCCCTTCGCGCCGATCGCGCGCCCCGAGGATCTGTTCGACGATCCGCATCTCAACCATGGCGGCCTCGTCGACGTCACCATCCCCGGCGGCGACGCGACCCGCCTGCCCGGCCTGCCGATCGAGTTCGACGGCGCGCGCGTGCCGCTGCGTCACGACATCCCGCATGCGGGTCGCGATGGCGCCGCGATCCTGCGCGAGATCGGTTATGGCGACGACGCCATCGCCGCCGCGATCGCCTGCTGACCACCGCCATGCAGATCGAGGCTGAGCCGATAGCGATCGCCGCGATAGCGTGCGCTGGTGAACAGCAGCGGACGTCCGTCGGTGTCGCGCACGACGCGATCGACGCGGATGATCGGCGCGCGCGCCTCGGTCTCGAGCAAGGCGGCGAGCGCCGGGTCGGCCGGCACCGCGGAGATGATCTGCGACCCCGCCCCGATCGCATGGCCGGCGGCGCGGATCAGCTCGAGCATCGGTTGCGTCGCCAGCGCGGCGCGGCTGAGCCCCGCCCCGATCGCCGCCGGCACGAAGCTCTCGATCGCGCCGAGCGGCGCCTCGTCGGCCGAGCGCAGCCGCAGCGCATGGATCACCGGCGCGCCGACCGCGATGCCGAGCCGGTCGGCGACGGTCGCGGTCGCCGGCACCTCGCCATATTCGATCACGCGGACCTGCGTGTCGCGCCCGAAGGCGATCAGCGAGTCGACCGCCTGGTCGATATGCCCCTCGATCGGCGCGGTCGGCGCGCGGAAGCAGACGCGCGTGCCGACGCGGCGCTTGCGCTCGACCAGACCGTGGCTCGCCAGCTCGTCGAGCGCGCGGCGCGCGGTGATCCGCGACACGCCGTGGATCGCGCCCAGTTCCTGCTCGGTCGGCACCGCGGCGCCGAAACCGCGCTCGCCCGACAATATCTCGTCGCGCAAGGCGAGATAGATCTGATGATAGAGCGGAATCGCATCCCGCATCGCGTGTGTTGCCATGGACTTGGCGATGCCGCTTTCCGCGCGCGCCGCCAAGCCCCCCACAGCCGGAGCGCCTGATATGGGCCAGACTCTTTTCGCCAAGATCTGGGATCGCCATGTCGTCGAGGACCTCGGCGGGGGCACCGGGCTGGTGCTGATCGACCGCGTGCTGCTCCACGAGCGCACCGGCGGGGTCGCGCTGGAGAGTCTTGCGGCGGCGGGCCGCGCGGTGGCCTCCCCCGCGCAGGTGTTCGCGACGATGGATCATGTCGTCGACACGCTGCCCGGCCGCACCGACCGCACGATCATGCCGACCGGCACCGCCTTCATCACCGCGACCCGCGACGCCGCCAAGGCGGCGGGGATCACGCTGTTCGATCTCGGCGATCCACGCCAGGGCATCGTCCATGTCATCTCGCCCGAGCAGGCGATCGTCCTGCCCGGCCTCACCCTCGTCTGCCCCGACAGCCACACCTGCTCGCAGGGCGCGCTCGGCGCGCTCGCCTGGGGAATCGGATCGAGCGAGGCGGAACATGCGCTCGCCACCACGACGCTGCGCGTCACCCGGCCCAAGACGATGCGGATCACGATCGACGGCGTGCTCGCCGCGGGCGTCACCGCCAAGGATCTCGCGCTGCACCTGCTCGCGCGCTTCGGCTCGGCGGGCGCCAGGGGCCACGTCCTCGAATATGCCGGCACCGCGGTCCGCGCGCTCGACGTCGAGGGCCGGCTGACCTTGTGCAACATGGCGACCGAATGCGCCGCCTTCTCGGCGATCATCGCGCCCGACGACACCGTCTTCGCCTATCTCGAGGGCCGGCCCTATGCGCCCAAGGGCGCGCTATGGGACCGCGCGGTCGCCGACTGGCGGACGCTCACCTCGGACGCCGACGCGGTCTTCGATACCGAGCACCGCGTCGACGCCGCCGATGTCGTGCCGATGGTGACCTGGGGAACCAGCCCGCAGCAGGCGGTGCCGCTCGGCGGCGCGGTGCCCGCCTTCGCCGACGTCTCGGATCGCGACACCGCCGAGGCTCACGGGCGGGCGCTCGACTATATGGGGCTGGCCGCGGGCGAGGCGCTGGCCGGCGCGGCGATCGACGCGGCCTTCATCGGCTCGTGCACCAACGCGCGCCTGTCCGACCTGCGCCGCGCCGCCGCGATCCTCGACGGGCGCCATGTCGCCCCCGGCGTCCGCGCGATCTGCGTACCGGGATCGGGCGCGGTCAAGGCGGCCGCCGAAGCCGAGGGGCTCGACCGCATCTTCCTCGACGCCGGCTTCGAGTGGCGCGAACCCGGCTGTTCGATGTGCTTCTTCGCGGGCGGCGAGAGCTTCGGCGCGCAGCAGCGCGTGATCAGCTCGACCAACCGCAATTTCGAGAGCCGCCAGGGGCCCGGCACGCGCTCGCACCTCGCCTCGCCCGAGACGGTCGCGGCGTCGGCGATCGCCGGCCGGATCGTGGCGCCCGCCGCGCTGGACACAGCGGCCGCGGAGCCCGGGGCATGACTCCCTTCACCACGCTCGTCTCGATCGCGATGCCGCTGATCCGCGACAATATCGACACCGACGCGATCATCCCCTCGCGCGAGATGAAGACGGTCGGCAAGACCGGCCTGGCGGACGGGCTGTTCGCGGGCTGGCGCTACACCGAGGTCGGCGGCCGCGTGCCCGAACCCGGCTTCGTGCTCAACGATCCCGGCTATGCCAGGGCCGCGATCCTGCTCGGCGGCGCCAATTTCGGCTGCGGCTCGTCGCGCGAACATGCCGCCTGGGCGCTTGCCGAATATGGTTTTCGCGTCGTCATCGCGCCGAGCTTCAACCCGATCTTCCGCGGCAATTGCGTGCGCAACGGCATCGTGCCGATCGAACTCGACCCGCATGCGTTCGCGGGGGCACCCCAGCCGCTCGCGATCGACCTGCCCGCGCAGACCGTCACCGACGCCGCGGGCAATTTCGCGACCTTCGCGATCGACGCGGAGTCGAAGGCGATGCTGGTCGGCGGGCTCGACGCGATCGACCTGACGCTGCGCCGCCGCGACGCGATCGCCGCGTTTCGGGCGGCGCACCGCGCGGCGAACCCGTGGGTCTATTTCGACGCCTGAGCGAAGCGGGCGCGTCATCTGCATCGTAAAGCCGCGGCGCGAAGCGGCGGGACACGCCTGGGCTCGCAAGGCCGCGCGTGCGGTAAGGCGCCCCCCTCTACAGCCTGCCCTGTGCCTGCAGGAACGCCGCGACCGCGTCCGCCCAGGCCTCGGGCTGCTGGTCGACGATGTCGACGCCGCCGCCGTCGAGCGCGACGAAGGCGAAGTCGGGGCGGATCGCATGCGCCCGCACCGCATGGTCGAAGATCGAGTCGCCACTGTTGGTGAGGATCAGCGTCGGCTGGGTGATCCGCGGCAGCGTCTCGTCCTGGCGATATTGGAAGGCAGCGTGATGGCCGTGCCAGAAGGTGCCGCGCCCGACCAGCGCCTGGACGACATAGTCGCTGATCCGGGTCAGCGGCACGCTGCCGTCGGCAAAGCCCGCGCGAATGTCGAACAGCTCGCGCATGTGGCCGGCGTGCGGCTGCGCGGTGAAGCCGAGCTCCCATTGGTGGCCGCCGGCAAGATAGGCCGCACGCTCCGCCTCGGTCAGCGGCAGCGGCCCGTTGAGGATCAGCGCCTCGACCCGGTCGGCGAACTGGATCGCCACCTCGGTCGCGACCAGCGCGCCGGTATGGTGGCCGAGCACCGAGGCGCTGGCGAGGCCGAGCGCGTCGAGCACCGGCGGGACGATCGCGGCATAATCGGGCACGCCCGGCACGAACGGCGTCGGGTCCGACTGGCCGAAGCCCGGCATGTCGATCCCGATCGCCTGGATCCCGCGCGCGGCGAGCGGCGCATAGACCCAGTCGAACTGCGCCGAGGTCATCGGCGCCTGATGGAGCAGCACCAGCGGGTGGCCCTCGCCCTGATGCTGGAAATGGACTTGCCCGAAGGGACCATCGGCATAGGCGCGGCGGGGGATCATGATCGGCTCCTTCGACGGGGAAACCCCGGCATGGCAAGCGCCGGCTTGCCCTGCGATCCGCTTTCCGACTTCGGCCGACAGTCGGATGACCGCCGCCAAGCCGCGCGCCTCGGCTACGGTGTCACGATCTGTCGGATCGCGCGGCCGTCGGCGAGCGCGTCGAGCAGGCTGTTGATGTCGGCGAGCGGATGCACCGAGCTCAGCAGCCGCTCGACCGGCAGCCGTCCCGCCTTCCACAGCGCGATATAGCGCGGGATGTCGCGCGCGGGGATCGACGAGCCCATATAGGAACCGATCAGCGTCTTGCCCTCGGCGACCAGCGACACCGCGGGAATGTCGAGCGGCTCGGCCGGATTGGGCAGGCCGACGGTGACGATCCGGCCGCCGCGGCGCGCGGCGCGATAGGCGTCGCGCAGCACCGCCGCCTTGCCGACCGTCTCGACGACGACGTCCGCGCCGCCCTCGGAGAACAGCCGCGCGATCGCCTCGGCGGCGTCCTCGGGGCCGACCGCGACCGCGCCCAGGTCCTGGGCGATCGCGCGCTTGTCGGCGAACGGATCGATCGCGAGGATCGGCGCGGCGCCGCTCGCCCGCGCGCCGAGCAGCGCGGACAGGCCGACGCCGCCGAGCCCGTAGACGATCACGCTCTCGCCGGGGCGCACCGCGGCCGAGTTCATCACCGCGCCGACCCCGGTCAGCACCGCGCAGCCGAACAGCGCGGCGATCTCGGGCGGCAGGTCGCGGTCGACTTTGACCGCCGAGCGCCGGTCGACCACCGCATGTGTCGCGAAGGCCGAGACGCCGAGATGGTGGCGGACGTCGCCGCCATCGGCATCGTGCAGCCGGCACCCGCCCTGAAGCAGCCGGCCCTCGCCATTCGCCGCGGCGCCGACCGCGCACATATAGGCCTCGCCCGAGCGGCAGCGCACGCATTCGCCGCAGGACGGCAGGAACGCCAGGACCACGCGGTCGCCGACCGCGAAGCCGGTGTCGTCGGCGCTGCCCAGCGCCGCGACGATCCCGGTCGCCTCATGGCCGATCGCCATCGGCATCGGCCGCGGCCGGTCGCCGTTGACCACCGAGAGATCGGAATGGCACAGCCCCGCCGCATCGATGCGGATCAGCAGTTCGCCCGGCCGCGGCGGATCGAGCGTCAGCGTCGCAAGCGTCAGCGGCCGCGATTCCGCATAGGGCCGCGGCTGGTCGCCGCTGCGCGCGAGCACCGCGGCGGTGATCGTCGTCATTTGTCCTGCGACCATTTCTTCTCGAATGCCCATACGTCCTCGAACCCGATCATGCCGCAGAAGGTCTTGAAGTCGAACATCGGCATGTCGGCCGGCTCACCATCGCCCCCGTCGCGCAGCTTGACCAGCGCGGTCTCCATCGCGGAGGCCGCGATCAGGCTGGTCAGCGACGGATAGATGGCGAAGGCATAGCCGATGTCCGCCAGCACGTCGCCCTTGAGCATGGGGGTCAGGCCGCCATTGGCCATGTTCGCCATCACCGGCTGCTCGAAGCTCGCGCAGGCGGTGCGCATCTCCGCCTCGCTGGTCAGCGCCTCGGGGAAGAGGATGTCGGCGCCCGCCTTGGCATAGGCCTCAAGCCGGCGCAGCGTGCCGTCGAGCCCTTCGGACTGGCGCGCGTCGGTCCGCGCGATCACCAGCATTTCCTCGCGCGTATCGACCGCGACCTTGATCTTCTCGACCATGTCGGCGATCGGCACCAGCCGCTTGAACGGCGTGTGGCCGCACTTCTTGGGAAATTCCTGGTCCTCGATCTGGATCGCCGAGACGCCCGCCGCCTCATAGCCCCTGACCGTGTGATGGACGTTGAGCAGCCCGCCGAAGCCGGTGTCGGCATCCGCGATCAGCGCCGCTTTGCTGGTCCGCTTCACCGTCGCCATGCGGTCGACCATCTGTGAATAGGTGGCGATGCCGGCGTCGGGCAGGCCGTAGGCCGATGCGGTCAGCCAATAGCCGGTGCCATAGACGATGTCGAAGCCGACGCGGTCGGCGACGACGGCGGCGATCATGTCGTGGACGCCGGGCACCACGAAGAATGTGCCGCTCGCGAGTTTGCTGCGCAGCCGGGGGTCAAGCATCGATGTCGTCCTTCGTCCAAAGCCAGGGGGAGGCGCGCCGCTGGGCGGCCTCGAAACGGGTGATGTCGGCGCTGTGCCGCGCGCGGATGCGCGCGGTCTCGTCCCAGCCGTTGAGCAGCGACTCGCGGCTGTCGGCGTCGACCGCGAACGGGATCGTCGTGACCCCGGGCGCGGCGATCGTGCCGGCCTCGAGATCGACCGCGATCGTCGCGCCCGCGGTCGCCGCGCCGTGCAGCGCCCCGACCTGCTCGGCGGGCAGCGTGATCGCGAGCAGCCCGTTCTTGAAGCAGTTCGAGAAGAAGATCTCGCCGAAGCTTGGCGCGACGATCACGCGCAGCCCGAGATCGGCGAGCGCCCACGGCGCCTGTTCGCGGCTCGATCCGCAGCCGAAATTGGCCCCCGCGATCAGGATCGTCGCCTCTTTCGCGTCGGGCGCATCGAACGGGAAGCCGGGTGCGCCGCGGCGATCGTGGAAGGCGTAGCGGCCGAGCCCGCGCTTCTCGGTGATCAGCAGGAAGCGCGCGGGATAGATGATGTCGGTGTCGATGTCGGCATCGGGCAGCGAGATCGCGCGGCCCTCGACCTGGCGGAGCGGGATCATGCGGCGTCCTCGCGAATGTCGACGATATGCCCGGCGATCGCGGCGGCGGCGGCCATCGCCGGGCTCATCAAATGGGTGCGCGCGCCGGCGCCCTGGCGGCCCTCGAAATTGCGGTTCGAGGTCGAAGCGCAGCGCGCGCCCGCCGGCAGCCGGTCGTCGTTCATCGCGACGCACAGCGAACAGCCCGCCTCGCGCCACTGGAAGCCCGCCGCGACGAACAGCCGGTCGAGCCCCTCCGCCTCGGCCTGGCGCTTGACCGCGCCCGAGCCGGGGACGACCAGCGCGGTCACGCCGGCGGCGACGCGGCGGCCGCGGATCGTCGCCGCGGCGGCGCGCAGATCGTCGAGCCGGCCGTTGGTGCAGCTGCCGATGAAGACATGGTCGACCGCCAGCCCGGCGAGCCGCTGGCCCGGCGCCAGATCCATATAGGCCAGCGCCTTTTCGAGCTTGGCGCGCGCCGCGCCGTCCGCCAGCGTCGCGGGATCGGGCAGCGCGCCGTCGACCGCGATCACCTGGTCGGGGCTGGTGCCGAAGGTCGCCTGCGGGGCGAGCGTCGCGGCGTCGATCTCGATCTCGCGGTCGAACACGGCGTCCGGGTCGCTGGCGAGATCCTGCCACGCCGCCAGCGCCGCGTCCCATGATGCGCTCGCCGGCGCCCGCGGCCGGCCCTCGAGATAGGCGAAGGTGGTCGCGTCGGGGGCGACGAGGCCGGTGCGCGATCCCGCCTCGATCGCCATGTTGCAGAGCGTCATCCGCCCCTCCATCGACAGCGCGCGCACCGCCTCGCCGGCGAATTCGATCGCATGGCCGGAGGCCCCCGCCGCGCCGATCCGGCCGATCAGCGCGAGCGCCATGTCCTTGGGGGTGACGCCCGGCGCCAGCGCGCCGGCGAAGGTGACGCGCATCCGCCGGGCCTTGGTCTGCCACAGCGCCTGCGTCGCCATCGCGGTGCCGCATTCGCTGGCGCCGATCCCGAAGGCGAGCGCCCCGAAGGCGCCGTGCGTCGCGGTATGGCTGTCGCCGCAGACCAGCGTCATCCCCGGCAGCGTGAACCCCTGTTCGGGGCCGATGACGTGGACGATGCCCTGGTCGGGGCCGTCGAGCCGCAGATAGTCGATCCCGAAATCGGCGCAGTTGCGCTCGAGCAGCCCGACCTGCGCGCGCGCCAGCGGATCGGCGATCGGCCGGTCGCGGTCGTGCGTCGGCACGGCATGGTCGGCGACCGCGAGCTGGGTCGCGGGGCGATGCACGACATGCCCGCCCTCGCGCAGCGCCGCGAAGGATTGCGGCGTGCTCACCTCGTGAAGCAGATGCCGGTCGATATAGAGCAAGCTGCGCCCGTCGGCCTCGGAGACGACGACGTGCGCATCCCACAGTCTGTCGTACAGCGTGCGCGCCACGGTCGTCCTCTCCCGGTTGTGCGGCGTAGATAGGCGCGCGCGACGCGGCGTCGAGATCGGCGGCCAACATGATCGTAGGGCGGACAGGCCGCCGCCGCCCGCCGCCGATCTGGACTTTGCCGGACGTGTCCGACAAAAATGCGCGAAATTGTGGGAGGCGGATCGATGACCCGGACGGCAAGCAGGATCGCGGCACTATTGGCGACGGTGGCCGCCACCGCCGCGGCGCATGCGACGACGGTGGCGCAGCGCCGCTTCGGACAGCTCCCCGACGGCACCGCGATCGCCGCGGTCACGCTCACCAATACAGCCGGCATGCGGGTCACGATCCTCACCCTGGGGGCGAGCGTCCAGTCGGTGATCGTGCCCGACCGCGCCGGCCATTTCGCCGACGTCGCGCTCGGCTATCCCGACATTGCCGGCTATGTCGCCAAGCCCAATTTCTTCGGCGCCACCGTCGGCCGTGTCGCCAACCGCATCGCCAAGGGGCGCTTCACGCTCGACGGCAAGAGCTATGCGGTGCCGCTCAGCGACGGCCCCAATTCGCTGCACGGCGGTACCAAGGGGTTCGACAAGGTCGCCTGGCAGCTGGTCTCGACCGCCGCCGGGCCGACCGCGACGGTCGTGCTGCGCTATGTCAGCCCCGACGGCGACCAGGGCTATCCGGGCATTCTCACCACCACCGCCACCTATGCGCTCGACGAGGCCGGCGCGCTCTCGGTCGACTATCGCGCGACCACCGACCGGCCGACCATCGTCAATCTCTCCAACCACACCTATTGGAACCTGTCCGGCGAGGGGTCCGCCAACGGCGCGATGGGCGAGCGGCTCACCATCCCCGCCGAGGCCTATTCGCCGACCGACGCCACCGCGATCCCGACCGGCGAATTCCGCGCGGTCGCGGGCACCGCCTTCGACTTCCGCACCCCCCGCGTCATCGGCGACCGGGTCCGCGACGCCACCGACCCGCAGCTCCGCTACGGCCGCGGCTACGACCATAATTGGGTGGTCAGCCGCACCCGCACGGCGGCGCCGCGACTGATGGCGCGCGTCGAGGATCCGGCATCGGGCCGCGTCCTCGAAATCCTGTCCGACCAGCCCGGCATCCAATTCTATTCGGGCAATTTTCTCGACGGCACGATCGTCGGCAAGGCGGGCCATCTGTACCGCGAAGGCGACGCGATCGTGCTCGAGCCGCAGATGTTCCCCGACACCCCCAATCACCCCGAATTCGGCTCGGTGCGGCTCGCTCCCGGCCAGACCTACGCCAACCGCATCGTCTTCCGCTTCTCGATCGCCCCCGCCCACTGAGCGCTTGACAAGGCGAACCATTTGGGTTATATACCGACGCGTCCTTTTACCCCGAAGCGCAAGGGTGCGAGGGACGGGAACCGATCGCGGCGAGCGTCACGCTGGCATCGATCGGGCGGCCGGCGCGGAGTCATCCGGTTTTCCAAGCCGAAGCTTCGCTGAGAACGTAACCGTGGACCGACGTCACACCCTGCCAGGCCAACCGTGGGCAGGGGCCTTGGTCCCCAAGTACAAAGTCTGGACGCGGCTGTTTTGGTTACCAACCGCACTTGGCTTACCCCAAGCCGTCCAGCACCGGGTGCCCCTTGGCAAGAGACGCGCCGGCCGTTGACCTCCCCCTGTCCTGATCTTGCGGGAGAGGTGTGTCTGCATGTCGTACAGGACGCTTCGGTTTCGGTTCGTCGGCACGACGCCGGGCTCGGCCTGAGGAGCAATCCAGCGCCGATCTCCGGATCGCCACGGCGCTCCGCGCCTCACAATGACGAGCAGACTATGGCTGCTTTCGCCCAGACCTTGCCATTCCGGTCATATCTGACCAATCCCGATAGCCGTCATTTGAGGCAGGAGCCGCGAGATGGAAGATATGGAGAAAATGGAAGGCTTCGTCGGGTTCCTCAGTGCGCTGCCCCTAATCCCAAAAATCGTCGCCACGTTCGTCGTGGTTGGGATTGCGTTTATCATTTTGCTAGTGATGTGGCAGCCTCATTCCAAAGCTACGGATCGCCTTTCCTCTTTCACAAGGCCCCCGCGTGCCCCTGCATTGGACCTGCCGAAAGGAGCGAGCGATGCAGAGGCGGAAACCAACAAGGCGCCACCGGTGAGGATTGAGAGTGTCAGTAGCCACAATCAGTCGGGCGGCGTCACTGCCGGGAGTATCGGTCATGTGGATCAAAAATGACGCCGAGGATTCTAGCGATATCTGCGCTTCTCGCTGCCGGACCTAGCATGGCAAACGATAAGTCGCCCATATCAAAGCCGATACCTTCTATTGGCTCTGTTAATTCACACAACGCCAGTGGGGGTGCGACAGCGGGCGTTATTCAGCATCTGGAGCAGAACTACGTTTTGCCGACCGTGGTGCGAGGACCACTTCTGAATGAGTTCAAGCAAAGATTTACGGAGGGCGCCCAAATTTACCAGCGTCTGCAAAATGAGAGCCTAACCTCCGACGAGTATGCAGTAGTGTTTGCGCAGGCTGATCGATGGTATTGGGACACGTTCAATTGGCTAGACACCGATGTGGATAAATGGGCGGCTCAGCGGTTCGCATTTCGCTTCGGAAGTGCAAACACATGGGACTTGTCCAGCCTTGATCAAGCAACAAACAAAAAGCGAAATGATTACATAAACACGGTATATCCGCTCTTGCAAAATCTTGATCAACTCATGCGTGAACCTTCGTTATACCCAAGCAAAAGGAAGTAGTCTTCAGGCTGTTCAGTTGCCGCACGTCGTATGACCGCTTCCGCCCGACAAGTCTTCCGAACCGGAATGGCGGCTCTCCACCACATCCCGTCATTCCCGCGAAGGCGGGAATCCATACGCGCAGCGCCTTGATTGCGAACGCTGCGTCTATGGATCCCGGATCAAGTCCGGGATGACGAACAAGAGGAATGGCCGCTCTCCACCACGCCCCGTCAGTCCCGCGGAGGCGGCAATCCATACGCGCCGCGCCTCGAAGAGCGAACGCCGCGTCTATGGATCCCGGATCGGGTCCGCGATGACGACGACGAGGACTGGCGGCGCTCCACCGCGTCCGGTCCGCTCGTCACCGCCGACGACCGTCGGCATCGACGCCGCGCCGCCGCGCCCGCCTCAGCCGACCAGCAGCGGCGCGCCGACCGGGATCACGGTCCGTCCCCAGGTCGCGTTGGTGACGAAGGCGAAGCTGCCGTACATCGCAAGCGTGCCGCAGAGCAGGCCCAGCCAGCCGCCGAGATGGGTCAGCGCGGGCGCGCCCATCGCGCCGCCCAGACCGAGCAGGAAGAAGGTCGGCCACAGCGTCAGGAACACCGCGAACAGGATGCGCGGCAGGCGGAAGGTGCTGATCCACAGATAGAGCGTGAGCACGCCCCACAGCAGCAGCGCGACGCCGACCGTCGGCCCGGCCTGCGCGATGTCGATCACGCCGGTGTGCGCGAAGATCAGCAGCAGGGCGAACCACCACCAGAAGGCGCCGTAGCTGAGGAAGGCGGTCATCCCGAAGGTGTTGGCGACGCGGAATTCGAGCAGCCCCGCGACGATCTGGATCAGACCGCCATAGGCCAGCGCCAGCGGCACGACGACGCCTTCACCGCCCGCGGGGAGCACCCCCGCGTTGACCAGGCTGAGCAGCACGGTGGTCAGCCCGAAGCCGACGAGGCCGAGTGCAGCCGGATTGGCGGGCACGGCGGGCGTGGCGGTGACGATGGTGTCCGGCATCCTAATCCTCCCAGCTTGTTATGCCGAGAAGAAGCGCGAGGACGACCATCGCTGTCAAGCGGCTAGCCGGGCGATCGCATCCGATTGCCGCGTCTCGCGTCGGCCGCGGCTACAGCCAGTCGCGCCACTTGAACCACAGTACGGGCAGCACGGTCGAGGCCACCATCGCGGCGATCGCGTACGGATAGCCCCAGCGCCACGCCAGTTCGGGCATGTGCTGGAAGTTCATCCCGTAGACCCCCGCGATCAGCACCGGCGGCACGCCCGCCACCGAGACCACGGTCAGCACCTTGACCACCTCATTCTGCTCGATCGAGATGAAGCCGGTGGCGGCGTCGAGCAGCAGCTGCACCCGCCCGGTCAGCGAGCTCTCGAACTCGTCGAGCGATTCGATGTCGTGGCGGATCGAGGCGAGCCGCTCGCGCAGCTCGGCCTCGATCTTGGGCTCGCAGCGATCGGTGACGAAGCTCGCGATCCGTCCGATCGCGAGGAAGGCGTGGCGGACCTTGACCATCTGCTCGCTCTGCCGGCCGATGCTGATCATCAGCGCGCGCAGCCGCTTGGTCTCGTGCGCGAGCCGGTGCTTCTTGCTGTCCTTCTCGGGCTCGGCGAAGATCTCGTGGCTCGCCTTGGTCAGCTCCTCGGCGACGCGCTCGAGCCGGTCGGCGGAGCGGTCGACGATGTCCTCGAGCAGGCGGACGAACACGTCGCGCCCGCTTTCCGGCCGGTCGGTCTTGGCGACCGCGTCGTGGACCGCGTCGAACGCCGCCATTTCCATGAAGCGCACCGTCACCAGCGTGGTCTCGAGCAGCAGGAAGCCGGTCGGCGACAACATGCCGAGTTCGCCCTGCCGCGCGATCAGCGGCGCGCTCATGATCAGCCGCCCGCGATCGGCGCGCAGCCGGCTCGACGCCTCGATCTCGGCGAGATGCTCGCGATTGGGGATGCGGACGTCGAACGCCTGCTCGACGCGTTCGATCTCGGCGTCGGTCGGGCTGCACAGGTCGATCCAGATCGCGCGGTCGAGCGCGCCGCCGTCGGCGCCATCGTCCTCGATCGTGGCGCCTGCCTTGTCGACCTTCCTCAGCATATGCCCTCCCCGCGTCCGATTCGCCGCGCCGGCCATACGAGCTTTCGGCGGCACGACAATTGCGGCGTCGCAATGCATCGGCCCTTATTCAAGATCATCGAACGATCAGCGCGATCTTATCCCACTGTCGCGGATGACGGACGGCGCCTATCTCTCGCTCCAACGGCGGGCGTCCGATAGCGCCCGGCCGCATCGGGAGACCCACGATGATCGACCTGCGCCCCTTCGCGACCCTCGGCGGCGAGAACCACGGCTGGCTCGACGCCAAGCATCATTTTTCCTTCGCCAACTATCAGGACCCCAAGCGCATGAACTGGGGCAATCTGCGCGTCTGGAACGACGACGTGATCGCGCCCAAATCGGGCTTCCCGCCGCATCCGCACCGCGACATGGAGATCATCACCTATGTCCGCAGCGGCGCGATCACCCACCGCGACAGCCTCGGCAACGAGGGCCGCACGGGCGCGGGCGACGTCCAGGTGATGTCGGCGGGCACGGGCATCACCCATGCCGAGATAAACCAGGAGGACGTGCCGACCACGCTCTTCCAGATCTGGATCATTCCCACGCGAGGTGGCGAGAAGCCGGGCTGGGGCGCGCGGCCCTTCCCCAAGGGCGAGCGCTCGGGGCGGTTCGTGACGCTGGCCTCGGGCTTCGCCAATGACGACGACGCGCTGCCGATCCGCACCGACGCGCGCGTCGTCGGCGCGACGCTCAAGGCGGGCGAGACCGCGGACTATCCGCTCGGCAAGGATCGCCGCGCCTATCTCGTCCCGGCGACCGGCGCGGTCGAGATCGAGGGGGTGCGGGTCAACGCCCGCGACGGCGCCGCGATCAGCGACCTCGACACGCTGCGCGTCACCGCGCTCGAGGACAGCGAACTGGTGCTGGTCGACGCCGCCTGACCTTCGTCCGCGGCGCGGCGTTCCCCGGCGAACGCCGGGGCCCAGGCCCGCTGCCCGTGGCGGACGCCGCGCGCGACCGCAGACGTGGGGCCTGGGCCCCGGCC
>NZ_CALMAW010000008.1 GCF_937859915.1 uncultured Sphingomonas sp. | reverse complement strand
GGCGTGGCCTCGGCGACCGGCTCCGCCGCGACGGGCGTCGCTTCGGCGATGACGATCGGTGCGTCGGCCGCGATCTCCGCAGCGGTCCGTGCGCGAGGACGACGACGCCCCCTCGGCTTGGGTGCCGCGTCGGCCTCGGGCGCCGCGTCCGGCACGGCGTCCGCGACCGGTGCGGCCTCGACCAGTTCGGCACGGCCCGCGACTTCGGAGACGCTCTCGTCAGCGGCGACGTCGGTCGCGGCAGGGCCGACATCGCCGGCATCGACGATCAGCGCCTCGCCGCCCTCGCGGCGACGACCACCGCGGCGACCGCGACGGCGACGGCGCGTACCCTCGGCCAGCGCCTCGGCTTCGCTCTGCTCGGCAGCACCGTCGACTGGCAACTCTTCGGACAGCTCGCCTTCGACCTCGGCCGACGGCTCGTCGCCCTCGAACTCGCCCGACGCGTCGCCACCCTCGGGCGCGCCCTCTTCACGACGACCGCCGCGACGGCGACGGCGACGGCGACGACGGCCGCCTTCACCACCGTCTTCGCTACGCTCAGCCCGTTCGGGACGCTCCGCACGCTCGGCCTTGACCGGACGCTCGGCGGACTGGTCCTCGTCGGACACCTCTTCGATCGCCTCCTCCTCGTCCTCGATCTCGTCGATCAGATCGTCGTCGGGATCGGGCTCGGGCATCGGCGGCAGCTTGGGCGCGTGCATCGGCGGCGGGCCGGAGATGTCGACCGTCATCCGGGCACCCTCGTCGTGATGATCGGGGATCACCTCGATCTCGACGCCGTAGCGATCCTCGATCTCGCTGATCTCGGCGCGCTTGCGGTTGAGCACGTAGATCGTCGCCTCGCGCGAGGTGCGCAGCGTGAGCAGCGTGCCCCGACCGCGGGCGGCGGCCTCCTCGAGCAGGCGGAGCGCCGACAGGCCCGCCGACGAGGCGGTGCGGACGAAGCCGGTGCCCTCGCAATGCGGGCAGATCCGGGTCGACGCCTCGAGCACGCCGGTGCGCAGGCGCTGGCGGCTCATCTCCATCAGCCCGAAGGACGAGATACGGCCGACCTGGATGCGGGCGCGATCATTCTTGAGCGCCTCCTTCATCGCCTTCTCGACCTTCCGGACGTTGGACCCATTGTCCATGTCGATGAAGTCGATGACGACGAGGCCGGCCATGTCGCGCAGGCGGAGCTGGCGGGCGATCTCGTGCGCGGCCTCGAGGTTGGTCGCGGTCGCGGTCTGCTCGATATTATGCTCGCGCGTCGAACGGCCCGAGTTGATGTCGATCGAGACCAGCGCCTCGGTCGGGTTGATCACCAGATAGCCGCCCGACTTGAGCTGGACGACGGGCTGGTACATCGCACTTAGCTGGTCCTCGACGCCGAAGCGCTGGAACAGCGGAACGGCATCGATATAGGGCCGGATCTTCTTGGCGTGGCCCGGCATCAGCAGCTTCATATATTCGCGCGATATATGGTAGCCGTCAGGCCCCTCGACCAGCACCTCGTCGATCTCGCGCGAATAGATGTCGCGGATCGCGCGCTTGATGAGGTTCGAATCCTCGTAGATCAAAGCGGGCGCCTCGGAGGTCAGCGTGCCCTCGCGGATCCCGTCCCACAGCCGTGCCAGATAATCGAAGTCGCGCTTGATCTCCTGGCGGGTGCGCTGGAGACCGGCGGTGCGCACGATGCAGCCCATCGTCTTGGGCAGCTTCATCTCGGACATGATCGACTTCAGCCGCTTGCGATCGGCGACGTTGCTGATCTTGCGGCTGATCCCGCCGCCATGCGAGGTGTTGGGCATCAGCACGCAGTAGCGGCCGGCGAGCGACAAATAGGTGGTCAGCGCCGCGCCCTTGTTGCCACGCTCCTCCTTGACGACCTGCACCAGCAGCACCTGACGGCGGCGGATGACGTCCTGGATCTTGTAGCGGCGGCGCAGATTCTGGCGACGGCGGCGGAGCGCCTCGACCTGGTCGCCATCGCCGCCACGGCCGGCGGACTTGGACGCGACCGGCTTGGGATGATCGCCGTCGGCATGGTCGTCATCGTCGTGCGGATGATCCTCGGCGGCGTCGAGCAGCTCGGGGCCGCCATCGGTGTCGAGCCGCTCGATCGAGGCCTCGTCGATGTCGTGCGCGGAGGCTTCGTAGCCGTCGTCATGATGATCATCATGCTCGTCGTCATGATGATCGTCGTCGTCATCGTCGTCGGACAGCGCGAGCGCCTCCTCGGCCTCTTCGCGCAGCAGCGCCTCGCGATCCTCCTTGGGGATCTGGTAGTAATCTGGATGAATTTCGGAAAAGGCGAGGAAACCGTGGCGATTGCCGCCAAATTCGATGAACGCCGCCTGCAGCGACGGCTCGACGCGCGTCACCTTGGCGAGATAGATATTACCCTTGAGCTGCTTGCGTTCGGCGGATTCGAAATCGAACTCTTCGATACGGTTACCTTGTGCGACCGCGACCCGGGTCTCTTCCGGGTGGCGCGCGTCGATCAGCATGCGCGTTGTCATTATATGGTCTCCGGGCGCGCCGGCCGCTGCATGCAAACAGCGGGTGCGCCGATAAGCTAAATTGTGTGAAGGACGACGGCCCGACCGGCGCCAAGCGCCTGGGGGCCAACGTGAGAGAAGCGATGATAAACATGCGCGTCGCTGTCGCATGCCGGGCCGGATCGGCCGGGCGCCCCACCCGCGCGCCGACATCCTTGCGGATGCTCTCGGCGCGGGACGGGATATGCAACATGGCGACGGTCAACCTAAGCCGCCGGCCGCCAGGAACGGCGCCGGCCTGAGGGCGCGGGGCGATCTTCCTGCAGGCAGGAGGGTCTTGTGCGCGACACCCGTCGCCGGTGCTAGCATCCGCTCGCCGATACGGCAAGCGAGCGGAAGGTGGGAAGAAAAGCAGTGCGTACGGTCCAGCCTTCGCTCGCGGGGCGGGATTGGCGGTGCTTGCCGCGGCGTCCGATCCGGCTACTCTCGTGCCTATGACCAAAGCTCTCCTCGCCTGCGCCCTGCCGCTGCTGCTTGCCGCTGCGTCCGCCCCCTCGCCTTATGCCGCGCGGATCGCGCGGGTGCTGAAGGCGACGCCGCTGATCGACGGGCACAACGACTGGGCGGAGTCGCTGCGCGAACGCGAGGGCGAGGGCCGCTGGACCATCGACCTCCGCACCGGGCTGGGCGGCCGGCCGGTGCCGTACAACACCGACATCGCCCGGCTGCGACAGGGCAAGGTCGGCGGCCAATTCTGGTCGGTCTATGTCGCCGCGGACCTGCCGCCATTGGAGCAGGTGAAAGAGACGATCGAGCAGATCGACCTGATCCACGACATCGTTGCGCGTTATCCGGAGACCTTCGCGCTGGCGCGCACCGCCGACGACGTCCGCCGCATCCACAAATCCGGGCGCATCGCCGCGATGATCGGGGTCGAGGGCGGCAACCAGATCGCCGACAGTCTGTCGGTGCTGCGCGCCTATCATGATCTGGGCGCGGGCTATCTGACGCTCACCCATTCCAAGACGATCGATTGGGCCGATTCGGCGACCGACGACCCGAAGCACAACGGGCTCACCCCGTTCGGCGAGGCGGTTGTACACGAACTCAACCGGCTCGGCATGCTGGTGGACCTGTCCCACGTCAGCGACGCGACGATCCGCAGCGCGCTGCGCGTCAGCAAGGCGCCGGTGATCTTCTCGCATTCGAGCGCGCGCGCGCTCGACGATCATCCGCGCGACGTCTCGGACGCGGTGCTCCGGCTGGTCGCCGCCAATGGCGGCATCGTCATGGTCACCTTCGCGCCCTCCTATCTGACCGAAGCGCATCGTCATTGGGGTGCCGAGGAAGCGGCCGAGAAAGTCCGTCTCAACGCGCCGCCCTTCGGCGGCCTCTATATCGGCCAGCCCGACAAGGCCGCCGCCGCGATGGCCGCATGGCATCGCGACAATCCCGAACCGCACGTCACGCTGTCCGACGTCGCCGACCATATCGAGCACGTCGCCAAGATCGCCGGGGTCGACCATGTCGGGATCGGCTCCGACTTCGACGGCGTCGACAATTCGCTGCCCGACGGTCTGAGCGACGTGTCGACCTACCCTGCCCTGCTGGCCGAACTGATGCGGCGCGGCTGGAGCGACGCCGACATCGCCAAGCTCGCCGGCGGCAACATCTTGCGCGTGATGGCCCGTGCCGAAGCCGTTGCCGCCGCGAAGCACGGCGAACTGCCGGCGACCGCGACCGAGGCTGCGATCGATACGCCGGCGAAACTTTGAGGACACAGTCGCAAAAAGTCGGTTTCGTCACGAAACCTAATTGAGGTTAGTGGGTTTGCCTCCTTGCTTGTAGCGCCGATCGACCGCGCCGCAGCGTAGATCGGGGATCGGCAGAATGGCGAAGGCGGCGGGTTCGGCGGACGGCAAGGCAGGCGGGGGCGCGTCGCGGACGCTGGCCTGGCTGGTAATCGGTCTGTTCTTCTTCTGGGGCGGTGCAACCAGCCTCAACGACGTGCTCATCCCCAAGCTCAAGGGGCTGTATTCGCTGAGCTACGCCGAGGTGATGCTCACGCAGTTCGCCTTCTTCACCGCCTATTTCATCGTCTCTATCCCCGCCGGCGCGCTGATCTCGCGGATCGGCTATCTGCGCGGCATCGTCGTCGGGCTCGGCGTCGCCGCGCTGGGTTGCCTCGCCTTCTGGCCGGCGGCGGCGTCGGGCGCCTATTGGACCTTCCTTGTCGCGCTGTTCATCCTGGCAGGCGGCATCACCATCCTTCAGGTCGCGGCCAATCCGTTCATCTCGCTGCTCGGCGACGAACGCAGCGCGTCGAGCCGGCTTACCTTCGCGCAGGCGTTCAACTCGCTCGGCACGACGGTCTGGCCGTTCATCGGGTCGGGCCTGATCCTCGCCGGCGCCGCCAAGACCGATCCCGCGACGCTGTCCGGCGGCGCCTTGCCGCAGTTCCGCGTCAGCGAAAGCGCAACCATCGCGCATGTCTATGTCGGCATCGCGATCGTCCTGGTGCTGATAGCGCTGGTGTTCTGGCTGCGCCGCAACGCGGTGAGGAACGAGCGTCCCGCCGCGATCGGCTTCCTCGACAGCTTCGAACTGCTGCGCAATCCGCGCGTCGCTTTCGCCGTGGTCGCGATCTTCGTCTATGTCGGCGGCGAGGTGTCGGTCGGATCGATGCTGGTCAATTATCTTCAGCTGCCGACCACCACCGGCTTCGACGCCGAGACCGCGGGCAAGCATTTGTCCTATTTCTGGGGCGGCGCGATGGTCGGCCGCTTCGTCGGCACCGCATTGCTCAAGCGGTTCGAGCCGGGCCATCTGCTCGCGCTGTTCGCCGCGATCGCGGCACTGCTCGTGCTGGGATCGATGGCAATCAGCGGCCCGATCTCGGGCTGGCTGCTGATCTCGGTCGGGCTGTTCAACTCGATCATGTTCCCGACGATCTTCTCGCTCGGGCTCAAGGGCCTCGGCGCGCGGACCAGCGAGGGATCGGGGCTTTTGTGCATGGCAGTCGTCGGCGGCGCGATCCTGCCGCTCGCCACCGGCAAGCTCGCCGACCTGACCACGATCGCCACCGCGCTGATCATTCCGATCATCTGCTACGCCGTGATCGCGGCGTTCGGGCTGCTCCATCCAGCCAACGAAAAGGCGGCCTGATCCGATGCGCCCGTTCCTGCGCGCCGCGGCGCTGACCGCGGTTCTGCTCCCTGCGCCCCTGCTCGCGCAGACGACCAGCAACCAGACCAACGCCACGCCCGCGACCAAGGCGGCCGACAGCCAGAGCCAGCAACAGGCCAAATCGCCTTCTACCTTGACCGGCGAATGGGGCGGATTGCGGACCAAGCTGCGCGATGACGGCATCGATCTGACCGCCGGCTATACCAGCGAGTTCGCGACCAATATTTCGGGCGGCACCCGCAAGGATGCGACCGAGACCGGGCAATTCTCGTTCGGCGCGACGGTCGACACCGACAAGCTGCTCGGGCTCAAGGGCGGCACGCTGCAGACCACGATCACCTTCCGTCGCGGCCATGACCTCGATCTGCGCGCGGGCCTGGGCACGCTGCAGCAGGTGCAGGAGGTCTATGGCCGCGGACAGACCTGGCGGCTCACCGAATTCTGGTATCAGCAGCAGTTCGCCGGCGGTGTCGATCTCAAGCTCGGTCGCCTGGTGCAGGGCGGCGACTTCAACAGCTTCTCGTGCAACTTCGAGAATCTCAGCTTCTGCGGCGCGCAAGCCGGCAATCTCTTCGGCGACTATTGGTATAATTACCCGGTCGCGCAATGGGGCGCCCGGCTGCGGCTCAAGCGGCGCGACTGGTATGTGATGGTCGGCGCCTACGAGAACAACCCGAACAATCTGCTCAACAACTTCACCCTCAGCCACCGCGGCGCGACCAGCGTCCTCGTCCCCGTCGAGGCGGGCTGGACGCCGCATCTCGGGCCGCACCACCTCCCCGGCAGCTACCGGATCGGCGGCTGGTACAACAGTTCGAACGGCGACGACGTGCTGCTCGACGTCAACCACCATCCGATCGCGATCACGGGCGCCGAACCGTTGGTCCATTCGGGCCGCTATGGCGGCTATATCCTGCTTCAGCAGCAGCTCACCGGCACCTATGTCGATGACCCCAAGACCGGTCCCAAGACCACTCACGGCCTCAGCGTCTTCCTCAACTTCACCCAAGGCGACCGGGCGACGTCGACGACCGACAACCAGCTTGCCGCCGGCCTGTTCTTCACCGGGCCGATCCCGGGCCGCAAGGACGACGATCTTGGCTTCGCGGTGGCGCGCACCGATCTCAACAGCCGTGTGGCAGAGGCCGATCTGCTGGCCGCCCCGGGCAGCGCCCGGCCACGCGCCGAATATGAGTCCGAACTCTATTACAGCGTGCATCTGCGGCCGTGGCTGATCGTCCGGCCCAACGTCCAGTACGTCATCGATCCGGGCGGCTATGCCAATGTCACCGACGTCGTCGTGTTCGGCATCAAGAGCGCGGTAACCTTCTAGCCGGACTAGGCCCGCTCTTCCTTCGCCGCGTGCAGCATCACCAGCCGCGCGAGCAGGGTCGCCGGGAAGAGCTGACCGATCACCGCCTCGAGGCTGGCGAGGCTGCGCACCAGCGGGTGCACTGCAAGGATCTCGCCGGTGCCCTCGGTGGTCAGCGAGCCGAGGCTGAAATAGAGCAGGCCGCTCAATTGCGCGCGCGGGCCCGACGGGATGCGGGCAAAGGCGGTATCGGTGACCAGCATCGCCAGCCTGAACAGCCCCGCGAAGATCAGCGCGACGTAGAGATAGAGGATCACCGCGCCGAGGATGCGGTGAACCGTCACGCGGCCCGGGCCGAAGGCGGCGATGCCGACGATCGTTGCCACCGTCGTGTCGAAGCCGATCGTGACGATCGTCTTGATCGCGGCGATGACGTTGGCGGTCTGGCCCAGCCGCCAATGCAGCGAGGCCAGCAAGGTCGCGACGAACGCCAGCGCCACCGCGCTGCGCACCGCGGGGTGGCGCGCGATGACCAGCATCGTGGTGGCCGCCAGCCCGAAGCGTAGCATCTCGACCAGTTCGAACGACGCGCCGCCGGTCGCGGCGAGCGGAGCCACGACGAAGATCACCGCCATCTGGATCGCCAGCACGATGCTGAATCCGATGTCGCTGTCTTCCGACCATTTGACAATGCGCATCATCATTTCGGTCCCGTCGTCAGTGCGCCTTCAGACCGAATGACCGCGAACGGATGAACGACATGACAACAAGAAAATCGGACATCGCGGATTTGGCGATGGGCTTAAAATGTTAAGACCCCGCAGGAAGCTCGGAAAAATATGGCCTAAGTGCGGGAACTTTTCGGAGTCCGCTGTGCACCCTGGCTGCTCACTTCGTCTCTACAGCGATGCGGGATGCGGATTGGAGAAGACGTGAAATACGCTTTGCCGAAATTAGCCTTAATCGTCGGCGCTCTGGCGGCCGCCGTAAGCACCGGCGAGGCAAGCTTGCCGCTTCGGCATCTTCCACTCGATAGCAAGTCGATTACCAACCCGAGTGAATTGTCGATACTTTCATACAATGTTGAAGGCCTGCCCTGGCCAATTGCAAGCGGCCGGGATGCCGCTGCAAGCATGATCGCCAGTCGCCTCGGCGACATGCGCGTGGCGGGCACGCAGCCCCACATCGTGGCGATCCAGGAGGCGTTCGGTCAGGCAGGCAAGCGGATTGGCAGCGAGGCGGGCTATCGCTACGTCGCCTATGGCCCAAGCGATAACGACACGGGCGCTGCGCCGGTCGCGCCACAGGATCGCGCCTTCACCGCCGCCGCCAGCCCGCTGATCGGCGAGACGCTCGGCAAATTTGCCGATAGCGGTCTCGCGATCTTCTCCGACTATCCGATCCGTTGGATTAAGCGGATGGCATTCCCCGCTTACGCGTGCGCCGGTCTCGACTGCCTCGCCAACAAAGGCGTGCTGGTCGTGGCACTCGACGTGCCGGGTGCGACCCGACCCATGATCGTCGTCGACACGCATCTCAATTCACGCAGCGCGTCCTTCGCCTCGAACGCGCGCAGCCTCTACGCCTATGGTCGCCAGGTCGATGCGCTCAGCCAGTTCGTGGCCGGGCTCCCCGCGCAGGGCGACATGCTGCTCGCGGGCGACTTCAATGTCGGCAATGCGCCCAGGCGCTCGGCGATGCTCGACCGAGGCCTGCTCGATCGGGACGGCTTGGCGCTGACCGTCGTCGAGCATGACTGCGGGCACGACTGCCGCCATATCGATGACGGCGGCAGCGCCGCCGAAACCGCGCTGCTCCGCGGCAAGAGCCTGCTCGCCTTCTCGGCGCGAGGTTCGCTCACGCCGCTGGGCACCGCGATCGGCTTCGGCCGCCTGCCCGACGGCAAGATGCTGTCCGACCATATCGGCATCGAGCGCCGCTTCCATATCGGCGCCTGAGGTCGCGGGCTTCCAAGCCGCCGCATCCTGAGGCACAGCCCGCTCATGGCACTGCGCAAGGACATCTGGCGGCCCGCGATCGTCAGCGCCCCGATCGGTGAGATCGTCGCGCGGGGCTCGATCGCGGGGCTTCCGCTGACGTGGCTGCCGCCGATGGGCAGCTTCCGCTTTCTTGCCGATCCGTTCGGCTGGTGGCGCGACGGCACGCTCCATGTCTTCGTCGAGACCTACGACTACCGCGTCCGCGTCGGCGCGATCGAGGTGCTGACCTACGCTGCCGACCACACGATGCTCGATCGGCAATGGGCGCTGCGCGAGCCCTGGCACCTCTCCTACCCGATCGTCTGGGAGGGCGAGGGCGAGACCTGGATGCTGCCCGAGGCGCACCGCTCGGGCGGTCTGACCCTGTACCGCGCGGTCGACTTCCCGACGCGGTGGGAGGCTGCGTGCCGGATCGACCTCGACCATGTCGCGGTCGATGCGACGCCGCTGTGGCATGACGGGCTGTGGTGGCTGTTCTACACCTCCGCCTCGACCGAACCCGACAAGACGGCGGCGCTGCACATCGCCTTCGCCGAGCGACTGACCGGCCCGTGGCGCCCGCATCCCGGCAACGCGGTACATCGCGACCAGGCGAGCGCCCGTCCGGGCGGCACCGCGCAGCTGATCGATGGGCGCGTGATGCTGCCGGTGCAGGACTGTTCGCGCACCTATGGCGGCGCGATCCGCCCGCTCTGGTTCGACCGGCTCGACACCGCCCGCGTCGACGTTCGCCCCGGCGCGGCAATCGGTGGCGGCGATACCTTGTCGCCCTACAGCGAAGGGTTGCACACGCTCGCCGCCGCCGGCGACGTCACGCTGATCGACGCAAAGCGCACCATATTGTCGCTGCACGGCCTCTCGATCGAGGCGGTGCGCGAGATCAGGAAGCTGTGGCGCTGAGTTTCAAATCGCCGCGCGCCGCGATCAGCCGCCGGAACAGCTGCGTATAGTCGCGGGCGACGCGACCGATGCGGTGATGGTCGCCCAGCGCCGACAGCCGTGCCGGATCGGGCGGCGGCGAGTCGAGCAGCGTGGCGATCGCCTCGGCAAGCGCGGGCGCATCGTCGATCGGCACGTCGAGTCCGGCGCCGGTGCCGCGCAGCAGGTCGTCGACCGCCGGCGTGCAGCGCGTCGCGATCACCGCCCGACCGGCCGCGAGTGCCTCGACGACGACCGCGCCATAGCCCTCGAACCGCGACGGCATGACAAACAGCCGCGCGCGATCGAGCCAGGGGCGCACGTCGCTGGCATAGCCCGGCATAGACACCTGCCCGCCAAGCCCGAGCCGCATGGAGAGCCGGGTCAGGCGCGCACGATCGGGACCCTCGCCGATGATGACGAGCGTGGCGCCCTTGGCGCGCCCGCTCCGCACCAGGTCGGCGAACGCCGTGATCAGCGTGTCGAACCCCTTTTCGCGGACGAGGCGGCCGGCGGCGATGATGGTTCGGCCGGTCGGCGGCTCGACATAATGCGGCACGGCACCGTCATCGAGCGCAGGAAGCGCGATCGGCAGGCTCGCCGCGCGGCCGAGAATGGCGTCGGCCTGCTGCGCGGCCTCGTCGCTCAGCGTGACCAGCACGTCCGCTGCGGTCAGCAGTCGGCGCATCCGCCGGTCGTAGACGATCTGGCGCAACCGCCCGCGCTGCGGCTTGCGCAATGCCGCGCTGACCTGCACCGCAACGACCGGGCGGACAGCCGGCGCCATGCCCGCAAGCGCTGACGCGACCGGCCAATGATAATTGCCGGGGACGAAGCAGGCCTCGACCGGATGCCGGGTGAAATAGGCCGCCGCCGCCGCACCCAGTCGCCGCGTCGACCCGCGCGCGCGCCGGATCGGCTCCGGTGGAGAGACCAGTCTGACGCGCGGATCGAGTAGCTCGAGCAGCGGCCCGTCGCACGATCCGGCGAACAGCGTGACCTCGGCACCGTCCTGCGCCCAGCGCCCGGCGAGGCGGATCGCGATGCGCTCGGTGCCGCCAAGCGCGAAATCGTGGAGGACCACGCCGATCGAGAGGGTAGGCGCGCCGCTTTCCGCAAGCCGCAGCGTCGGCGCAGGCCCCGACCGGACGAGCGACAGCATCGAAGGACGCGGATCGGGCTCGGGAGCGGTCATCATGTCGAGATGACGGACTCGGACCCATCGATGCACAGCCGGTCCGATTATTTTCTTCGCATCCGATGCGGGACTCGCTTATGCAGCGCGCTCCGCGCGCATCGAGGGCCCCGATGCGCGACGGGGAACGAGACCGTAGCCGATGGGCGATCATGATGGCGAAGGGCCGTCCGAACGGGCAACCGACGGGGGTCTGAAGGCCTATTTCCTGCAAGAGCGGCCGATGCTGCTGCGGCTGCTGACGGCGCGTCTGCACAGCGCCGAAGAGGCCGAAGATGTGCTCCAGGAGGTCTGGCTCCGTCTATCCGACATGACCAGCGCCCCGATCGCCCAACCCGGCGGCTATCTCTTCCGGATCGCGAACAATATTGCGACCGATCGCCGTCGGTCCGCGCTGTCGCGCCGGCAGCGCGAGCAGGACTGGATGGACGTCCACGGCGACGCCGGTGCCACGCCCGGTGCCGAAACGCGGCTGCTTGCGGCCGAACGCTTGCGGCAGGTCGACACGACGATCGCGAGCCTCCCCGATCGGACCGCACGGATCTTCCGGCTCTATCGTTATGAGGCGATGCCGCGACGGTCGATCGCCGAACTGATCGGGATCAGCGTCAGCGCCGTCGAAAAGCATCTGCAGGCCGCCTACCGCCTGCTCCACGGGCTGTCGATGCAGGACGACATCGGTACCGCCAAAGGTCAGGGGCGATGAACATGGCCACCGACACCGTGCTGCGCGAGGCGATCGACTGGCATCTCGCGCTTGCCGAGGGCGACAGCGAGCGCTGGCATGATTTCGTCGACTGGCTTGAGGCGGACGAAGCCCACGCCGCTGCCTACGACCGCGTCGTGCTCGACGACGCGCTGCTCGGCGAGCGCAAGGCCGAACGTCCGCCGACGCCGATCACGCTCCAGCGGCCGATAGCGCCCGACCGGCCGCGCCGCAGGCGCGCGCCACTCTGGGGTGCGGCGATCGCGGCGACGATCGTCGGCGGCGTGACCGTTTCTACGCTGATCCGCCCCGCGGCGGGCGATCCCTATAGCATCGAGGCCCCCGCCGGGCAGAGCCGCACCGTTGTGCTCGACGACGGCACCCGTATCCAGCTGAACGGCGGCGCGCGCCTGTCGCTTGATCATACCGCGCCGCGCGTCGCGATGCTCGATCGCGGTGAGGCGCTGTTCTCCGTCCATTACAATGCCGCCACTCCCTTCCGCGTCGAGGCCGGCGGCCAGACGATCGAGGACGTCGGCACGGTCTTCGATCTCGTTGCGCATGATCGCGGCCTGCGCGTGGCGGTCGCCGAAGGCTCAGTGGCCTTCCATGCCGGCGACGCCAACGCCAGCGGCGATCGCATCGTGCTCAAGCCCGGCATGGCGCTGCGCAGCGACCGCGCTGGCGAGGCCGTGCTCAGCCGCGTCGACCCGGCCGCGGTCGGCGGCTGGCACCGTGGCCATCTCGATTTCGACAATGCCCGCCTCGCCGATGTCGCCGAGGAACTGGGCTGGTCGACGGGCGCGACGATCCGGGTCGAGCCCGCGCTTGCGGAGCGCCGTTTCTCGGGTGTGTTGCGCAGCGATCGCGGCGCGGACGACGCGGTGCGATCGCTTGCGGCGCTGAGCGGCACGCGGCCGGTCCGTACGGCATCCGGTTGGACACTCGACGGCGGTGGTGCAGGCTAGATCGCTCCTCATTGCCGTCGCCGTCGTGTCGCAGATCGCGCAGCCCGCGCGAAGTGCCGAGCGGCGCGCCTTCGCGGTGCCGCCGGGGCCGCTCGGTCCTGTGTTGCGCGCCGTCGCGGACCGGGCCGGGATCGCGCTTGGCTATGATGATGCACTGGTCCGGATGCGGACGAGCCCCGGGGTCGCGGGTTACCTCACCGCCGCCGCAGCGCTTGCCCGCGCGCTTCATGGCAGCGATCTGCGCGCAACCGAGGCTGGGCCGGGTCGATTTCTGATCGCGCCGTCACGGCACCTGAGGCCCTTCGCGCCTGCCGTCACCTTGCCCGCCGGCCCATCCGCCCCCGCCCCCGCCCCGGCCATCGTCGTGACCGGCAGCAAGCGCGGCGTCACGCAGGCCCGCTTCCCGGGCGTCGCGCAGATCGTCGTGATGGGCAGCGGCGTCGCCAGCGACACACCGCGCGACAGCGCCGACCTCGCCGACCGCACCCCGGTGCTGCAATCGACCGCCTTCGGCACCGGTCGCGACAAATTGTTCATCCGCGGAATCGCCGACAGCAGCTTCGCGGGCCCCACGCAGGCGACCGTCGGCAATTATTTCGGCGATTCGCGGCTGACCTACAGCGGCGCCGATCCCGCGCTGCGGCTCGTCGACATGCAGCAGATCGAGATCCTCGAAGGACCGCAGGGCACGCTGTACGGTGCCGGGGCGATCGGCGGGATCATCCGTCTCGTCCCCACCGCGCCCGATGCGACGAAGACGGGCGGCTTCGTCGCGGCTGACGTGGCGGGCACGCAGGGTGGCCACGCCAGCGACGAGCTGTCCGCCACGGTCAACCTGCCCGTCGTGCACGGCGTCGCGGCGCTCCGGCTGGTCGGCTACCAGGCGCATGACGGCGGCTATATCGACGACCCGCTGCTCGGGCGCCGCTCGATCAACGACAGCAATGTCGACGGCGGGCGCGCCGCACTGCGCGTCGCGCCGGACGGCGACTGGTCGTTCGATCTCATCGGCATCGGCCAGTCGATCCGGACGGCAAATCCGCAATATGCGTTGCGCGGCGCCGGCAATCTCGTCGAACAGGCGATGCTGGCACAGCCCTATCGCGACTGGATCGCGCTCGGCTCGGCGACCGTCCGCCGGACCCGCGAGGCGGGCCTCAACCTGCTGGCGACGATCGGCGGCGTGCGGCGCGACACCCAGCTTCGCTACGACAACACCCACGCCGGCGGTCCGCCGACCGCCTATGACGAACGGACCGCTTCGGCGCTGGTCGATGGCGAGATCCGCATCTGGCAGACGATGCCGTCGGGGAGCGGCTGGCTGGTCGGGGTCTCGGCGGACGAGAACCGCGTTGCATCGCGTCGTCAGCTCGGGCCGCCCACGCTGCAACGCCCGATCTCGGGTGTCGACAACCGAGCGCTCGACCTAGCCGCGTTCGGCGAGGGCACGCTGGCCCTGTCGCCTACCTTCGCGATCACCGCGGGTGGACGCGTCACGCACGCGCGGATCGACGGCGAGCCGCTTGCCGCCCGCCCGCAATCCCCCTTCGTGCGCGGCATCGCGCACACGCGCTTCGACCCGACGCTCGGCATGTCTTATAAAATGACGTCCAAGCTGACCTGGTACGCCCGCTATGCGCAGGGATTCCGGGGCGGTGGTCTCGCGGTGGCAGCGGGGGCGGGCCGTACCGCGACCTACGAACCCGACACCATCCTGGTCGCCGAAACCGGCATCCGCGCCGACGGCCTGTTCGG
>NZ_CALMAW010000007.1:55332-110539 GCF_937859915.1 uncultured Sphingomonas sp. | reverse complement strand
CGAGCAATTTTCCGGCGGCCAGTCGAACCCGACCTACAAGCTCGTCACGCCGGCGCGCATGTATGTGCTGCGCCGCAAGCCGCCGGGCGTGTTGCTCAAGGGCGCGCACGCGATCGACCGCGAGGCCAAGGTGCTGACCGGGCTGGGCAAGGCCGGCTTTCCGGTCGCGCATGTCTATGGCGTCTGCACCGACGAGAGCGTGATCGGAACGTGGTTCTACGTGATGGCGATGGTCGAGGGGCGCATCTTCTGGGATGCCACTTTCCCCGGCGTCGCCCGCGACGCGCGTCCCGCCTATTTCGACGCCATGAACGCCGCCATCGCGGGACTGCATCAGGTCGATTATGCTGCGGTCGGCCTTGGCGACTATGGCCGCCCCGGCAATTATTTCGAACGCCAGATCGCGCGCTGGTCGGCCCAATATCTCGACGATTCCGACGCCGGCCGCGACGCCAATATGGACAGGCTGGTCGCGTGGCTGCCCGCCAACATCCCGGCGGGCGACGAGACCGCGGTCGTCCACGGCGACATGCGCTGCGACAACATCATCTTCCATCCGACCGAGCCGCGCATCCTGGCGGTGCTCGACTGGGAATTGTCGACGCTCGGCCACCCCGGCGCGGACTTCGCCTATCAGGCGATGATGTACCGGATGCCGCCGCACATCGTCGCCGGGCTCGCCGGTGCGGACCTGGCGGCGCTCAACATCCCGGACAAGACGGCCTATCTCGACAGCTATTGCCGCCGTACCGGCCGCACCGACGGCATGCCGGGCTACGATTTCTACGTCGCGTTCAATTTCTTCCGGATCGCGGCGATCTTCCACGGTATCAAGGGCCGCGTCATTCGCGGCACCGCGGCCTCCGCCCAGGCGCGCGACCGCGTCGCCGTGCTGCCCGAGCTGATGGCGCTGGCATGGGCACAAGCGGAAAGGGCCGGCGCATGAGCGACGGGGTGCTGCGTGTCGAGATCGCCGGTGGCGTCGCGCGTCTGACGCTCGACCGGCCCGAGGTCGGCAATGCGATCGACCTGCCGCTCGCGCGCGCGCTGCGCGACGCGGCGACGCGGTGCGCAGACGATGCGGCGATCCGCTGCGTCGTGCTGACCGGGGCGGGGCGGCTGTTCTGCGCGGGTGGCGACGTGGCGGCGATGCGGGCCGCAGGCGACGACCTGCCCGCGCTGCTGCACGAGCTGATCGAGACGCTCCACCAGGCGGTGCTGATCCTCGCGGCGATGCCCAAGCCGCTGGTCACGCTGGTCAACGGCCCGGCGGCAGGAGCGGGGCTCAGCCTCGCGATCCTCGGCGACATCGTGCTGTCGGCGCGGTCCGCCCATTATACCCCGGCCTATGGCGCGATCGGGCTGACCGCGGACGGCGGTCTGAGCTGGCTGCTGCCGCGCCTCGTCGGCCTGCGCCGCGCGCAGGACATCCTGCTCACCAACCGCCGCGTCAAGGCCGAGGAGGCCGCGGCGATCGGCCTGGTCACGCGGCTCGTCGACGACGCGGCGCTCGAGGCCGAGGGCGAGGCGGTCGCGACCCGGCTCGCGGACGGCCCGGTCGCCGCCACCGGCGCGGTGCGGGACCTGTTGCACCGGAATTTCGAGAGCAGCCTCGATGCGCAGCTCGATCGCGAGCTTATATCGATGACGCAGGCCGCCGGCGCCGAGGCGAAGGAAGGGCTTGCCGCCTTCTTCGCCAAGCGTCCCCCCGATTTCAGAGGAGTCTGACCGATGGCCGAGGCCTATATCGTCGAAGCGCTGCGCACCCCGGGTGGCCGTGCGCGCAAGGGCGGCCTGATCGACGTCCACCCCGCCGATCTCGGCGCCACCATCCTCGATGCGCTGGTCGAGCGCACCGGGATCGATCCCGCCGCGGTCGAGGACGTCATCGTCGGCTGCGTCACGCAGGCGGGCGAGCAGGCCTTCGCCTTCGGGCGCAACCTCGTGCTCGCCTCGAAACTGCCCGACAGCGTGCCCGCGGTGACGATCGACCGGCAATGCGGCTCGTCGCAGCAGGCGCTGCACTTCGCGGCGCAGGCGATCCTGTCGGGGACGCAGGACATCGTCATCGCCGCCGGCGCCGAGAGCATGACGCGGGTGCCGATGATGTCCAATTTCGCGCTCCACGCGCAGGCCGGCGTCGGCACCGGGCCGTGGTCGACGGCGATCCAGCAGCGCTACGGCGTCGCCGAATTCAGCCAGTTCCACGGCGCACAGGCGATCGCCACCAAATATGGATTGTCGCGCGAGGACATGGACGCCTATGCGCTCGCCAGCCACGCCAAGGCGGCGGCCGCGATCGACGAGGGGGCGTTCGCCGCCGAGCTGGTGCCCGTGACCACCCCGGACGGTCGGGTCTTCGCGGTCGACGACGGCGTGCGCCGCGGCGGGACGATGGAGGCGATGGCCTCGGTCAAGACGCTCGAGGAGGGCGGCACGATCACCGCCGCCAATGCCAGCCAGATGACCGACGGCGCCTCGGGGGTGATGGTGGTGAGCGCAGCGGCGCTCAAGCGCTTCGACCTCACGCCGCTGGCGCGGATCGTCAACCTGACGGTGACCGCGGGCGATCCGGTGATCATGCTCGAGGAGCCGATCCCGGCGACCCGCAAGGCGCTCGCGCGCGCCGGCATGACGCTCGACCAGATCGATCTGTTCGAGGTCAACGAGGCGTTCGCCGCGATCCCGATGGCGTGGCTGAAAGCGCTCGGCGCCGACCCGGCAAGGCTCAACGTCAACGGCGGCGCGATCGCGCTCGGCCATCCGCTCGGCGCGTCGGGCACCAAGCTGATGGCGACGCTGATCCATGCGCTCAAGGCGCGCGGCAAGCGCTACGGCCTGCAGACCATGTGCGAAGGCGGCGGCATCGCCAACGTCACCATCGTCGAGGCGCTGTGATCGGTATGCGCCGATAACACAGGCGGTCGAATGGCGGATCGGCGGTTGTGAGGCGCTTTGCTCGCCAGGCGCGGCTGCGCGGCGACGTCCGCGACGCTCTGCTGACGTCCGAAGCTGTCGATCGAGACCCTGCGCGACGATCGGCCGCCATAGCCAATCCACGCCGTGGCGCATCGGTGGCGTCAACCGACGGGGCGGGCGATACTACCCGCTCAGGGGAAGGTCAGATGTCCCTGGATGCGCTCCTCGGAGGAGAAGGTCGACATCGGCAGGCCTGCGGCATTGTACAGGCTGCCGGGAACGACGTTGCTCCAGCCGTAGCGGACGTAGCGGGGTTGCGGTACGGGCCCCGTCACCACCACGGTTGCGCCGTCAATCCGCGCGGTCGCGGGGATGAATTTGCGGTCCGCCCCCGCGATCTCGAAGCCGATCACGGGCGCACCGCGGCTGGTCATGCCGTCAGCGTGATCGAACCAGACGCGCAGCCCGCCGGGCTCGCCGGTCGCCTGGCGGAACAGCGGGCCTTGATAGGCGACGCGATCGCCATAGGCGACGCCCCGCGCAGCGAGGGCGAGCCGGGCGGCGACGGTCTGCTTGTCGCTCGGATGTACGTTGCCGGGGTCGCCGACATCGGTCGTCACGGCCATGGCGGTGTTGACGAGCCCCAGCGCGCGGCGCTGCGCGTCGCGAACCAGGCCCCATTCCTCGGCGGGCGAGTTGAACGACGAAATCTGCGCGAACAGGAAGGGAAAGGCGCCTTGCGCGAAATCGTGCCTCCAGTCGGTGATCAGCGCGCGGAATAGCGCTTCATAATAGGGCGCGCGCGCGGCGTTGCTGTTGGTCTCGCCCTGATACCAGATCACGCCCTTGATTCCGTAACCGGTGAAGGGCGCGACCATCGCGTTGTAGAGCGATGACGGCCGGTACGCCTCCTCGGGCGGATGCCAGGGGTGCGCGGGAGGCTTGCCGCCGGACGCTCGCACCGCGGCGTCCTCGCGGGCCTCGGCGGCGAGGGCGAGATCGGCGTCGGTCTGGTCCTGCTGGAATCGCGCGCGCGCGTCGAATGCGGGGGTGAGCGTGGCGTCGGTCGCGAAAGCCTCGGTCGAGACCCAGCTGTCGGCGGGGGTGCCGCCCCAGGTCGAGTCGATCACGCCGACCGTCACATGCTCTCGCGCGGCGATCTCGCGTGCAAAGAAATAGCCTATTGCCGAGAAATCCGCCGCGGTCGCCGGCGTGGCGGTCGTCCAGCGCGCGTCGATGTCGCGCAGCGGGACCGGGCTACCCTTATGCTCTAGGCGCAGCAGCCGGACGCGCGGATCGGTTGCGGCGGCGATCTCGGCAGCGGCGTTCTTCAACGGTGCGCCGCCGAAGCCCTTGAGCGGGAACTCCATGTTCGACTGGCCCGATGCGAACCACACGTCGCCGAGCATCACGTCCCGGACCCGCGACGTGCCCTCTGCGGCGCCCCCGTCGACGGTCAGCACATAGGGCCCGCCTGCCGCTTCGGGCTTCAGCCAGACCTCCCATCGTCCCAGCCGGTCGGTAACCGCCGTCGCGCTCTGGCCGTGCAGCGAGACGGCGATGGCGGCCCCGGCGCTCGCCCAGCCCCAGACGCGAAGCGGCCGATCGCGCTGCAGCACGGCGTGGTTACTGAAGAGGTGGGGCAGCGTGAGTTGCGCCGCAGCGGGCGCGCTCCGGGCGGCACCGACCAGGGCGGTGGTGAGCAGGGCGGTGGCGAGCAGGCGCTTCATGATCAATCTCTTCTCGGGACGCAGGCCGACCGTCGTGACGGGGGATCGCCGCAGCGTATCAGGATGGAAGGAAAGGGCTAGTCGGGCGCCGCTATGCTGCTGCGCCGCGGTGAATAAAACCACTTTCCAAGGCGTTCCGCGCGCATGCCCGAAAGATCTTCAGCGGGATGGGACCAAGTCCATGATCGGGCTAGGTCCCATCGAATGCCAAGTCGGCAGGGCTGATGCCGATCGGGAACGGCGAGGCGATAGGCGGGGGACGGAAAGCCTGTCGGGCGCGCTCGGAATGCGCTGTCCATTCGAGAGCTGCCCGCAACTTCGCGCTAAGCTTGTGGTCAGGGGAGTCGCACGCGCCGCCTTTACGCAGGCCGCTCCATTCGATAATCCTACGCGATGCTCGGGCGTTTCCGCCACCGGAGGGCGTCGCACCCCTCGAGACCGTCGCAGACCCTCAGACGCTGCGCGCTTCCGACTGTCGCCATCGGCTTGATCTTCTGGACGACACCGGCACCTGCCGCCAGACATGGCTGGAGCCTTCCGCCGAACGTGGCCGCATCACGTTGGAGACTTCCCGCAGCCCGCTCGGACGAGCGCGAACGGGCGATGCTGCCCGATCCCACCGATGGTGCAGGGGCCAGCCCGTCTTTGTCGCCGCCACCGGACTTCAGTGTCGCTCCGTCCGTGAGCAACATTCTCAACCGGAGAGACGATCTCATCGAGACTGAAACGGGCGTTCCCGGCTCGGGGGCGGGCTATCTGCGCTCGGTTGGCCGCACGCTCGGCGTCGCAGTCAAGCGTGCGCTCTATTGATCGGTGCGTTTCTCACGTCATGATATCCGGCCGGGGACGATCTAATCGGCGCGTTCCGCGGGCTCTCCGTCGGCTTACCGAATAGTCTCACGTCGAGGGGCTAGGTCGCCCGCAGATCGGCCGGATCGCACGGCCAAAAAAAAGGCCGCCCCGAAGGACGGCCGGAAGTTTTAGGAGAGGATGCCTGAAAGGCACCGCTCCTATGCCGTTGGCAGCGTTGTCATGCAAGTGCGGTGAACGATGGACCGAATGCAGTAATCGCAATCGGCGACTATGCGACCGCCGCGCCGTTGCCCGCGTCAGCGCTACCGCCGCCGATGACGCCGCATCGCTCAAGCTTTTCGCCGCGCCATTTGCGTGCGCGATGTGAGCCGGATCAGCACGGCGGGCGGGATGAGCGGAATGCGCCAGTGCGGAACACCGGGCCCTTGTAGACGCTCGGCCATCAAGATCGTCGTGACGGCGAGCATGGCCAGCAGATGCGCGCGCGAGGCGAACAGCGGCACCAGCATCCACGCCCAGCAACTCAGCAGGCACCACGCACCAAGTCTCGCGCCGAAGAGGAAAGAATCGCAAACGGCTTGGACACCGAATAGGCCGATGCGTCTCAGCCGGTGCCCGCGATTCCGCGCGGCCTGCTGATAGGGACAGGCGCTCCATAGCAAGGCGATACCGCAGGCCGCGAGCGCGGCCGCAGCAACACCGCCTGCAAGCAGGCGAAGCGCGAAGGCGATCGCTAGGACGGGGACCGCGGCGAGCGTCCAGACGCCAAAATAGCCCGACAGGAATATTGCGACCGCGCGCCACCGACGCGCGACGAGGCTTGATGCGCGGACATACGCCATCGGCGAAGCGATGAGCGGCGTCATCATCGCGGCGAGCATGATCAGCCATAGCTGCAGTACGGTGCCGGGTGGGTTCGTGGCGATCAGGAAATGCCAGCTTGCCGCGATCGTCGTCAGCGGCGTGTGACCGCCGGCATTGCCGCAGAGTAAGGGCAACGCCGCATGGATATCAAACAGCGAGGACAGCGCCGAGGCCGCCGCCGCGAACAGGATCGGCGTCCTGAACGGGGGCTGGGAAAAGGTCGCGAGCAGCAGGCGCGGTCGGGAGTGACCTGTCGCGCCGTCGGTTGCCGACAGGCGGCCTGTCATTGCCGCAGCACGCTGACGCGGTCGATCGTGATAGGGTCCGCGTCGCCGCCGGAATGCGCCGCGACGATTTTCACGCGAAGATGCGCGGGATCGAAGTCCCCGGCAGCGGCAAGGCGCTTTGCGAGGTCGGAGATGTCGAAGACCAATGTGATTCCGTTGCCGCCATGCCCGCCGTCGACCGCGGAGACACTGCTCAGACCGAACAAGGCAGCGCTCCCGGCAAAGCGATCCTCGGGCAGATCGGCGCCGGCGGGTGAATTGACATAGACTTGAAGACCGCCTGCCACGCCTTTGCCGCGGATGTTCTCGAGCTGGAGAAAGGTCTGCTCGTCCGCAGGCGCATCGGGCGCCGTGCGACCTATGGCAGCGACAAGGGCCGTGCGCTCCTGCGCGGCTATCCTCACGGCGGTCTCGACTGCGGCTGTGCCGACCGTCAGCGTCTCGCTGTTCGCACCGATGACGGTTGGTTCGGCCATAACGGGTGATCCTTTCACGATGTCGGCCATTCGGGCGCCGCCGAGCAGAGCGGCAACGCCGGTACCCGCGTGGAGATCGTCGTAATCCGGATAGAACTTACCCCCCGCGAGCGTATCGCGCGCCGTGTATGTCTCCAATCCTGAACCGTCGACGGTCGGGACGGCGAAAGCGCGATCGGATGGACCGTCAAGCCATTGCTGACCGACCTCCATCTCGACGCCGGGCTTGGTCATCCAGGCCGCCCACAGGCGATCGATGTTGCAATGGTGGAGCCAGAACAGCGGGTCGAGGCCAGCCGTCTCGAAGCGCGACAGATAGCCGAAGTCGACATCAGCCGGCGGCGCACCGCCGACCAAGATATGGACCGACCCGTGCGGTACGTTCTCAAGCTGTCCGCGTACGCCGATGTCGGGATTTGAGAAGTCCGTCGGGCTTCCACCGAAACTGAATATACCGGTGAATTTGGTCACGTTCATCGCGGTCAGATCGATGTCCGGAATTTTCAGCTGTGGATTTGCTGCGAGGATTTTCTGACCGTACCGAGGGACGTCCTCAAGCGGATTGCGGGTTATGCCGTCGGGCAGATAGGGCTCGAGGAACGCCTGCGGGATCTTGCGCGCATTGGGGTTGGTCGCGTCGAGATAGTTCCAATAGGGCAGTTTCCAATCGGTGGGACCGTGCAGCGCTGCGATGGTGGCCGCAATGATTTGTTCGAAGCGTGCAAGATAGCCGCGGTGCCAGGGAAGGAAATAGAAGGACGAATGCTGGCACTGGTTCCAGGCGACGTCCATATCGGCTTGCGCCGGGAGTGCCGTCGTATGGTCGATAATGCCCTGGTGCATCCAGAGGCTCTGGTCGAACTGGTGCATGGCCGCGAGATACCGCCAACTCGTCCGGTCGGTCAGCGCTCGGCCTTTCAAGGCGATGATGGCCTTGGCGTACCACAGAAGCGTGTCGTTCCAACCGGCGCCCAGTTTCCAAGCGTCCTCGCGCTGATCAGCCATGTGTCCCCCTTGCGCACGTCGCCGTCAGGCTCGGCGACCAGGTTCACGCTATAGCGGGTCGCGTCGCCGCCGCGCGGGGAGTCTGAACCATTTACGGTCCTATCCCAGCGGCTTGGCGACGCCGGGCGGCTCTACATGATAGGGAATATACTATTCCTTGGGTGCGCCCGCGCCTGTCCACTTCGGCGTGAAGCTGCCGTCGGCCAGCCAGCGCACCGGCGCGATCAGCGACTGGATCGCGCTTGTCATATAATCGATGTCCAGATTGGCGATCGTGTCGGTCGGCTTGTGATAGGTGGGCACGACCGCCCAGCCCGACAGGGTGTGCGCGACCACGCCCCGCAGCGCGAGCGAATAATTGTCCGAGCGCTCGAAGAAGTTTTCTTGCGGATACGGATCGCCCGCAACATGCGCGCCATGCGCCTGCAGCGCGGCGCCAAGGTCAGACCGATCGAAGCCGGTCATCATCAGCGCGCCCTTGGGCAGTTTGGGATCCTGCGCGCCGATCATCTCGAACTCGATGTTGGCGACGATGTCGGTCAGCGGCACCGGCGGATGCGCGCCGAAATAGCGCGAGCCGTAGCCGCCGATCTCCTCGCTGCCATAGCAGACGAACAGGATGCCGCGGCGGTGCGGTTTGCCGGCGGCCAGCGCCTGCGCCAGTTCGAGCACCGCGGTCGTCCCCGAAGCATCGTCATTGGCGCCGTGCATCACCGGACCGTCGCCGGTCTGGCCGAGATGGTCGAGATGCGCCGAGAGTAGGATCACGCCGGCCTTGGGATCGGTGTCCGGCAGATAGCCGATCGCGTTGCTGGTCGGCGTCTCGTCGCGCGCGATGGGGACCGAGAGGCGCGCATCCGCCCCCGCCTTGATCGAGTCGACGGTTGCCGCGGGCAGCGTCGCGAAGGTGGGGCGCGGGGCGGGGGGCGTTTCGGCGAGATAGCGCGGCATGCTCGTCTCCCCGCCGATCTGGGCGAACCAGTCGGCCGCCGTCTTGCTGTCCTTGGCGATCAGCAGCCCGATATGCTTGGTGCGCACCGCGCGCCACACGTCGAACGCGGGCACGTCGGCGGTGAACAGGACGACCGCCGCCGTATCGGGGAGCGCGGCGAGGCTGTTCACGACCACGATCGGACCTTGCACCGCCGCCGCGCCGCCGACGATCAGGCGCAGTCCGGCGACGGGCTTACCGGCGATCGCCAGCGTCGGGGCGGACGCGACCCGGGTTCGGATCACGCGCGCGGTCTGGATATAGTCCGACATGCCCGGCGCCGGGCGAAGGCCAAAGCCCTCGAATTGCGCGGCGACATAGGCGGCCGTGACCGCCTCATCGTGCGTCGCGCTGCCGCGGCCGCGCAAGGCGTCGCCAGCGAGAAAGTCTTCGTGCGCACGCACCGATTGGGAACTGACCGTCCACGGAATCGCCGCGGGGGCCGCCGAGGCGGCGGTGGCGAGCAAGAGAGCCGCGAACGGGATGATGTGCATAGACTGTCTCCTAGGCGCGTCGCGGTGGACCGAGCGCCGGGCTTCGTCAAGAAACCCGGCGACGCGATCTTTCCTGTTTTGGCAGCGTCTCGCGGCTTCAGTGTAGCCGGCGCGCATCTGATATCCTTGGGTAATCTGGACAGACCGGCGACCCAGCCCTAATCGGAGCGCCGATCGCGACTGCGGCCTTGTTCGGGCGGGCCGCAGGTCGACGCGAGTGGGGAGATCCATGGCACCAGCATTCTCGGTCCTGCTCGCCGCGCTGCTGGCCGCGACCGCACCCGCCGTCGCCCCGCCGGTTGCCACCTCCGCCCCGCCGGCGCCGCAACTGGCGATCACGATCGACGACATACCCGCGCACGGGCCCCTGCCGCCAGGCGTCGATCGCAGGGCCGTGGTCGATGCGATCGTGGCCGCGTTGCGCGCGCACGCGGTGCCGGCGCAGGGCTTCTACAACAGGGGGTTCGGGATCGACGATCCGCAGTCGCCGGCGGTCGTCGCGGCGTGGCGCTCGGCGGGCTTCCCGCTGGGCAACCATGGCTATTCACATCTCGACCTCGACACGGCCGGGCCGACGGCGTTCATCGCGGACGCGGTCCGCAACGAGGCGCCGCTGGCGGCGGCGATGCCCGGTGCCGATTGGCACTGGTTCCGCTACCCCTTTCTTCACGAGGGTGCGACCGTGGCCGCGCGGGTCGCTGTCCGGTCCGCCCTGCGCCAGCGCGGCTACCGGATCGCCGCGGTGACGATGAGCTTCGGTGATTATGCCTGGAACGCCCCCTATGCGCGCTGCGCGGCGCGCAACGATCGAGGCGCCGTCGCGCAGCTGGAGGACAGCTATCTGACCGCCGCGCGGGCCGAGGTGCAACGCGAGCGCCGCATGTCGGCGCAACTCTACGGGCGGGACATACCCTATGTGCTGCTGCTCCACCTGGGCGCCTTCGACGCGCACATGCTGCCGCGCCTGCTCGACATGTACGAGACGCTGGGGTTCCGGTTCGTGCCCTTGTCCGTCGCCGAACAGGATCGTTTCTATGCCTCGGCGATCGACCTGTCGGGGTCCGGGCCCTCACCGACGCTGGACGGCGCGTCGAGGGCGCGCGGGCTCGCCGTGCCGGACGCTACGCCGCAGCCTGACGCAGCGTCGTGCAGCTGACGCGCTCGTCGACGCGCCGAACCACGCCGCCGTGATTGGCGACGGGCCGCCGAAGCGGCCCGTCCAGAGGGCTAAGCCGCTGTCGCCTCGCGCGACCAGGCGACGAAATCCTGCCGCTGCTCGCCGAGCTTCTCGATGCCGAGCGTGACGACGTCGCCGGCCTTGAGGAACCAGGGCTCGGGTTTCTGTCCAAGGCCGACGCCGGGCGGCGTGCCCGTGGTGATCACGTCGCCGGGTTCGAGCGTCATCAGGCGCGAGCAATAGGCGACGATCTGCGCGACCGTGAAGACCATTGTCTTGGTGCTGCCGTCCTGGACGCGCTTGCCGTTGACGGCGAGCCACATCGAGAGATGCTGCGGATCGCCGAGCTCGTCCTTGGTGACCAGCCAGGGGCCGATCGGGCCGAAGGTCGGGAAGCCCTTGCCCTTGTCCCAGGTCGGGCCGCGTTCCATCTGCCAATGCCGCTCGGAGACGTCGTTGACGACGCAGTATCCGGCGACATGGTCGAGCGCGTCCTCCTCCTCGACATAGCTGGCGCGGGTGCCGATCACGACTCCGAGCTCGACCTCCCAGTCGGTCTTGAGCGAATCGCGCGGGATGACGACCGGATCGTTCGGACCCTGGATGCAGCTCACCCATTTGTTGAACACGACCGGCTCGCTGGGCACGGGCAGGTTGGATTCGGCGGCGTGATCGGCATAGTTGAGCCCGATCGCGATGAAGCTGCCGACCTTGGCGACCGGCGCACCGTAGCGCGGCGTGCCCTCGACGAGCGGGAGGGCGGTCGGATCGAGTGCGGCCAGCGTGGCCAGCGCATCGGCGCCCAGCGTCTCGCCGCCGATGTCCGCGACCTGCGACGACAGGTCGCGGATGCGGCCGTCGGCGTCGATCAGGCCGGGCTTCTCGGCGCCTTTGGGGCCGTAGCGGCAGAGCTTCATGGATGCGGTCCTTCATGCGTAGGGGTAGCGGAGCGAGACATCGTGGTAGAATCGCCGAGCGATGCGTTCGATCGCGGGGCTTCAACGCGGCGATAAGATTGTCGCATCGTCGGCGCAATCGACGTGTCGAACGCCGCGCAATATAGGCATGAATCACGGATGGTGCGTCCGTCGACGATGTCCGTGTCACCGTGAGCGATCGCGCGGCTGGCGCGGCTCCGCGGCGTCATGATGAAAGGCTGTGTGCAGTGCGTCTCGAGGAACGGATCGTCTGTGTTACCGGTGCCGCGGCGCCCGTCGACGGCAGCCTGGGCGTGACCCCGCGATGAGGCGTGCCGCATCCGCACTCGACTATCGCGAGCTGGCGCGCCGGCGGCTGCCGCCCTTCCTGTTCGAATATATCGACGGTGGCTCCTATGCCGAGGTGACGCTGCGGCGGAACGTCGCCGACCTCGAAGCGATCGCGCTGCGCCAGCGCGTGCTGACCGACGTCTCGACGATCGACGTCTCGACCGAATTGTTCGGTCGCAAGATGGCGCTGCCGGTGGCGCTGGCCCCGATCGGGCTGGCCGGCATGAACGCAAGGCGCGGCGAGGTGCAGGCGGCGCGCGCGGCGGAGGCGGCGGGCATTCCCTTCTGCCTGTCGACCGTCTCGGCCTGCCCGCTCGACGAGGTCGCAGCGGGCGTCGTCAATCCCTTCTGGTTCCAGCTCTACATGATCCGCGACCGCGGCTTCATGCGCGACCTGCTGCAGAAGGCGCGGGGGCTGGGCTGCTCGGCGCTGGTGTTCACCGTCGACATGCCGGTGCCGGGGTCGCGCTACCGCGACTATCATTCCGGCCTCGCGGGGGCGGCGGGCGCCGCCGGATCGCTGCGCCGCATCTGGCAGGGCGTCACCCATCCGCGCTGGGCTTGGGACGTCGGGATCCATGGCCGTCCGCACCAGCTCGGCAATGTCGCCCCGGTGCTCGGCAAGAATAGCGGGCTCGAGGACTTTTTCGCGTGGATGCGCAATAATTTCGATCCGACGGTGAGCTGGCGCGATCTCGACTTCATCCGATCGGAATGGGGTGGCCCGCTGATCATCAAGGGCATACTCGACGCCGAGGATGCCAGGATCGCTGCCGACATCGGTGCCGATGGCATCGTCGTCTCCAACCATGGCGGCCGCCAGCTCGACGGCGTGCCGTCGACCGCACGGGCGCTCCCGCCGATCGTCGATGCGGTCGGTGGTGCGCTGACCGTGCTCGCGGATGGCGGCGTGCGGTCGGGGCTCGACGTGATCCGTCTGCTCGCGCTCGGCGCGCAGGGCGTCCTGCTCGGGCGGGCGTGGGTCTATGCGCTCGCGGCGGCGGGGGAGGCGGGTGTCACGCACATGCTCAAGCTCGTCGAGGCCGAGATGCGCGTGGCGATGGCGCTCACCGGGGCGACCAGCATCGCCGCGATCGACCGCTCGCGACTCGTTCCCGATGCCGGGGCGCCGGGCGGTCGTTAGACGGCCGCTTCGCCAAGGGCGCGTAGCGTCGCGAGCGCGCCGTCCCGCGCGAGACGCGTGACCTGCCCGGTCAGCGTCGCGCGCAGTGCGTCATCCTCGGCCAGGTCGCGCGGGAAGATCGCCTCGATCGCCATCAGCGCCGCGACCTGCGCCGCGGGATCGGTGACGCCGTCCAGTCGCGCGGCGGTGACGGCGGCCAGCGGGTCGTCGACCGTGAACGGCGTGCCGGCCTCGTCGAGCCCGCGCTGCCACAGCATCCAGGCCGCGACGCCGAGCGCAAGGGCGTCGACCGACAGGCCGCGCGCGCGCCGGATCGCGATCGGCGCGAGCAGGCGCTGCGGCAGCTTCTGCGATCCGTCCATCGCGATCTGGCGGGTGCGGTGCGCCAGCGCCGGATTGGTGAAGCGCGCCATCAGCTGACCGCGATAGGCGGCGACATCGAGCCCGGGCGGCGGCGTCAACGTTGCCGCGCTCTCGTCCCACAGCGCCTCGACGAAGGCGCGGCCGTCGGCGCGCGCGACGAATTCGTGGACATGGTCGATGCCGGCGAGGCCGCCAAGATAGGCGATCCCCGAATGGGCGCCGTTGAGCAACCGCAGCTTGGCGTCTTCCCAAGGCTCGACGCGATCGGTGAGCTGGACGCCGAATGCCGCGAAATCCGGCCGCGGTCCGCAGAAGCGATCCTCGATCACCCACTGCAGAAACGGCTCGGTCTTGACGAGGCCCTGATCCTGCAGGCCGGTCGTCTCGGCCAGCGTCGCGATGTCGCGCGGGTCGGTCGCCGGTACGATGCGGTCGACCATCGACTGGGGAAAGGCGCCGTGCTGGGCGATCCAGTCGGCGAGCGCGGGATCGTGCGCCCTGGCCATCTCGATCACCGCCGCACGCAGCAGCCGACCGTTGTGCGGCAGGTTGTCGCACGACAGCGCGGTGAACGGCGGCAGCCCGGCAGCATGGCGTGCCGCCAGCCCGGCGACGAGAAAGCCGGGTGCGGTGCGCGGCGCCGACAGGTCGGCGAGATCCTGCGCGACGTCGGCGTTGCCGCGGTCGAGCGCGGCGGTCGCGGCATCGATGCAATAGCCCTTCTCGGTCACCGTCAGCGTGACGATATGCGTGTCGGGGTGGGCGAGCGCCGCGATCACCCGCGCGGGATCCTCGGGGGCGACCAGCACGTCGCGTACCGCGCCGATGATCTGCGCCTGTTCGCCCGCGCCGTCGCGCACCAGCATCGTGTAGAGCCCGTCTTGCGGCACCAGCTGGTCGCGCACGCCCGGCGACCGGAGCGACACGCCGAGGATCCCCCAGCGCAGGTCGCCCGCGCCGAGCGCCGCGTCGAACACCGCGGCCTGGTGCGCACGGTGGAACGCGCCGATCCCGAGATGGACGACGCCGTTGCGGACGTCGGCCCGCGCATAGCGTGGTCGGCGCACCGATACAGGCAATCGGCCGAGCGTGGTCGAGGAGAGGCGCTGCATCGTGATGACCCTGCGGATAGCCGAATGGTAGCGCTCCCTGACCGGCGCGCAGGGCGCGTGTCAACGGCGCTGAATGACGGTCCTGGCGCTCAGCCCAGCCGTTCGGGAACGTCCCGCGCATCGTCGACCAGCCGGTTACGCGGCGCGACGGCTTCCCAGGGGAAGACGAACCAGTCCTTGTCGGTCCGGCGGTCGATCGTGCGTGCCCGATAGTCGACGCGGGCGATCGACCGGCTGTTGTCGATCAGCACCGCGACGCGCAGCCGATCCGCGACGCCGCCCTGCGCGCGGATCGTGTCGCGCAGAGCGGCGATCGTCGCGCCGCTGTCGTTGATGTCGTCGACGAACAGGAGGCGCGCGCCCTCCCTCGTTTGGCGGGCGAGCTTGGCCAGCAAGTCGTCGGCGAAACCGGCGACCCTCGACGACCGATCGACCGACAGCATCGCAATATCGGTGCGGTGCGACAGATAGGTGGCCGGCACGAGGCCGCCACGGCCGATGCCGACGAGGAAGTCCGCGCGCCAGGCGTCCGCTTCGATCGCCTGCGCCAGCGCCTCGACATAAGCGAGGAGACTGGCGTGCGCGATGTAGCAGAGCGTCGGCTCCGGCGAGGGGATCATGCGCATTATCCTGCAGAGGCGGGAACGCGGGGCGATATCCCGTCGTCCTCCGGCTCGCAATCGCCGGTGAACGGGCCGGTCGATCGGCGGGGGTGTGATGCCGCCAAGACCTTCATCTAATTGCGAAGCGCGGCGCGCGAGTCGATGATCCGGCCGATGACGGGTGGCGACGACAATCTTCCAAGGGGCCGGCTTGTGGCAGAAGCACTCAACCAGGCGTTCACGCAGCCGCGCGGACAGGCGATCCCCGCCGACATGCTGCGGCTGCTCGTCGACATCGACCGTTCGCAGCGGGCCGGGCCGGCACGCTGACATGATCCCATAATCAACTCTGGCGACCGGCCCTACGGTCTCCCGCCATCGGCCAAGGGGATCAGCCCGGCGGAGCTCAGGGCCGCCTGTCCGGCATCCGAGAGCAAGAGCAGCGCCAGCCGGAGCGCGGCGGGCTTGGCCGTCAGCAGCGCGATGCCGAAGACGGGCTTGGGATCGAACGCGGCCGGTACGGCGATGCTCGTCAGACCGGGCGCTGCCCTCGCGAGATCGGCGCTCGCGCTGCAATAGGTCACCGCGACGTCGATGCGCTGTGCGGCGAACAGCGCTGCGGTCGCATTTTGGCCGGGGGTGGTCGCCGGCGCCGACGCGGCCATCTGGGCGTCGGCCTTGGCGCGCAGCGCCTTGCCCGCGCCGGGTCGCGCCGCATCGATCAAGTCGAACATCGCCATCGCATAGTCGCCCGACGGATCGGCGATCGGCTTCGACGTCTTGATGCGCACGTCCGGACGAAGCAGGCGCGACACGAAGGTCTCGGGCGTGAGGTCCAGCGCTCGCCGTGCGACGAGGCACAGCCGGTTGCGTGCAAAGGCGATCGCCGGCACCACCGTGCGACCGCCGTCCGCGAGCCCGCGGGGGGATGTCATGTCGGCCGAGAGCAGCAGGTCGGGCTTTGCGCCCCGGTCGATCCGATCGCGCAACTCCCCCGAGCCGCCGAAGGAGGGCTGGAGCGTGATGCCCACGGCCAGCGCCTTTGGTGCCAGCGCCAACATCACGCCGCGTAAACTGCCGGCGGCATAGACGTCCACGGTGTCGGACCGCGCGGCGGCCGGGGTTAGCAGCGCTGCGAATGTCGCGAGCAAGGCGGCCTGGAAACGCGACACCATCATACCATCCTTGTTGCCGTAACGCCGCAATCGCCGGGCGATCGGTGTTCCGCCCGGACCTTGCCGGATTGTCACTATGCGCCAGCGACATAGTCCGGCAAGGGCGCCGCGATATTTGCGCAAACATAGCGCGAAGGGGAGTTGCGTATGTCGATCCTGTGCCTCGGCCGTGCCGAAATCCGTCTCGTTTCGCTCGCTGCCGTCGCCTGGGGGATGGCGAGCGCCGCCTGGGCGCAGACCGCCGCTCCGACCAATACCGGCGAGATCGTCGTCACCGCCGACAAGGCCTATGCCGCCGACGCCGCCTATGCCGGCAAGGACGCCGATCTCGGGCCGCTCGGCGATCGCCCTGTTGCCGATACGCCGGCGTCGATTACGATCGTGCCCGAGGCGCTGATCGTCAACAACCAAGCGCGCACGGTCAACGACATCTTGCGCTACCTGCCCTCGGTCGAGGTGCGCGATCAGCAGGGTTTCGAGGTGTCGCGGCCGCAGTCCCGCGGCTTCCAGGGCAGCATCGTGCAGGACACGCGCCTCGACGGGCTCAACATCGTCGGCACCACCGCCATCCCCGCCGAGAATCTCGCCAGCGTCCAGGTCCTCAACGGGCTGACCGGCGCGCTCTACGGCCCGCAGTCGCCGGCCGGCGTGTTCGACTATCAGCTCAAGCGCCCGACCGACGCGCTGCTGCTCCGTCTCGTCGGCAGCTTCGACGCGCGGGGGCTATGGACCGGGCAGGTCGACGCGAGCGCGACCGCCGGCCCGATCGGCTACCGCTTCAACATCGTCCACGGCGAGGGCGAGGGCTATGTCGACGGCAGCCATTTCAACCGCACGCTGATCTCGGCCGACTTCGACATCCATCTCGACGACTTCACCGTGATCGAGGCCGATGCCAGCCATTATGAGACGCGCGGCTACGGGCTGCCGGGCAGCATCGTCTATTTCACCGGCGGCAAGACCGTGCTGCCCGCGGCGATCGATCCGACCCGCCCCGGCTATGGCCAGCCCGACGCAGGCGTCGACCTCAGGACCGACACCGGCCTGATGAAGTTCAAGCACGATCTCGGCGGCGGCTGGAAATTCGAGGTGGGCGGCCTCTACCAGAATGCCGATCGCGGCCTCTACGGCATTACCAACACGCTGACCGACAATGCCGGCGATTACACCGTCACCAAGAACTTCACCGCGGTGCCGCGCTTCACCGTCGCCAGCAACACCGCCGCGCTGACCGGCACCGTGCCGATCTTCGGCCTCGCCAACGACATCGCGATCGGCACCAACGGGTTCGTCAACGGCCAGTACAGCTACCGCAAGTCGATCGCGGTCGCGCTCGGCACCGGCAACCTCGCCAACCCGACCATCCTGCCGACCAAGGCGACCCCTCTCGATGGCGGCGAATACAAGTCCGCGCGCCTCGCGGTGCAGTCGATCGTCACCAGCGATACGCTTCACCTCGACGACCGCATCGCCCTGCAAGGGACGCTCAGTACCTCGTTCCTCAACTCGCGAAGCTGGTCGACCACCGGCGCGGTCACCAGCGCCGATCGCGAGAATGGCGTCGTCAGCGGCACCGTCAGCCTGACCTACAAGCCGGTCGACGCGGTCACCCTCTATGCCACCTACGCCAACAGCGTCGAGCAGGGCGAAAGCGCGCCGGCGGGCACCGTCAACGTCAACCAGATCCTGTCGCCCTACCGCGACCGCGAATATGAGGCCGGCGCCAAATATCAGCTGACTCCGGACTTCCTGATCAGCGCTGCGGGCTTTCGCATGACCCGCCCGCTCGCCACCACCAGCGCGGTCACCAACATCTTCGCGGTGGTCGGCACGCAGCGCAATTGGGGCGGCGAACTGTTCGGGCAGGGGTCGCTGACGCCGTCGCTCAGCCTGTTCGGCGGCGTGACCTATATCGACGCGCGGCTGGTCGACACCGGCGTGGCCGCGACCAACGACGGACGCGTCGTCGGCGTGCCGCGCTTCAAGAGCGACGTCACCGCCGACTTCCATCCGGCGATCGCGGGCGGCTTCGCGGTGACCGGCGCGGTCCATTACGAGAGCGATCGCGCGGCGACCAACACCAACACGAGCTTCGCGCCAGCTTATGCGACCGTCGACCTCGGCGTGCGCTATACCGCGGCGTGGTTCGACCACCACGAGACGCTCCGGCTCAATGTGATCAACATCGGCGACAAGCGCTATTTCTCGTCGATCGCAGACGGCAACATCGTCGGCAGTCCGGGCGCGAACACGGCCTATTCCGGCGCGCCGCGGACGGTGATGGCGGAGCTCGAATTCGATCTCTGAGCCGGCATCGAGGCGCGTCGGTCCTGTCGTGGCGGGGCGTAGGTAAACTCGCCAAATCGGTCCCATCATTGCTTGTTCTCAATAATCGCGCCTCCTAGCCTGCGAATAGATCGTCGCGGATGACGAGATAGTCGCGGTCTGGAGACGGAGCATGGCGAGGACGACGCGTGTTTATTCGGTCAATGGCATCCAATTGGCGCTTACCAAGTCCAATCCGCCGGAATTGCTGATCACCGCGGCTGGCACCGTCGTCTCCACGGGGTGGAACGACATTGCGCTGGTGCCGTTGGAAGAGGAATTGTCGGCCGACGGTATTCTCGATCTGGCCTTTGTCGGCACGCCGCCGGAGGAGGTCTTCGTCGCCTTCCCCGTTCAGGCGGTCGCGCATCATGTCTGGAAGGACGCCGCGAAGATCGTCGGCGTCAAGGTCCACGCGCGCACCAACGAGCTGACGCGCCTGCTCGTCGAACACGGCATCGGCGGTCATGGCGGCATCACCTCGCTGGTCTTCGGCGAGGAGTCGCCGCCGACGACGCAGATCGCCGGCGAGGCGCAGGGTGGGCGGCCGTCGCCCGCCGCGGCGGCCGACCTGATCGGCGCGAAGACCTTCGCGGCCGGCGAGGAGCATATGTCCACGTTTGCCGTAGGCGAAGAGCATCAGCCGCCGATCACGACGCTAGTCTACGGCGAAGAGGGGCCGACGCATTTCCTCGGGGAGACGCCGACCTTCTTCCCCGGGGAACACGGCGCCTCGTTGCCGATCGCCGAGCATCTTTCGATATTCGCCGCCGAACATTGGTCCGCCCCCGGTAGCGAGCAGTTCAAGCCGCAGCCTGATCCATGGGAGAATGTCGCGCTGGGCGGGATCAACGCCTTTGGCATACGCTGACCGGCGTGACGCGGCCAGCGCCGCGCGACATTCTTATCGGCGGGGGGCGTGGCGATCCGAGTCTCGCCTGTCTGATCGAGGCGGCGCACCGCCACGGGTTGGGCGTCGTCCCGGTGCTTGTCGACCTGGACGCGGAGCCATGCCTCGACTGGGATGTCGCGACCGGGCGGATGATCATCGACGGTGCCGCGGTGGATCCCGCGGGCCTGTTCCTGCGCTACGATGTGTTCACACCGCGCAACCCTTCTGCCCCGCTCGACCGCGCGCTCGGCTGGCACAATATACTGCTGGGGTGGGCGGCGGGACGGCCCGAGATCCGGCTCTTCAATCGCGAGATCTCGCCGCAGTCGGGGATCAAACCCTATCAGCTCCAGCTGGCGCGGACGCTGGGCCTGTCGATCCCGACGAGTTGGATCGGCAACGATCTGCGCGCGGTCAGAGCGCGGGACGCGACGGCGTCCATCGCCAAGCCGGTCGGTGGCGGGGCCTATGTCCAGCCGCTCGCCGATGCGCTGGACGGGCAGGATCCGGCGGCGCACCGCGCGCCGATCCCGGCGATCGTCCAGGAACGGCTCGGCTATCCCGAATATCGCGTCTTCGTGATCGGCGACGATACGCATGTGTTCGAGATCGCCTCGACCGCGCTCGACTATCGCCCCGACCCCGCGACGCGGCTCGACTATCGCGGTCGGCTCGGCCCGATCGCCGAGGCCGTCGAGGGCTGCCGCCGGGTCGCCGCGGCGGTGCGCTGCGACTTCGCCGCCTGCGATCTCAAGACCCGCGACGGCGACGCACAACCGGTCTTCCTCGAGATCAACACCGGCCCGATGTTCGCCGCCTTCGACCGCGCCGCCGAGGGTGCGGTGACGCGCTCGATGCTCGCTTATCTGACGCGCTGACGCTGCCGCGTTGCGCATTGCGCCGCGCCGCGGCAGGATCGCGTCTCCGGGGGCGAGGACAGCAGCATGGAAACGATTGGTCGTGACTTGCGCGAGATGCAGCGCGTGCCGCTCGCGGCGTCGCATGTCGAGGCGGTGCGCGCCGCGGGCACGATCGCTCATTATCCCGCCGGCCGGTTCGTCGTGCAGCCGGGCGATCCGGTCGACAGCTTCCTCTACATCGAGGACGGCGAAATCGAGGTGGTCAACGCCTTCACCGGCGAGCGTCATCTGCCCTCGACGCTCGGTCCGACGCAATTCATGGCCGAGATCGCGTTCCTCAACGGCGGCAACTGGTCGATGGCGATGCGCGCCGTCCGCGATACGCGCATGATCGTGGTACCGCGTAGGGCGATGCTCCGCTTGATGTCCGACATTCCCGAAATGTCCGACATCGTCATCACCGTTCTCGCCGCGCGCCGCCGCCGCCAGCTCGATGCGCACGACGGCTCGCTGGTGCTGATCGGCGAGGAGGTCGACCGCGGCGTCCGCCGCATCGCCGACTTCGCCAGCCGCAACCGGCTGCCCTATTCCTCCTACCCGCTGGGTAGCGCCGAGGCCGACAGCGTCGCGACCAGCTGCGCGATCAGCGCCGACCGGCCGGCGGTGATCTTCGGCCGCGACAACATCGTCGCCGACCCGACGCCCGACAAGGTCGCGCGGCTGCTCGGGCTCAATCGCGATCTGGTCGACGACGAGGCGTTCGACCTGCTGATCGTCGGCGGCGGCCCCGCAGGCGTCGCGGCGGGCGTCTATGCGGGGGCGGAAGGGCTCGGCGCATTGGTCGTCGAGGATATCGCGATCGGCGGGCAGGCGGGCACGTCGAGCCGGATCGAGAATTATATGGGGTTCCCGACCGGCATTTCGGGCGCGGACCTGGTCTGGCGCGGCGAGGTCCAGGCGATGAAGTTCGGTACGCGCTTCGTGATGCCGCGGCGTGTCGCCAAGCTCGAGCGGCTCGAGGACCGCAGCTTCTGCGCGACCTTCGACAATGACCAGCGGGTGCGCGCCCGCGCGGTCGTGGTGGCGACCGGTGTCCAATATCGGCGTCTGCCGATCGATCGGCTTGCCGAGTTCGAGGGCGCGGGGGTCTATTATGCCGCGACCGAGAACGAGGCGCGCTATTGCCACGAGTCCGAGGCGATCGTCATCGGCGGCGGCAATTCGGCGGGGCAGGCGGCGATGTTTCTCAGTCGCGCCGCGACGCATGTCCGCCTGTTGGTGCGCGGTACGTCGCTTGCTGCGTCGATGTCGAACTATCTGTCCAGCCGGCTCGAGGCGGATCCGGCGATCACGATCGAATATGGCGCCGAGGTCAGCGCGCTGCACGGCGACGACAAGCTCGAGGGTGTCACGGTCCGCACCGTTGCGGACGGAACGACGCGCGAGGTCGCAAGCTGTGCGCTGTTCATCATGGTCGGCGCCTCGCCGAACAGCGGCTGGCTCTCGGGGCTGGTGGCGCTCGACGACAAGGGGTTCGTGCTGACCGGTGGCGATGTCGGCGGCGGCTCGCCTTATGCGAGCTCGGACCCCGGCATCTTCGCGGTCGGCGACGTGCGCGCGGGCTCGGTCAAGCGCGTCGCCTCCGGGGTCGGCGAGGGATCGGTCGTGATCTCGAAGGTGTGGGCGTATCTGAACGGCTAGGGCGGATCGACATTGGATTTTGTCGAACGATAGCCGTCGCTTTTACCTGTCATGCTGAACTCGTTTCAGCATCCCGCGCGCCCCAGGCGGTATGATCGCAGCAAAGGGGATGCTGAAACACGTTCAGCATGACGTTTCGTTGGTCGCAGCGAGCCGGCCACCGCTGAATGTCGATCCGTCCTACGGGCGTGACATATCGATCGGCCCCGGAACGGAGACGCTGATCGGCGGGATGCTCCAGCCCTAGCGCGGATCCGCCTGGCCGCCCGCCGCGATGCTCAGCGCGACCGCCTCGGCGACCTTGATGCCGTCGATCGCCGCCGACAGGATCCCGCCGGCATAGCCAGCACCTTCGCCTGCCGGGAAGAGCTGCCGCGTGTTGAGGCTCTGGAAATCGCGCCCGCGGGTAATGCGGATCGGCGAGGAGGTGCGCGTCTCGACCCCGGTCAGCATCGCATCGGGATGGTCGTAGCCGGCGATCTGGCGGCCGAAGACGGGCAACGCCTCGCGGATCGCGTCGACCGCGAAGGCGGGCAGGCATTCCGCAAGATCGGTCAGCGTCACGCCCGGCTTGTAGGACGGCACGACCTCGCCGAACGCGCTGGAGGGACGGCCTGCCAGAAAATCGCCGACGCGCTGGCCGGGTGCCGCATAGCTCGACCCGCCCGCGACGAAGGCGGCTTCCTCGAGCCGGCGCTGCAGGTCGATCCCGGCGAGCGGGTCACCGGGATAGTCGCGCTCGGGATCGATGCCGACGACGAGCCCCGAATTGGCGTTGAACTCGGCGCGCGAATATTGGCTCATGCCGTTGGTGACGACGCGGCCAGGCTCCGACGTCGCCGCCACGACGCGGCCGCCCGGGCACATGCAGAAGCTGTAGACGGTGCGGTCGTTGGCGCAGTGATGCGACAGCGTATAGGCGGCGGCACCAAGATCGGGATGTTTCGCGCACGCCCCAAAGCGCGCCTGGTCGATCCAGGATTGCGGATGCTCGATCCGCACCCCGATCGAGAAGGGTTTCGCCTCGATATGCACGCCGCGCGCGTGGAGCATCTTGAAAGTGTCGCGCGCGCTGTGGCCGATCGCCAGCACGACATGGTCGGCGGCGAGATGGTCGCCGGTCGAGAGCTGCAGGCCGCGGATGCGCCGCGTCCCGTCGGCGTCGGTGGCGACGTCGAGATCGTCGACGCGCTGGCCCCAGCGATATTCGCCGCCGAGCGCCTCGATCGTGGCGCGCATATGCTCGACCATCGTCACCAGCCGGAAGGTGCCGATATGCGGATGCGCTTCGGTGAGGATCTCGGGCGGGGCGCCGGCGGTGACGAATTCGGTCAGCACCTTTCGGCCCAGATGGCGCGGATCCTTGACCTGGCTCCACAATTTGCCGTCGGAGAAGGTGCCCGCGCCGCCCTCGCCGAACTGCACGTTCGATTCGGGATCGAGCACGCCGCGCCGCCACAGCCCCCAGGTGTCGCGGGTCCGCTCGCGCACGACCTTGCCGCGGTCGAGCACGATCGGGCGCAAGCCCATCTGCGCGAGGATCAGCGCGGCAAACAGCCCGCACGGGCCGGTGCCGACCACGACGGGGCGGACCGCGGGCGCCGCCATCGGGACGGGGCATGCGAAGCGATAGCGCGTATCGGGGGTCGGGCGGACATGCGGGTCGCCGGCGAAGCGCGCCAATACCGCCGCCTCGTCGCGCACCGCGACGTCGACCGAATAGACCATCACGATCGCCGACTTGCGCCGCGCATCATTGGCGCGGCGGGCGACGGCGAAGTCGAGCAGCGCGTCCGCGGTCAGGGCGAGCCGGTCGAGCACCGCGGCGGCGAGCGCCTCGGGGGCGTGGCCGAGCGGCAGTTTGAGGTCGGTTATCCGGAGCATGGCGCGTGCTCTAGGCCGGTTGGGGCGATGCCGCCAGCATGTCGCGCGCGCACGTCGCGAGGCCGGTGCAGCCGGTCGGCAAAATCCTCAACGCCCGCGCGGCGGGAGGGCCGGCGCGGTCATTTCGCGGGTGGTTGCCAGAACTCGATTTTGGTCCCGTCTGGGTCAAGGATGGAGGCGAACTTGCCGGTCTTGTCCTGCGTGCGCGTGAGGATCTTCACGCCCTTGGCGTCCAGCCGCTTCACGAAGGCATCGAGGTCGTCGACCGCGAAGTTGATCATGAACGCACGGTGCGACGGGGTGATCTCGTCGCTGTCTTGCGGCATCGCGTTCCAGAGCGCCATCGGCGGATGGCCCGAGGCATCGTAGCGCAATATCGCGCCGCCCCAGGGTTCGAGACGGATGCCGAGCACGTCCCGGTACCAGGCGGCCAGCGCCGTCGGGTCCTTGCTGGTCACGAACACGCCGCCGAGCCCCGTGATGTGGCCGGGCGGATCGGCGGCCACCGCCGCCATCGGCAACGCCAAGATCGCGAATGCTGTCAAGAAGCCCGTCTTCATGATGGCTGCTCCCCGGTCGGGCGCCCGCTGCCGCGTGCTACCGGGGTGAATGCTGCCTTGTTCGAGGATAGGCGTCAACGACATCGAGCCGCGACGCGCGACGCCGGCGGGCGAACGGGGCTGGCCATGAACAGACGAGGATATGGCGCGCCCGGCAGGACTTGAACCTGCGACCACAAGCTTAGAAGGCTCGTGCTCTATCCAGCTGAGCTACGGGCGCGTTGCGTCCGCTTAGCGCGGATTGCGCGACCGGGAAACCACGATACGGTGGCGGCATGACCGACAGCCCCGCCGCGCCGCGCCCGATCGATGCCACCGCCGCGGAACAGCGCGGCTTTCGCCATTACGACCTCCTGATGGCAGCATTCGTCGCGATCCTGCTGCTGTCCAACGTGATCGGCGCGGGCAAGGTCGCGACGCTGCACGGCTTCACCTTCGGCGCGGGCATCCTGTTCTTCCCGATCTCCTATGTGCTCGGCGACGTGCTGACCGAAGTCTATGGCTATGCCCGCGCGCGGCGCTGCATCTGGGCGGGGTTTGCCGCCGTGCTGTTCATGGCGTTCATGGCGTGGGTGGTGGTGGCGCTGCCGCCGGCCGCCGATTGGACCAACCAGCCCGCCTATGAGGCGGTGTTCGGGCAGGTGCCGCGGATCGTCTTGGCGAGCGTCTGCGCCTTCTGGGCGGGCGAGTTCGTCAACGCTTTCGTGCTGGCGCGGATGAAGGTTTGGACCGACGGACGGCATCTGTGGACGCGCACGGTCGGCTCGACCGTGTTCGGCCAGGGCGTCGACAGCCTGATCTTCTACCCGCTCGCCTTCTGGGGCGCGGGCGGCTGGACGTATGCGCTGGTGCTGACCGTGATGGTCACCAACTGGGCGATGAAGGTCGGGTGGGAGGTGCTGCTGACCCCGGTCACCTATGCGGTGGTAGAATTCCTCAAGCGCTCCGAGGGGGTCGATGTGTTCGACCGGGCCACCAATTTCTCGCCGTTCGGGCGGCGGAGGTAGGCAACCCGTTCCCCGGCGAAAGCCGGGGCCCAGGCCCGGAGCGTATGGGGGGCGCGACGATCGAATATAGACGTGAGGCCTGGGCCCCGGCCTGCGCCGGGGAACGGGAAATCAGCCCAGCGCTTCGATCAGGCCCTCGAACAGCCGGCGCCCGTCGGCGCGGCCGTGCGCGCTGGTCTCGATCATGCGTTCGGGGTGCGGCATCAGGCCGAGCACGTTGCCGGCGTCGTTGACGATGCCCGCGATATGCCGCGCCGACCCGTTGACCGGTCCGGCATAGCGGAAGGCGACGCGGCCCTCGCCCTCGAGCCGGTCGAGCGTGGCATCGTCGGCGAAGTAGTTGCCGTCGTGATGCGCGACCGGGATCTTGATCGCCTCGGCATCGTCGTAGCGCGCGGTGAACATCGTCTGGGCATTGGCGACGGTGAGCTCGACGTCGCGGCACACGAAGTTGAGCCCGGCGTTGCGCATCAGCGCGCCGGGCAGCAGCCCCGTTTCCGTGAGCACCTGGAAGCCGTTGCAGACGCCGAGCACCGCGACGCCCTTGGCGGCGGCGTCGGCCACCGCGCGCATCACCGGCGAACGAGCGGCCATCGCCCCCGAGCGCAGGTAGTCGCCGTAGGAGAAGCCGCCGGGGACGCCGATGATGTCGATGCCGTCGGGCAGGCTGGTCTCGCCGTGCCAGACCATGACAGGGTCGGCACCGGTGGTCTCGCGCAGCGCGACGGCGAGGTCGCGGTCGCAGTTGGAACCGGGGAAGACGATGACGGCGCTCTTCATATGAGCCTCCTCAGGCCTGTTCGATCCGATAATTCTCGATCACCGTGTTGGCGAGCAGCTTGCGGCACATCTCGTCGAGCGCAGCGGCGTCGGTGCCGTCGGCGAGATCGAGCTCGACGATCTTGCCGATGCGGACGTCGTTGACGCCGCCGAAGCCGAGCCCGGTCAGCGCGTGATGGACGGCCTTGCCCTGCGGATCGAGCACGCCGGACTTGAGGGTGACGATGACGCGGGTCTTCATGAAATCGCTCCGGGCGGTGACGCGGTCCCTTTGGCGGAAGTGGCGCCGCGGGGCAAGCGTGCAGGACGCGGCGCGGCGAGCCGACCACCGCTGAGCAGCCCCGCAGTCGGCCGCGAGACCCACTCCAGCGCGCGCCCGACCAGGATCGTGCCGCCGAGCGCGAGCAGCGGCTGGAGCAGCAGATAGGGCGGGTAGAGCGGCGTCCCCATCTTGCCGACCGCGTGACCGATCAACGGCCCGATCAGCCAGATCAGTACGAGATGGCAGCAGAACAGCAGGAAGGCATAGCGTTCGAGCCCGACGATGGTGCGGCCGAGCAAGCGGGGCACCAGCGCGAGCGCGATCCGCCACAGCGCGAGCGCTGCGGCGAAGCGGATTGGCAGGTCGATCGCGTCGGCGGCGGCGACATGCGTCTTGAGCCAGGCGTCGTAGAAGCTCGAGGCGGCGATCTTGGCGGGCGCGAACAGCAGATAGGGCAGCAGGCAGGCCCAGAGCGGCCAGGCGGCGATGCGCTCGGCGGTGCCGGCGCGGCGCGCGAGCATGCCCGACAGGAAGAACAGCAGGATCGGCGGCCGCAGCAGCAGCGGGAACACGAACCCGCTCGCCGACCAGAGCAGGGCCAGGCCCCACGCCGCCCAGAGCCAGCGGTCGCTGAGCCGTGCGAACAGTGGCGCCGCGCACATGCACAGGAAGAGGTCGCGCAGGAAACTGATCTGGACGTTGATCGGATTGGGCTGGGTCACGCAGCCGATCCAGTCGAGCGCCTCCCACAGGTTCGCCGGGATGGGGGCGGCGAGATGGCCCCAATAAGCGAAGCCACTGACCAGCACGAGCGCGATGACGTTCCACAGCAGCATCGGCGCCAGGATGGTGCGTGCCTTGACCCTGACGAAGCCCGCGTAGCTGCGTTTGCGCGCCGATGGCCCCGACAGCCAGCCCGAGATCGCGCCGAGCAGCGGCACCGCGCTGCGCCCGACGAGCTCGATCAGCACCCAGCGCAGGATGCCCTGATGCGTCGAGTCGAGCTTGGCGAGTCGGTCGCCGTCGAGCCCGGTCCAGGCGTGGACATAGACGATGCCGAGAATGCACAGCACGCGCGCGATGCCGATCGCCTCGCGGACCGGCGGGTCACGGGTCGGGAGGTCGGCGGCGGGACGGGATGCGGTGGCCATTCGGTCAGGCAACGCCCGACGAAGGCGAGGGGTGCATGAAGGATGCGTAAGCTGTTCGGGTCGGCCACTTCTCTTCGTCATCCCGGACCCTTCGACAGGCTCAGGACGGGCTCGGTCCGGGATCCATAGACGCGGCGTTCGCTCGTCCGGCGCCGCGTCTATGGATTCTCGCCTTCGCAGGAATGACGGCGGGGGTAGGGCAAGCCTCGCGGCCGTCGTCATCCTGGCCTTGGTTCAGGATGCAGAGACGCCGCGCTGGCATGGATCGACATTCGGATGTCTTCGTCGTCCCGGCGAAAGCCGGGACCCATGGACGGCGACACGTCGATATTCCGAGGATTCGTCATTGTCGGGCGGCAGTGCCGCCACGCCAATGTCGGGCCCGGTTGCGAACAGGCCGTGTCCATGGATCCCGACTTCCGTCGGGACGACGGCCACGATGATGGACGAACCGATGCCTTACGCTGAATGTCGATACTGTCTGGCAGACAGGCGTAGCGCGTCAGATCCTGGCCTTCGTCAGGATGGCGGACGTGGCCTTACTTGCCGCGCTTCTTGCGGTGGCTTTCCATGTCGAGCACCGAGGTCTCGGCGCCTTCGGGAAGCAGCCCCAGCCGGCGCGCGACCTCCTGATAGGCTTCGACCTCGCCGCCGAGATCCTGGCGGAAACGATCCTTGTCGAGCTTCTCGTTGGTGGCCATGTCCCACAGCCGGCAGCCGTCGGGGCTGATCTCGTCGGCGAGGATCACGCGCGCGAAATCATTCTCCCACAGGCGGCCGAACTCGAGCTTGAAGTCGACCAGCCGGATGTTGATCCCCGCGAACAGCCCGGTCAGAAAGTCGTTCACGCGGATCGCCATGTCGGAGATGTCGTGCATCTCCTCCTGGCTCGCCCAGCCGAAGCAGGCGATATGCTCGTCGGTGACCATCGGGTCGCCGAGCGCATCGTCCTTGTAATAATATTCGATGATTGTGCGGGGCAGCTGCGTGCCCTCCTCGATGCCGAGGCGCTTGGCGAGGCTGCCCGCGACGACGTTGCGCACCACGATCTCGATCGGGATGATCTCGACCTGGCGGATCAGCTGCTCGCGCATGTTGAGACGCCGTATGAAGTGGGTCGGCACGCCGATATTGCCGAGCATCGTGAAGACATGCTCGGAGATGCGGTTGTTGAGCACGCCCTTGCCGCTGATCGTGCCCTTCTTCTGGGCGTTGAACGCGGTCGCGTCGTCCTTGAAATATTGGATGAGCGTGCCGGGTTCGGGGCCCTCGTAGAGGATCTTGGCCTTGCCTTCGTAGATCTGGCGGCGACGTGCCATGCGCGGTTCCTGACGGCCCAAAAGACATAAGCCCCGACGCGTGTTTCGACGCGGCCGGGGCGTAGCGGCCCCTCTAACGGATGCGACACGGCTTTTCAATGCGGCGAGGGTCGGCGGGCACCATGACCAATCGCTAGGCGGCGCCAGTCACTTTCGAAGCTGGCGCGGGCGCCATTGCTGCTATTGCGAAGGGCGAATCGATACGGGCCGGGCACGATCAGTCGTCCCAAACTTGGCGAAGGGATGCGCATGATCGAACGACGCGAGCTGCTGCTCGGTGGCGCGATGCTGGCGGCGATGCCCGCACTGTCTCGGGCGGGGCTTCCGGTGCCCGGCGACCGGCTCGGCTTCGACATCGTCCGCAAGGGCGCCAAGCTCGGCACCCACACGCTTGCCTTCGAGCGCAGCGGCGACGCGCTGACCGTGCGCATCGCGATCGACCTGATGGTCAAGATCGGCTTCATTACCTTGTATCGCTTTGCCCATCACGCCACCGAAAGCTGGGTCGGCGATCAGCTCGTCGGCCTCCAGGCGGTCTCGAGCGACAATGGCACGCCGCAGCGCGTCACCGCGCGCCGCGACGCGAGCGGGCTGGTCGTCGAGGGGACCAAGGCGCCGCGCTACACGGCGCCCGCCAACGCGCTGCCCGCGACGCACTGGAACCGCCGCGAGCTCGACGGGCCGTTCATCAACGTCCAGGACGGGCGGCTGATGCACCCGAAGATCGCGGCGATCGGCAGCAACTTGATCCCGACCGCCGCGGGCACCCAGATCCGCGCCAACCATTTCGCGCTGACCGGCGACGTCCAGACCGACCTGTGGTACGACGCGCGGCAGAGCTGGGCGGGGCTGAGCTTCAAGGTGATGGACGGCTCGACGATCCGCTACCAGCGCCAATAGGGGACGCGCATGGCGAGCATCTATGACTTCTCGGCCGAGACGATCGCGGGCGAGACCAAGCCGCTCGCCGACTATCGCGGACAGGTGCTGCTGATCGTCAACACCGCGAGCAAATGCGGCTTCACCCCGCAATATGACGGGCTCGAGTCGCTGCACGAGCGGTTTTCGACGCGCGGCCTGGCGGTGCTCGGCTTTCCCTGCAACCAGTTCGGTGCGCAGGAGCCGGGCGACGCCGCCGAGATCGCCAATTTCTGTTCGCTGACCTACAGCGTCGGCTTTCCGCTGTTCGCCAAGATCGAGGTCAACGGCCCCGCCGCGCACCCGCTCTACGCCTATCTCAAGCACGAGGCGAAGGGGCTGCTCGGCAGCGAGCGGATCAAGTGGAATTTCACCAAATTCCTGGTCGACCGGAGCGGCAAGGTCGTCTCCCGCTACGCGCCGACCGCCAAGCCCGAGACGCTCGTCCCGGCGATCGAGGCGCTGCTGTAGACGCATCCGTCATCCCGGGCTCGACCCGGGATCCAGGGCTTCACGCGTTCCCGCTTGTGGCTCTAGATGCCGGATCGGGTCCGGCATGACGCGTTACTTACCGCTTATCCGCGCCCCCAAGGTCGTCGCGCGGCGATAGGTCAGCGCCACCAGCACCGCGAACAGCAGCGACCCGCCGACCGTCGCCGCGAGCGCGAAATCGTCGCCGACCACCGCGAGCGGCTTGGGCAGCCCGGTGATCGAGATCGGGATCGCGTGGACGACGCCGAACAGGCTCTCGCCGACGATCAGCCCCGAGGCCATCAGCACCCCGATCCGGCGCGTCGCCTCGTCGACGTTGCGGCGCTCCCAGGCGTGGCCGACGAGCGCGCCGACCACCATCGGCAGCGTCAGCGACATCGGCAAATAGATCGCCATGCCGACGCCGAGTGCGGGCAGCCGCATCCGGCCCGTCCGCCCGAGCCAGCCGTCGAGCGCGATCAGTGCCGCGCCGATCGCGACGCCGATGCCGATCAGGCTCCAGTCGAGGTCATGCGCCAGCACGCCCTCGGCGAGCGCGCTGATCAGCAGCGCCTGCGGAGCCGGCAGTGGATTGGGGTGCGCGAGCGAGGGTTCTCCAAAGCCGTAAGCGTGGCCGAGCAGGTTGAGCACCGGCGGAATGGTCAGCGCGCCCGCGACGACGCCGACCATCAGCGCGACCTGCTGCTTCCACGGCGTCGCGCCGATCAGCTGGCCGGTCTTGAGGTCCTGCAGATTGTCATTGGCGATCGTCGCGGCGGAGAAAACGATCGCGGTCGCGAACAGCGCGAAGGCGACGAGATGCGGCGCGGTCGCCGCCGTGGGTCCGACGAACAGGGCGAGCAGCAGCGCCGCCGCCAGGATCGCGAGGATTCCGACCCCCGACACCGGGCTGTTCGACGAGCCGACCAGCCCCGCCATATAGCCGCATACCGAGGCGGTGATGATTCCGGCAACATAGACGAACAGCGTGCCGCCGATCGCCAGCGGCAGCGCGATGCCGGCGAGCGGGCCGACGCTCGCGAAATGGCCGAGCAGCCAGGCGATCGGGATGATCAGCGCGCCGCAGATCGCGCCGACGATCGCGACCGGCATGTCGCGCTCCTCGACGGGCAGGATCGCGCCGCCCGGAATTTTGCGCGCGCGCGACGAGGCGGCCGCATCGGTAAGCCCCCGGGCGATCGGCACGATCAGCTTGCCGAGCGTCCACAGCGCGGCGGCGCCGATCACGCCTGCGCCGATGAAGCGCACCTCATGCTTCCAGATGTCGGGCGCGGCGGTGAGCACGTCGACCGGGCCGTGATGGAGGAAGACGAGCAGCGGGGTCGCGACGCCGAAGCCCAGGATCAGCCCGAACAGCATCGCGATGCCGACCGACAGACCGACGAGATGGCCGACCCCGATCAGCGCAAAGGACAGGCTGAAGCTCATGCCGGTGGCGGTCGGGCCGACGCGGAACCAGCCGCCGGCCTCCTCGGCGACGAGCCGCATCGCCGCGAGCAGCCCGAAGCCCGCCGAGACGACGCTGCCGAACAGCAAGGCGGAAAGGCCGGAGCGGCTTTCCTCGACGCCGCTGCCGCCCGCCTCGGCGCTGCCGACCTTGAGCACCTCGGCGGCGGCGCAGCCTTCCGGGAAGGGCAGGTCCGATCCGGTGACCAGCGCGCGGCGCAAGGGAATCGAGAACATCACCCCGAGCAGCCCGCCGGTCGCGCAGATCAGGAAGCTCTGCCAGAAGGGGAAGTCGGCCCACCAGCCGACCATCACCAGCCCGGGCAGCACGAAGATGATCGAGGCGAGCGTGCCCGCCGCCGAGGCGACGGTCTGGACGATGTTGTTGCGCAGGATGCCGGCCTGGCCGAGCGCCTTGAGCACCGCCATCGAGATCACCGCGGCGGGGATCGAGGTCGCGAAGGTGAGCCCGACGCGCAGCCCCAGGAAGACGTTGGCGGCGGTGAACAACAGGGTGAGCAGCACGCCGAGGGCGAGCGCGCCGAAGGTCAGCTCGTTCTCGGTGGTGGTGCGCCGCATATCTGTCCTCGTTCGTTTGAGGGACGAGCGTTACATCGCGCGGGAGGGCATGGCGAGTGCAGCGCGAAAATCCTCTCCGAGCGAGCTCGGGGAGGATCAGGTCACGACGGTTGCCGTCGCGGCAGCATCGTGCGGAGGGCCGGCCAGCGGGGTTCGTCGGTCGGCGGGGTCGGTTCACTGCGATCCTCGGCGCCCGGCTGGGCGTCGCGGATCAGCGGGTTGGGGCGCCGCTCCTCGGGGATCAGGAACAGGCCGTGGCGGGCGGACGCCTGGCCCAGCGAGGCCCGCGACGTCCAGGTGACCAGCAGGGGCGCGGCGAGCAGCCCCGCGAAGATCGGCGCCATCCACACCGCCGCCTGCAGCCCGAGCAGCGCCGCGGCCGCCATCGCGCCGCCGACGATCAGATGCCAGCGATAGTGGCGCGCGGCATCCGACAGCGCGATGCCGTCCGAGACGCGGTTCTGCGCCGCCCAGCCGCTCGGGCGGCCGCGCAGGATGTCGATCACCGCGAGCGTCTGGGTCAGCATCATCATCGGCGCGACCAGCACGCCGAGCGGGATGTCGAGCCCGACGCTCTTGATCAGCGCCCAGCCGCCGCCGAAGCCGCCGCGCCGCATCGGATCGGCGAGCATCCAGCCCAGCGCCATGAATTTGGGCGCGAACAGCAGCACCAGCGTCAGCCCGAGCAGCCAGCCCGAAGGCGCGATGATCTGGATCTCGCCCTGCGAATGGACCGCAACGATCGCGCTCGCCGCCAGCAGCATCAGCCACAGCGGCGAGGTGAGATAGGCGGACGCCCCCATCAGCAGCTGCAGCCGGCTGACCCAGTGCAGCCCTGCGGTATCGAGCACGCGCAGATGCTGGAGATTGCCCTGGCACCAGCGCCGGTCGCGCGCGGCATGCTCGACGAAGGTGGGCGGATATTCCTCATAGGTGCCGTCCTGCATCGCGACCATGTGGCACGCCCAGCCGCGCCGGCGCAGCAGCCCCGCCTCGTACATGTCGTGGCTCATGACATGGCCGCCGAAGGGCTCCGGGCCGGAGAGCTTGGGCAGGCCGCAGGATTCGGCGAAGGCGGCGACGCGGATGATCGCATTGTGGCCCCAGAAGCTCGATTCGGCACCCGACCACCAGAGCAGCCCGGCGGAGAAGACCGGGCCGTAGAGCCGCGCCGCGAACTGCTGCCAGCGCGCGAACAGCGTCTCGCCGCCGATCACCATCGGGATGGTCTGGAGCAGCGCGACCTGCGGGTGGCGGTCCATCGCCGCCGCCAGCCGCATCACCGCGGCGCCGCTCATCAGGCTGTCGGCGTCGAGCACCAGCATATAGTCATAGCCGCCGCCGTGGCGCCGCACCCAGTCGGCGATGTTGCCGGGTTTGCGGCCCTCGTTGACCGTGCGGCGGCGATACCAGATCGGCAGCGGGCTCAACCCCCGCAGCCGGCGGAAGGCGCGGTGCTCGGCCGCCTCGCGCTCGGGCCGGCTGTCGCTGAGCACGAAGATCTCGAACAATTGCGACCCGCCCGCCGCCGCGACCGACCGCGCCATCGCGCGCAGCCGCGCGAACACGGGCTCGACCTCCTCATTGTGCACCGGCAGCAGGATCGCGGTGCGCCCGGTCGGCAGCGCCTGGGGCGCGGCGGCGGGCGTCGGCACCGAGCGGCCCGAGACGAGCAGCAGGAAGCCCGCGAAGGCGTTGAGGAAGCCGAAGGCGATCCAGGCGAACAGCGCGAAGAACAGCAGCATCAGCACGACGTCGCTGCCCGAGATCCCGTCGCTCGACAGGCTGCGCGTGATCTCGCCCGCACCGAAGGTGCCGATCACCAGCGTGCCGAGCACGAGCAGCAGCCGGCGCTCGGTCATCCCCGGCGGCGAGGTGCGCGGCGGCGGCGGCGCGTCGGGGGCGTGGTCGAGCGCCTGGACCGGCATCGACGTCGGCGTTTCGCGCGGCATGTCGTCGGGCGCGTGCGGGGTCCACGGTCCCGGGGTGGCCGCACCCGTCGCGCCGCGGATGTCGTCGGTCAATCTCGAACCCTCATGTCATAGAGCGGGTCGCCAAGCCCGGCATCATTCCCATCGTCGCCGGTCTGCGCCGCGCTGAACCTTATCACAACCCGATGGCGTTCGTCCGGTTCCTTGGCCGGATGAACGCGCGATCGTCATTTGCCGGCTATCTGGGTCAGGCACACCTCGCTCAGCGCCGCGCCGCCCCGGCGGAGCACGCAGCGGATGTCGACGGGGTCGTGACCGGCGGGGGTGATGTCGACCATCAGCCGCCAGCGATCGGCCTGGCCGACGACGGGATAGGCAGCGACATTGTCGGCGGTGCCGCGGGTGACGGCGAGATCGGGGACGACGCCGCTCGACCGGCCGAGGCCGACCAGCGCGGGGCCGGCGAAGTCGATCACCAGCTTGGTCGCGGCGGCATTGACCGGCTGGCCGGGGCGGCCGCCCTGGCCGCGGAAGATGTCGACGACGCGCGCGGGCCCAGGCGACAGCGGCTCGTCGGCGATCCAGCGCAGCCGGTAGGCGAGGTCGTAATGCATGCCGGCCTTGGCGGGGGCGGCGGGCACCCACATCGCGACGATATTGTCGTTGGTCTCGTCGGTGGTCGTGAGTTCGACCAGCGTCACGGCGCCGGCGCCCCAATCGCCCTTGGGTTCGACCCACAGCGTCGGCCGCTTCTCGTAGAAGACGCCGTCGTCCTGATAATGATCGTGGTTGCGGTCGCGCTGGAGCAGGCCGAAGCCTTTCGGCCCCTTGTCGGCGAAGCTGTTGGCGGTGGCGCCGGGCGGATTGGACAGCGGGCGCCACAGCCGCTCGCCCTTGCCGTTGAGGATCAGCAGCCCGTCCGAATCGTGGATCTCGGGGCGCCAGTCGGTGGCGCGGGCGCGGTCGGCCTGGTCGTACCAGAACATGCTGGTCAGCGGCGCGATGCCGAGCCGCGCGATATCCTTGCGCAGATGCAGCGAGGCCTCGACGTCCTGGGTGACGCCGGCGGCGGTCTTGCGGTTGGTGAAGCGGTAGGCGCCGACCACGCTCGGCCCCTCGAGCAGCGCATCGACGAGCAGCGCGCCGTCGGCGCCGCGGCCCAGCCAGAATTTGGTGAAGGAGGGGAATTCCTCGGGCCCGGGGCCGCCGGTGTCGATCGCGAGGCCGCGCGCGGACAGGCCATATTGGTCGAGCGCGCCCGACGAGCGGAAATAGGAGGCGCCGGCGAAGGCGAGCCAGTCGCTGGTCCCCGCCGCGTTCATCGCGCGGAAGCCGGAGAGGCCGCCATTGGGCCCGAGCTTCGCGAGCGGGCTGTCGGCGGGCATGGCGAACAGGTTCGGGCTGTAGCGGAACGGCCTGGCGACATTACCGTCGACGAGGAAGATCTCGACCGGGATCGGCTGGAAATGCGTGATCGGGAAGAAGCGGACGCCGCCGCTCGGCGCCTTCAGCTGGGTGGCCGACGCCTTGAACTGGATCGCGTTGAGCGCGTCATAGTCGACATGGTCGACCCCGGGGGCGGGCGGGGGCGGCGCCTTGTAGGGCTGGCGGGCAAGCGTCGCGGCGTGCGCCTTGAGCATGTCCCACGAGAAGGGCTGGCCATCCCCGCCGGTGGTCGCTGCGAGCAGGCGGCCGGCGGGCAGGGCGGCGACGGCACCCAGCGCGGCGATGAGGTCGCGTCGTGTCGTGTTGATCATGCCACGAGATACGGGCGGGGCGGGGCGGTTTACAAGAGGCGCTCGACGGACGCGCTTGAGTCATGCTTCGCTACACCATGAACCGTCATCCTGAACTCGTTTCAGGATCCCGCTCGCCGCAGGCGAAGGCCCTGAAGAGAGGGGATGCTGAAACGAGTTCAGCATGACGGATGAAAATGGCCTCGCCGTTCGATTAGTTTGAGCGGCCGCCCCCCGATCACACCTTGTCGGCGTAGATCATCCGGCCCTGGCCGAGGCTGCCCAGCGTGTCCTCGAGATCCGAGGCGGAGAGCGCGAAACAGCCTTCCGAGCGGCCGAGCTTGCCGTGCTGCGCGATCATGTCGGCGCCGACATACCAGGCGGCATGGACCACGACCGCGCGCGGCTCGACGTTGGAGTTGGTGCTGTCGAGACCGAGCAGGCGGCGCGAGCGGCCGTGCGCGCCGACATAGATGTCGCCGGTCAGATAGGTGCCCTGCGACGAGGCCTCCGAGCCGATGTCGTTCGAGAAGCGGGTGAGGAAGCCGGTATGCTCGGGATCGGAGCCGCGGCCGTGCGCGACGAGCAGGCTGCGGCTGCGCCCCGAGGCGAGATCGACGATGTGGAAGCGCGGCTGCGACGAGGGCAGGTCGAAATCGACGATCGCCATCTTGTCGCGCTGCTGGATCCGGTCGCCATGCCGCTGCAGCGCGGTGAGCGCGCGACGGAACAGATCGGGGCGGATCGTCATCGGCGAGGCCGGCATCGCGGTCGCGGTGGGATGGCCGACGCCGGGGAGCCCGGTGTTGAGCTGCGCGAACGCCGGCCCGGCCAGCAGGCCCGCGGTGACGATCGTACCCGTACGAAGCAATTCACGACGCGAAAGCGCCGACCCCCGAGGAGAATCCACTAGCTGTCCTTGCATGTGCCCGATGTGCCCGGGGATGCTTATAGCAGAGGTAACCTTCCCCCGATGCTAATAAGTGGCGTTGGTTCCCGGATCTTCGGCACGTTCCGGCTCGGGCGCTGCACCGTTCGTCGTGGATTCTCGCTTCGGCGTTAACGAAGACCGCTTCACCGCCGCAGCCGAATCGGGGCGTTTGTAGCTCTTGTCATGGTCGAGCGCGGCGATCAGCTCGGCGTCGCGATCATAGGGATCGCCATAGGTGACGACATCGCCATCGGCATCGGGGGCGGCGGTGAAATAGACGATATAGACCGGCACGGTCTTCTGGATCGGCAGCGTGTGCGTGGTGAGATCGGCCATCGCGTCGCTGATCGTGTCGGGCTGGGTGAGCTCGCCGGCGAGCGTCGCGATCCCCTGGACGCGGATGCAGCCGTGGCTGAGCGCGCGCTCGGCCTTGGCGAAACCCCATTTGGCGGGGGTGTCGTGGAGGTAGATCGCATAGGGGTTGGGCATGTCGATCTTCATCCGACCGAGCGCATTGTCGGGCCCGGGCTTCTGGCGGACATAGGGCTTGCCGCCGATCGTGACGTAGGTGAAGCCGCGCGCGGCGGCATAGTGCTTGCCCGCCCCCTCGCGCAGCACGGTCGGTGGCAATGTCCACCACGGGTTGACGATGATCGAGCCGATATTGGCGGACAGCATCGGCGTCGGCGTCTTGGGCGCGCCGACGACGACGACATGGCTGGCGACGACATCGTCGCCGTGGATCAGCGCGAGCCGGTAGGTGGGGACGTTGACCCAGACATAGTCGGTGCCGAGGTCGCGCGGCATCCAACGCCAGCGCTCCATCGACGCGCGGATGTGGACGCGGCGCGCGTCCGCGTCGGCATCACCATCCTCGCCATCGTCGCCATCGCCATGGTCGGTCGCGTGCAGCGCGGCCTTGAGCGCGAGGTAGCGCGGATCGTGCGGCAGCAGCCCCTGGAGGTAGGCGCCCAGCGTATCCGCCTTCACCGCGGCGGCGAGATCGGCGTCGAGCGTCGCGGGCGCGGCGTGGACGACATGCCAGTCGAGCCGCGACCGGTGGCGGACATGGCCGTCGGCATAATCGAGCGCGAGTGCGTGCGCGGCGCCCGTGGCGAGCGCATCGGTGGCGGGATCGTCGCGGCCTGCGGCGATCGCGGCGGCAAGCGCGTCGCGCTTATAGTCGGCGGGGTGCAGACCCTCGTCGCGGTACGCCTCGACCGCGGCGAGCAGCTGGTGGAGCGGTTCGGCCGGCCAGTGCAGCGGCGGGGGTGGCGGCGGCGGGGGAGGGGCGGTCGCGATCGCGGTCGCGCCGGACGCGTTCGGCCCGCCGTGCGTCCGCCACAGCAGCCCGCCCGCGACCAGCAGAACCGCGGCGGCAGTACCCAGCACGGCGGTGCGGGGACGAGGTATCCTGGCCATGTCGGGAAGGACCCTGCATCAACGTCACGCGGCTGCGACTGTCCGCGTCGTCCTCGGACCATAGCAGCCTTACGATGTGTGTCGACGCGTGCGTTTGTGGCTCGACGATTTCTTCGCGGCCTCGTGCGATTTGGCCACATGATGGTCGTGGTGCCGCGCCGCCGGCTTCTCGGCCTTGCGGTCGCGCGCTCGGTCCCGGCGGCCATGCGCATGGCGCTCGGGGGCGTGACGGTCCGGTGCGGCACGCTGCACGGCGCGGCGCGCCGGCATCGGCGTGTCGGGCTCGTCGGAGGCGCCCTGATCGACGGGCGGTTCGAGCCGCAGCGCCGAATGGTCGGTCTGCGGCAGCACCGAGGCGACCGTCACCGCCTGGCCGACGCCGCGCCGGTCGAGCACCGAGAAACCCGCCTCGAGCAGGTTCTGCGCGTCGCGGTTGCGCACCACCAGGCTGGGCTCGCCGAGCACCACGGCGACCAGCCGGCGGTTGCCGCGCTGCGCCGAGGCCGCCAGCGTGAAGCCCGAATCGACCGTATAGCCCGTCTTGATCCCGTCGAGCCCGGCCATCTTGCCGAGCAGATGGTTGTGATTGATCATCGTCGCATTCTGCCAGACATAGTCGCGCTGGCCGAAATAGCGGTAGAAGCGCGGATGGTCGTGGATCAGCGCCAGCGCGAGGATCGTCAGGTCGCGCGCTGTGGTGACGTTGGCGGGATCGGGCAGCCCCGAGGCGTTGTCGAAATGCGTGTTGCGCATGCCCAGCTGCATCGCCTTGGCGTTCATCAGGCCGACGAAGCTCTGCTCGTTGCCGCCGAGTTTTTCCGCGAGCGCGACCGCGATGTCGTTGCAGGATTTGACCGCCACCACCGAGATCGCATTGTCGACGCTGAGGCTCTGGCCGACCTTGAGGCCGAGCCGCGACGGCCTTTGCGACGCGGCGTGCGCCGAGACCGTCACCGGGTCGCTGATCCGCATCCGCCCCGCCTCGACCGCGTCGAAGGTGAGATAGAGCGTCATCATCTTGGTCAGCGAGGCGGGATGACGCAGCTCGTCGGGCGCGTTGCTGTAGAGCACCTCGCGCGTATTGGCGTCGACCATGAAGGCGGCATAGCGCGGCGCCGCGGCCTGTACCGGCGACAGCGCCCCCACGGCGATCAGCCATGCACCGGCTACGCGAGAAACAGCGAACCGCGCACCCGATCGGACGCGGCGCGAAAAAATGGTCTGCAAGAGTCCCGCCCTGTAAGCCGAGGCAGAAGGCCTCAGAGGAATCATAGGGCGCGCCAGCCACATAGCCAAGCCGCGGACGGCACGGGCGGACGCCCGCACTCAACGGGTCGCCGCACGAGAGCCAGTGTCGATCGCATGATTCGCATCGGCTTCCGATAGCGAAGCGCAGCTGTCGTTAATCTGAATAGCCCGGATTTCCGCCATTTCTTAGACCAATGTGACATGGATCATGGCGAGTGTCACAGTGTCGTAACAGGCGCTTCCTAGGGACAGGCATGCCGGAGGGGAGACGCCGGCGCTCGGAGATCACGCACATGCTGAAGACTTTCGTCGCGACCGCTGGCCTCGCCGCGCTGCTCGCAACCGCTGCCCCTGCTGCCGACATCACTGGCGCAGGCGCGACCTTCCCGGCGCCGGTCTATGCCAAATGGGCCGAGACCTACAAGGCGACCACCGGCACCGGCCTCAACTATCAGGCGATCGGTTCGGGCGGCGGCATCAAGCAGATCAAGGCGAAGACCGTCGATTTCGGCGCGTCCGACAAGCCCTTGAAGCCTGCCGACCTCGATGCGGCCGGCCTCTACCAGTTCCCGACCGTCGTCGGCGGCGTCGTGCCCGTCGTCAACATCCCGGGCATCGGTGCCGGCCAGATCAAGCTCACCGGCCCGATGCTGGCGGCGATCTTCTACGGCCAGATCACCAAGTGGGACGATCCCACGATCGTCGCCAACAACCCCGGCGTGAAGCTGCCGGCGCTGCCGATCACCGTCGTCCACCGGTCGGACGGTTCGGGCACCTCCTTCCTGTTCACCTCCTACCTCTCGATGAAGAGCGCGGGCTGGGCCGGCAAGGTCGGCGCGTCGGACGCGGTCAACTGGCCGGTCGGCCTCGGCGGCAAGGGCAATGACGGCGTCTCGGCGTTCGTCAAGCAGACCGCCGGCTCGATCGGCTATGTCGAATATGCCTATGCCAAGCAGAACCACGCCGCCTACGTTCTCGTGCAGAACAAGAACGGCAAATATCCGTCGCCCGACGCTCCGGCCTTCGCCGCTGCCGCCGCCGGCGCCAAATGGGCGTCCGCGCCGGGCAACTACCTGCTGCTGCTCGACCAGCCGGGCGCCAATGCGTGGCCGATCACCGGCGCGACCTTCATCCTGGTCTACAAGGAGCAGGCCAATCCTGCCGCCGGCCAGTCGGTCCTGAAGTTCTTCGACTGGGCCTACAAGAATGGTGACGCGGCCGCGTCCTCGCTCGACTATGTGCCGCTGCCCGCGCCGGTCAAGGCGCTGGTCCGCAAGCAGTGGACCGCCAACGTCAAGGCGGGCGGCAAGCCGGTCTATTCGGGCATGTGATCGACGGGGCAGGCGGCGTCCTCCTAGACGCCGCCTGCCCTCGCGATCGCCGAACCGCGCCGCGGCGCGGTGGATGAGGGCGGGCGCACCGGCGGTGTGTCCGCCCCCACGCAAATAAACGCCATGAGTGGATTTCGATGAGCACCGCAGCGATCGACACCCGGACCGAAGACCGCCCCGCGCGCGCGCAAAGCCCGCTTGGCGAGACGATCTTCCGCACGCTGTGCTTCTCGGCGGCGACGTTGCTGATGGCGGCGCTGGCCGGCGTCGTGGTCAGCCTGATCATCGGCGGCTGGCCCGCCTTTCAGAAATTCGGCTTCGGCTTCATCACCTCGACGGCCTGGAACCCGGTCACCGAGGATTATGGCGCCGCCGGCCCCATTGTGGGCACGATCGTCACCTCGATCCTCGCCTTGATCATCGCGCTGCCGCTCGCGCTCGGCGTCTCGGTCTTCCTCGTCGAATTCTGCCCCAAGCGGATCGCGCGGCCGATCGCGATCGCGGTCGAGCTGCTCGCGGGCATCCCCTCGATCGTCTACGGCATGTGGGGGCTGTTCGTGCTCGCGCCCTGGTTCGCGACGCACATCCAGCTGCCGATCATGATGGACTTCGACAGCCATTCGCTGATCGGCCGGATCTTCTCGGGCGTCCCCAACGGCGCCAACATCTTCACCGCCTCGCTGATCCTCGCGATCATGATCCTGCCGTACATGGCGGCGGTGTTCCGCGAGCTGCTGCTGACCGTGCCGAGCCAGGTCCGCGAGGCCGCCTACGGGCTCGGCTCGACCGCGTTCGAGGTCGTCGCCAAGGTGATGCTGCCCTATGTCAGCAAGGGCACCGTCGGGGTGATCATGCTGGGTCTCGGCCGCGCGCTCGGCGAGACGATGGCGGTCACCTTCATCATCGGCAATTCGCACGGCTTTCCGCATTCGCTGTTCGACAGCGGCTCGACGATCGCCTCGACGATCGCCAATGAATTCGCCGAGGCGACCAGCGACATGCACACCTCGGCGCTGATCGCGCTCGGGCTGGTGCTGTTCGTGCTGACCTTCGCGGTGCTGGCGGTGGCGCGCGCGCTGCTCGCCGGCAACAAGAATTGAGGACGGGCTGATGGACCGCGCACTCCGCCGCAAGCTCACCAACGGCATCTTCGTCGGCGCCTGCGGACTTGCCACCTTCATCGCGCTGGCCGCGCTCGTGCTGATCCTGTGGTCGCTGGTCAAGGAAGGCGTCGGCGGGATCGACGCCAACATCTTCACGATGACGCAGCCCGCGCCCGGCTCGCCGGGCGGGCTCAAGAACGCGATCACCGGCTCGATCCTGATGTGCGCGGGCGGCATGGCGATCGCGATCGTGGTCGGGATCCTCGCGGGCACCTGGCTCGCCGAATATGGCGGCCAGACGCCCTATGGCCACGCCGTGCGCTTCCTCAACGACGTGCTGCTCTCGGCGCCGTCGATCCTGATCGGCCTGTTCGTCTACGAGATCATGGTCGCGCATCTGTTCGGCCATTTCTCGGGATATGCCGGTGCGCTGGCGCTCGCCCTGCTCGCGGTGCCGATCGTGACGCGCACCACCGAGGACATGCTCGCGCTCCAGCCCAACACGCTGCGCGAGGCCGGCATGGCGCTGGGCGCCGGCCGCGGGTTCGTGATCCGCTCGATCATCTGGAAGGCGGCAAGCGCCGGCCTCCTGACGGGCGGCCTGCTCGGCTTCGCGCGCATCTCGGGCGAGACCGCGCCGCTGCTCTTCACCTCGCTCGGCAACCAGTTCTTCTCGCTCAACATGGCGCAGCCCATGGCCAGCCTGCCGACCACCATCTTCCAATTCGCCCTGTCGGCCTATGACGACTGGCGGCGCCTCGCCTGGGTGGGCGCGCTGCTGATCGCGGTGGCCGTGCTCGCCGTCAACACCATCGGGCGCCTGCTCGCCCGGGAGACGCATCGTCCATGAACGACATCGCCACCCCCATTTCGCCCGCGTCGCCCAACATCGCCGCCTCGACCGAGGCACCGATCATGACCCGGCCGACCGGCGAGCTCGTGCTCGAAGCGCGCAACCTCGACTTCTCCTACGGCAAGACCCAGTCGCTGTTCGGCGTCGACCTGCCGGTCGAGCGCAACCGCATCACCGCGCTGATCGGCCCGTCGGGCTGCGGCAAGTCGACGCTGCTGCGTGCGCTCAACCGCATCTACGACATGTATCCCGGCCAGCATGCGACCGGCCGCATCCTGCTCAACAGCGAGGACATCCTGTCCGACCGCGGCAGCCTCGCCCGGCTCAAGGCGCGCGATGGCGACGTCGAGCTCAACGAGAGCGGGCTCGACACCTCGGCGTTGCGCGCACGGATCGGCATGGTGTTCCAGAAGCCGACGCCCTTCCCGATGTCGATCTACGACAATGTGGCGTTCGGCGTCCGCCTGCACCAGAAGAAGTCCAAGGCCGAGATGGACGTGATCGTGGAACGCTCGCTCAAGCGCGCGGCGCTGTGGGACGAGGTCAAGGACAAGCTGTCGGCCTCGGGCCTGGGCCTGTCGGGCGGACAGCAGCAGCGGCTGTGCGTCGCGCGCGGCATCGCGGTCGAGCCCGAGGTGCTGCTCCTCGACGAGCCCGCCTCCGCGCTCGATCCGGTCTCGACCGCCAAGCTCGAGGCGACGCTGATGGAGCTCAAGAAGGACTTCACGATCGTGATCGTGACGCACAACCTCCAGCAGGCGGCGCGCATCTCGGACCACACCGGCTTCATGTTCCTGGGCAAGATGATCGAGTTCCGGCCCACCGCCGAGCTGTTCGAGCGCCCGCAGAGCCCGCGCACCAGGGACTATGTGACGGGGCGGTTCGGCTGACCTCTCCCTCTCCCCGACGGGGAGAGGGTCGGGGTGAGAGGGAGCGACGCGTCAGCGTCGCGTCCCACTTCGAAGGCTGGACACCCTCACCCAACCCTCTCCCTGAGGGAGAGGGCTTTTGCTGTAGGATTTGCGGACGCACCTCTCCCGTCGCGCACGAGAGAAACGGCCGGCGTGCCCGCGTGCCTCGTGGCAGGCGGAGGTGTGCGGGGTTCTCTTCCCGCGAGGGCCTTCATCGTCGCCGGTCGCCTGATGCCGCAAGAAGCTCTCAGAGCCGAAGCGGCCTTTGCAGCGCGGAAATCGATGCGATCCCATTGGGGCGGACGCCTGGTTCTCTGCCGGGGCCCCTCGTGGCACGGGGGTGGCAAGCAGGCGCTGGCCTGGTTGAACATGGGTAGCGGGCTTGTCCCTCCGGATGCCCGGCACGCCGGCCGTTCGGGCGGCCGATCGCACCGCCACCCCGTCCCGCCCGCTGCGTCGCCCTGATCGGAGGCGACAGCGGACGGAGCAAGCGTATAACCTAAAAGGTTCGTTCTGTCAAGCGGCTGGATAGAGCCAACTCCAAAGCCCGTCATCCTGACGAAGGTCAGGATCCATAGCCGAGGCGTTCGTGGCTCCGCGGGACGATGACAAGCGCGGTCTCCGCCTGGGAAGCGGACGCTGCGCGTATGGATCCCGGATCAAGTCCGGGATGACGAAGAAGATGACGGCCGCTGCCCGCTATCAGCCCCTCAGCATTCCACCACGTTCACCGCCAGGCCCCCGAGGCTGGTTTCCTTAGATTTGCTCTTCATGTCCTCGCCGGTCTGGCGCATCGTCTCGATCACCTGGTCGAGCGAGACGATGTGCTGGCCGTCGCCGTGCAGCGCCAGATAGGCCGCGTTGATCGCCTTGATCGCACCCATCGTGTTGCGCTCGATGCAGGGGATCTGGACCAGCCCGCCGATCGGGTCGCAGGTGAGGCCGAGATTATGCTCCATGCCGATCTCGGCGGCGTTCTCGATCTGATGGTTCGAGGCACCCAGCGCCGCCGCCAGCCCCGCCGCCGCCATCGAGCAGGCGACGCCGACCTCGCCCTGGCAGCCCATCTCGGCGGCCGAGATCGATGCCCGCGTCTTGTAGAGGAAGCCGATCGCCGACGCGGTGTAGAGGAAGGCGCGCGAACCGGCGGGGTTCGCGCCATGGACGAACGCCTCATAATATTTGAGCACCGCCGGGATCACTCCGGCCGCGCCGTTGGTCGGGGCGGTGACGACGCGGCCGCCCGCCGCATTCTCCTCGTTGACCGCGAGCGCGTAGAGGCTGACCCACTCGAACACGAGCCCCGGATCCGATCGCGGGCCCCGCTCGATCAGCTTCTCGCGGATCTTGCGCGCCCTGCGCGGCACGTGGAGCCCGCCGGGCAGCTCGCCTTCGCCGTGGCAGCCGCGCTCGATCGAGGCGAACATGGCAGAGCGGACCGAGGCGAGGAAGGCGTCGGTCTCGGCCTCGTCGCGCCACGCCGCCTCGTTGGCGCGGACGATCTCGGCGATGCTGAGGCCGGTCGCCGCGCCGAGGCGGAGCAACTCGTCGCCCGATCCGAACGGATAGGGCACCGCCACATTGGCGCGCAGCGGCACCTCGCCCTCCATCCGGATCGCGCCGCCGCCGATCGAATAATAGCGCCGCGTGATGCGGCTGCCGTCGGCGAGCACCGCGGTGAACGCCATGCCGTTGGGGTGGGCGGGGAGGAAGCTTGCGTGGAAGACGAGGTCGGCAGACTCGTCGAAGGGAATTTCGGCGCCGCCCCCGAGCGGCAGCGTGCGGGTGTTGCGGATGCGCGCGACCAGCGCCGCCACCGCATCGGGATCGACGCCTTCGGGGGTCTCGCCGGCCAGCCCGAGCAGCACCGCGCCGTCGGTGCCATGGCCGCGGCCGGTCAGCGACAGCGAGCCGTAGAGGTCGCATTTGAGGCGCACGGGCTCGACCCCGTCCTCGACCAGCATCCGCGCGAAGGCGAAGGCGGCGCGCATCGGTCCGACGGTGTGCGAGCTTGACGGGCCGATGCCGATCGTGAACAGCTCGGTGACGCTGATCGCGGGGCTGGTGTCGGTGGGCATGTCCATCCGGCGGCTATGCCCGAGCGGGGCAAGGGGGCGCAATGCGCGGCCGCTTATGCCGACCCTTCTTCTTCGTCATCCCGACGAAAGTCGGGACCCATGGATGCGGCGCGCAGGCGGTTGCGCGAGGGCCGCGCTCGGGCGTCACCTCTCGCGCGCCGCGTCTATGGGTCCCGGATCAAGTCCGGGACGACGATGTAGGGATAGGCGGCGCGGGCCTCACACCCCCGCATACCATTGGTAGCCGATCGCGTCCTCCCATGTCCCGCCCTTGCCGCCGTTGATCCCGGCGAGCGATGCCACCGCCTCGATGCGCATCACATATTTGGCCTGCTTGTAGCCGAGCTGGCGCTCGACGCGCAGCCTGAGCGGCGCGCCGTGGCCGACGTCGAGCGGGTGGCCGTTCATGCCCCAGGCGAGGATGGTCTGCGGGTGGAAGGCGTCGATCAGGTCGATCGATTCATAATAGGGCGTGCCGTTGAACAGGTCCGCGCAGTGGAACACGATGTAGCGTGCGGAGGGTCGCAGCCGCGCCTGCTTGAGCAGCATCCCCAGCGGCAGCCCGGTCCACTGGCCGATCGCGCTCCAGCCCTCGACACAGTCGTGGCGGGTGATCTGGGTGCGGCGCGGGAGTTGGCGGATCGCGTCGAGCGACAGCGACAGCGGGGTGGCGACGAGGCCGTCCACCGCCAGCTTCCAATCCGAGAAATTGCTCGCGACGAGCTGCGTATAGTCGGGCGTGCCGGGCGACGAGGTGCCGTTGGTGCGAAAGAAAGGCGACATCTCCGACGCCGAGAATTCGGGGGCGAGCGCGGCGCGGTCCGAGACGAGGCGCTGCGCGTGGAGGTTGATCGGCTCGGCGAGGCCGAGGATCCGCTGCACGCTGGGCGACGCGTCGATCTTGTCGCAGCCGGCGAGGAGCAGTCCGCCGCCACCCGCGGCGAGCGAGCCGAGCAGCCGGCGGCGGGTGAGGGGCGCGCTCATTCGCCGCGCTCGCGGGGCAGGCGGTAGCGGCCGGTGATCATCGAGCGGACCTCGTTGATCGGCCCGGCGAGCACGACCATCACGAGGTGGACGAGGATGAACAGGGCGAGCCCCATCGCGCAGAGGAAATGGATCGAGCGCGCCGACTGCCGCCCGCCGAAGACGTCGAGCAGCCACGGCCAGGCGGCGTCGATCGCCGGCGACATGGTCAGGCCGGTCAGCACGACGCCGGGGATGAGCAGGAAGATCACCGCGCAATAGGCCAGCTTCTGCAGCACATTATAGTAGCGCGCCGCAGCCCCGGTCGGGAAGCGCAGGCGTGCGTGCTGGCCGATGTCGTGGGCGATGTGCGACGGCCGCAACTCCGCGCGGGTGGGGGCGAGGTCGCGCTGGATGTGGCGGCGCGCGAAGCCCCATGCCCAGTAGAGCAGCCCCGGCACGACCAAAGCCCAAGCGAAGGCGAGGTGCCATTCGCGGGCGTGGGCGAGATTGTAGCTCGACGGGATGGTGACCAGCGGCGGGAAGGCGACGAAGCGGCCGCCGGGCGAGACGCCGAGGATGCCCGGCGTCGGGATGACCAGCGGCCCGACGCGCAGATGGCCGGGGGTGATGTCGAGCCAGCTGTGGTCGTGGTTCGCGCCATAGGCACCCCAGTAGAGATGCGGGTGCGCGTTGAAGATCATCAGCCCGCTCATCAGCATGACGATCACGCTGAGCGCATTGACCCAGTGCCAGAGACGCACGGGCAAGCGGTGGCGGTAGACGATGTCGCCGCCTTGGGGCGTCTCGGGATGGTCCGTCATTCGGGTCTCCGCCGCTCTTTCTTTTTCGTCATCCCGGACTTGATCCGGGATCCATACACGCGACGCCAGATGACGAAACGCCGCGTCTATGGATTCCCGCCTGCGCGGGAATGACGGTGTGGCTTGTGGATGGCCCGCCCTATTCGAGATCGGTTCACATCGCCACTTCCTGCACGCTATACGCGCCGCAGCCCGCCGCGGTTACCGACCCCGCGCAACTTATCCTCCCCATCGCGCGTCGTCTGCTGCGATGACGCTGCGCCCGCCCTTGTGACCACGCCCCAGATCCTGTCGTTCGCATTGGTCGGGGGCGCGATCGCGACCTTTGCCTGGGGGCGCTTCCGCTACGACGTCGTGTCGCTGGTCGCGCTGCTGATCGGCATGGCGGTCGGCGTCGTGCCGGTGAAGAGCGCGTTCAGCGGCTTCACCAGCGACGTCGTCGTGATCATCGCCTCGGCGCTGGTGGTGAGTGCCGCGATCGCCAAATCGGGGGTGATCGAGGTCGGCATCCGGCCGCTGCTGGTGCGGCTCAAGACGCTCGCGCTGCAGGTGCCGGTGATGGCGGGCGCGACCGCCTTGCTGTCGATTCTTACCAAGAATGTCGGCGCTCTGGCGATCCTGATGCCGACCGCGCTCAAGCTCGGCCGCACCGAGGGAAGTTCGGTCTCGGCGCTGCTGATGCCGATGAGCTTCATGTCGCTGCTCGGCGGGCTGGTCACCTTGGTGGGCACCTCGACCAACATCATCGTCAGCCAGGTCCGCGAGGAGACGCTGGGCAAGCCGTTCCGGATGTTCGACTTCGCGCCCGTCGGCCTGTGCCTGACCGCGCTCGGGCTCGTCGTGGTCAGCCTCTGCTGGCGTCTGCTGCCGCGCGACCGCGCCGGCAATGCGGGGCTCGAATCGGTGTCGGCGGGCGCCGCCTATTCCACCGAGGCGACGATCCCCGACGACCTGCCCGACACGATGCGGACGATCGCCGACCTTGATCTCGGCCAGGACCGCGTCGAGCTGGTCGCGATCGTGCGCGCGGACGGCACTCGCGTCGCGGCCGGCCCCGATGCGCCGCTGCGGCCCGGCGAGGTGCTGGTGCTCGAGGGCGACGACGAGGCGCTGTCGCATCTGTTCGGCCGCCTCCCGCTCAAGCCCGCGCGCTCGGAACAGGCCATCGAAACCGACGCGGCGCGCGAAGAGGTGCGATCGGTCGAGGCAGTGATCCAGCCGGACTCGCCGCTGATCGGGAGTTCGGCGCAACGCTCGCGAATCCAGGAGCGGCACGGGGTCAAGCTGCTCGCGGTCGGCCGCGCCAGCCAGCGGATCAGCGAGCGGCTGCGCGACGTGACGCTGCGCGCGGGCGACGTGCTGCTGATCCAGGCGGGGGAGAGCGCGTTCGCCGACTTCATGGGGCAGCTACGCCTGCTCCCCCTCGCCGAACGAACGGTCAAGCTTGGCAACCGCCGCCAGCGCTTCGGGCCGATCCTGATCCTGGCGGCGGCGATCCTGCTGGTTGCGCTGGGCATCGTGTCGGTGACCGCGGGCTTCTTCGGCGCGGCGGTCGCGGTGGTGATCGTCGGCGCGCTGCCGATGCGCGAGGCCTATGGCGCGCTCGAGCCCGAGGTGCTGATCCTGATCGGCGCGCTCACCCCGATCAGCGAGGCGGTGCAGCACAGCGGCGGCACCGACCTGATCGCGGGCGGACTTGCCCAGCTCTTGACCGGCTCGCCGCCGGTGATGGTGCTGGCGGTGCTGATGGTGGCGTCGATGCTGTGCTCGCCCTTCCTCCACAATGCGCCGACCGTGCTGGTGCTGGGGCCGATCGCGGTGTCGGTGGCGAAGGCGCTGCATCTCAACCCGGATCCGTTCCTGATGGCGGTGGCGACCGGGGCGGGCTGCGACTTCCTCACCCCCGTCGGCCACCAGTGCAACACGCTGGTGCTGGGGCCGGGCGGGTATAAATTCTGGGACTATTGGCGGCTCGGCCTGCCGCTCTCGATCATGGTGATCGCGGTCGGCGTGCCGCTGATCGCCTTCTTCTGGCCACTGGCCGGCTGAACATCCTCCCCGGGCTCGCTTGGCGAGGATGAAGAGCGTGCTTCGCCTCGCGGGCAATCCCGCTATAGGGAGCGCGGGCAGCGCGAGGATTGCATGGCGAGACGGACCGAGCAGAACGCATCGCTGCGCCGGATCGCGCTCGCGTCCCTGCTCCTCTTCGGCCTGTGCCTGTGGACGATGTGGCCGGGGGTCGCCGCCTACGACACGCTGCGGCAATATGAGCAGGCGCTCGCCGGGCAGTATGACGACTGGCACCCGCCGGTGATGGCGCGGCTGTGGGCGCTGACGCTCGCGGTCGGGGGGCGCGGCATGCTGCCGATGCTGCTGCTCCAACTCGCCGGCTATTGGGCGGGGATCGGACTGTTCGCGGGTGGCTTGGCGCGGAGCGGTGCGCCGCGCGCCGCCTTCGCCTCCCTGCTGGTCGCGCTGTCGCCGATCCTGCTCAACTGGTTGCCGGTGGTCGTCAAGGACACGCAGATGATCGCGGCGCTGGTTGCGGCAACCGGGATCGTCGCCTGGTACCGGCTGCCGGGCGGGCGGCTGCCGTGGGCGGCGGTCGCGCTCGTCGCGCTGCTGCTCGGCTACGCCGCGCTGGTCCGCGCCAATGCGGTGTTCGCCGTCGTGCCGTTCGCGCTGATGCTGGCGGGCTGGGGCGGGGTGCGGCGCTGGTGGGCGCGGGCGATGGTCATGGGCGCCGCGACCATCCTGGTCATCCTGGTCTCCGATCCGATCAACCACCGGTTGTTCGCCGCCGAGCGATCGGGGGTCACCGCGACGCTGCCGGTGTTCGACATGGTGGGGATCGCGCATTTCGCCCCGCTCGCCGCGCCGCCTGGGCTGACGCCTGCGGAGTGGGCACAGGCCGAGGCGCGGCACTGCTACACGCCCTTCTACTGGGACCCCTTCGCCGATCGCACGCGTTGCGGCACGATGGGCGACGCGATCGCCGCCGAGGACGACACGCATCCGTCGGTGATCCACCGCTGGGTGGCGACGATCGCGGCGCACCCGATCGCCTATGCCGAGCACCGCCTCGCGCATCTCAACGCGACGCTGCGCATCGCGACGCCCGCCGCCGAGCTCAGCTCGGTCGCGCCGTCCAAGTCGGACGCCAATCCCGATGGCCTGGGCGGCCCGCAGACGCGCGGGCTGCTCGATCTCAAGACGCTGGCGGCGGCGCTCGAGCGGACGCCGCTCGGCGTGCCGGCGGTGTGGGCGCTGCTGCTCGCGGGGATCTTCTGGACGCTGCTCGCCACCCCCCGCCAGCCGGCGCGCGAACTCGGGCTCGCGCTCGCCTTCTCGGGGCTGATGATGACCGCGAGCTTTGCGGTGGTCAGCATCGCATCGGACCTGCGCTACCATCTCTGGCTGATCGTCGCGGCGAACCTTGCGGCGGTGCTGCTCGCCGCGTGCCGCGGCGTCGACCGGGGGCGGCTCGGCTGGGCGCTCGGCGTGACCGTGGCGGCGATCGCGATCTCCGTGGTGCTGCGCGCGACGGCGGGGCCGCTGGCCATCTAGCTATCGCAGACTTCCCGTCATGCCGGGTCGAGCCCGGGGTGACGAAGGACTATGCGCCTCACACCGCATTGGCGGCCGCGATCCGCGCGAGCACATGCGCGCTCGGCTTCGGCGTGCGGCGGAAGCTGGTGCGGTCGACCGCGACCAGCCCGAATTTGGGCGCATAGCCCGCGCTCCACTCGAAATTGTCGAGCAGCGACCAGTGGATGTAGCCGAGCACCGGCACGCCGTCGGCGATCGCCTCGTGCAGCCCGGCGAGCGCGGCCGGGATATAGGCGACGCGCTCGGCGTCGTGCGGGGTGTTGAGCCCATTCTCGCTGACGATCACCGGCCGCCCGACCTGCGCATGGACATAGCGCACCACCGCGCCGAGCGAGGCGGGGTTATTGTCCTGCCCCGAATGGCCGAGCCGCACGCCCGCCGGCGCACCGGTGGTGCCGTGCGGCCCGATATACATGCGCTCGTAATTCTGCACGCCGACGAACTCGTCGTCCCGCGCCGCCGCGAACCAGGGCGCATAGACCTCCGCCCGCTTGAGATCGCGGATCGAGTCCCACCCGACCGCGACATCGTCCTGCACCGCGAGGCTGACCCCGACCGGCAGCGCCGGGCGCACCGCCTTGATCGCCGCGCGCCCGGCCTTGTGCCCGGCGATCAGCAGCGGGGTCATCACCGCGATGTCCTCGTCATTGGCCATGTTGGCGGCGCAGAATTTGGGCGTGCCGCAGGCGATCGCGGCGGCGGCGAGCATGTCGCGCAATTTGCTGTGCGGCCGCGGCGTCAACCGCCAGTTGAGCAGCGGCAGCAGGTCGGGCTCGTTGAGCGTGGTCGCATAGCCGATCCCGTCGGCGAGCGCGCGTGCCGCCTTGTCGCAGAAGCGCGCGAAGAGTTCGGGGGCTTGGCGGTTGGTCCAGCCGCCCGCGGCGGCGAACCAGCGCGGCGTGGTGAAATGGTTGAAGGTGACGATCGGGACGAGACCGCGGGCGTGGCATCCCTCGATGATGCGGCGGTAATGGTCGAGCATCGCTGTCGAGAACTGCCCGCGCTCGGGCTCGATCCGCGCCCATTCGAGCGAGAAGCGATAGGCGCCGAGCCCGAGATCGCGGACCAGCGCGAGATCGGCGGGCCAGAGTTCGAAGCTGTTGCATGCGTCGCCCGAAGGCTCGTCGAAGATCGTCGGGGCGAGATGCTCGAGCAGCCACATGTCGGAGGCGAGGTTGTTGCCCTCGGTCTGGTGGCCCGAGGTTGCCGCCCCCCAGAGAAAGCCGGGCGGAAAGCGGCGCGTGGAGGCGGCATGGCCCGGCGCGCGCGCGGCGGCGAGGCCGGCGGCGAGACCGCCGATCACCACGCGGCGCGACGGTGACGGCGGGGGCAGGGTCATCGCAGCTCCGTAACGAATTTGCCTGCCAACGCATGATCGCGGCGAGGGATGCGGGGCGGGCGTAAATCCTTCCCCTTCCGCGAGAGGGGAGGATCAAAGAATTTTTTCACTGCCACCCTAAAGCCTGCGCCACGCCTGTCGTTACCGCGTAGGATAAGGGAGATTCTCGTGACGATCAGCAGCGTAACCGCGACCAATCCTCTTCTGAAGCAGCTCGAGGCCAACGGCCTGTCGGCGGACAAAGCGAAGCTGGTCGCGACCGATCTCGCCGCCGCCACCGCCGCGACCGCGGGCAACACGGGGACGGTCACCAGCTCGGTCTCGGTGCGCGCGGCGCTCGACACGCGGATCGCCGCCGACGTGTCGTCGGGCAAGCTCTCGAAGGACGATGCCGCTGCGGTCAAGAAGACGCTCGATCAGGTCGACGCGCAATCGACCGCGTCGGGGATCACCAGCCAGGCGGCGGCGCCCGCCGCGGCCGCCGCATCGACCGGCGGGTCGGCGGGGGGATCGGGCGGCGGTGGCGGCGGTGGTGGCGGCGGGGCGAGCAAGACCGAGCTGTCCGAATCCGTGACGGTCGTCGGATCGACGATGACCACGACGATCACCTACACCGACGACAGCACGACGACGACGACCAGTACCGCGACCGACGCCGACAAGATCAAATACGGCAAGCCGTCCGCGAGCGCCGCCGCGGCCGATCCCGCCAAGGACTATCTCGCGACGATCGAACCGGGCACGCTGATCGACCAGACCGCCTGATCCGCGCCTGATCCGCGGTCTACGGCGCTTGAAACGCTGGGCGCCCGCTTTCGCGGGAGAAGGCGCGCATTGAAGACCTAACGCACACCGCGCCACGCTGGCGTCGCGCGCGGCTTGATGGCATGTCGGTCGGCAATGGCGGGCTGGCAGTTCTGGATCGATCGCGGGGGCACCTTTACCGATGTCGTCGCGCGTAAGCCCGACGGCGGCATCGTCACCGCCAAGCTGCTCTCGGAAGACCCGGCCCGCCGGGAAGACGCCGCGGTCGCCGCGATCCGGTCGCTGACCGGATGCGGCGCGGGGCCGCTGCCCCCGGCCGACGTCCGCATCGGCACGACGATCGCGACCAACGCGCTGCTCGAGCGCAAGGGCGAGTCGGTGCTGCTCGCGATCACCTGCGGCTTCGGCGACGCGCTGACGATCGGCACGCAGGACCGCCCCGACATCTTCGCGCGCCACATCGTGCGCGCGGCGCCGGTCCATGCCGAAACGCTCGAGATCGACGAGCGCGTCGACGCCGCGGGCCATGTGCTGCGCCCGCTCGACCTCGCGGCGGCGCGCGCGGGACTGGCCGCGGCCTATGCGCGCGGCCTGCGGGCGGTCGCGATCGTGCTGATGCACGGCTATCGCTATCCTGCGCACGAGCGCGCGCTCGCCGAGCTCGCGCGAACGATCGGCTTCAGCCAGGTGTCGATCAGCCATGAGGTCGGCGCGCTGATCAAGCTGATCGGGCGCGGCGATACCAGCGTCGTCGACGCCTATCTTTCGCCGGTGCTGCACCGCTATGTCGCGGGGCTGAGCGTGGCGCTGGGCGGCACGCCCTTGTTCATGCAGTCGAACGGCGGGCTGGTCGACGGGCGCCTGTTCCGCGGCAAGGATGCGATCCTGTCGGGGCCGGCGGGCGGCATCGTCGGCATGGCCGCGACCGCCGCGCAGGCTGGCTTCGAGCGCGTTATCGGCTTCGACATGGGCGGCACCTCGACCGACGTCTCGCTCCACGCCGGCCGCTACGAGCGCGACCAGGAGGCGGTGGTGGCCGGCGCGCGGATCACCGCGCCGATGCTGCGCATCCATACGGTCGCGGCGGGCGGCGGCTCGATCTGCCGGTTCGACGGCGCGCGGCTGCTGGTCGGGCCCGAGAGCGCGGGCGCGGTGCCCGGCCCCGCCTGCTACGGCCGCGGCGGCCCGCTGACGATCACCGACTGCAATCTGCTGCTCGGCAAGATCCGGCCCGAGCATTTCCCGCGCCTGTTCGGCCCGCACGGCGACGCCCCGCTCGATCGTGCCGCGACCGAGGCGGGGTTCGCCGCGCTGTGCGCCGGGATCGCGGCGGCGACGGGCCGGGCGATGACCCCGCAGGCGGCGGCGGAAGGGCTGGTCGCGATCGCGGTCGCCGACATGGCCAAGGCGATCCGCACCATCTCGGTCGGCCGCGGGCATGACGCGACGCGCTTCACGCTGGTCAGCTTCGGCGGTGCGGGCGGCCAGCACGCCTGTCTGGTCGCCGACGCTCTCGGCATCGGTACGGTGATGATCCACCCGCTCGCCGGCGTGCTCTCCGCCTACG
>NZ_CALMAW010000007.1:23610-55322 GCF_937859915.1 uncultured Sphingomonas sp. | reverse complement strand
GTCACGGTCATCGTCCCGCCCGTCACCTGCGCGCCCGTAAATGGCTGCGGCGTCACCACGTTCGGCGCGTCGAAGCTGTTGTGCGCGTCCATCGCGGTGCCGGTGATGATCCGCCCGCTCGCCGGCGTGCGCTCCGCCTACGGCATGGGGCTCGCGGATCGCCGGGCGCTGCGCGAACAGACGCTGGCGCAGCCGATCGACGACGCCACCGCGCTGGCCGCAGCGGCCCAGGCGCTCGGCGAACAGGCGCGCACCGCGCTCGCCGCCGAGGGGCTCGACCCCGCCGCGATCCGCGTCGAGACGCGCGCGCATCTGCGCTACGTCGGCACCGATCATCTGATCGACGTCGCGCTCGACACGGCGGACGCGATGCGCGCCGTGTTCGAGGCGGCGCACCGCGCGCGCTTCGGCTTTGCCGGCAGCGCCGGGCTGATCGTCGAGCGGCTCGGCGCCGAGGCGATCGTCGCGACCCCCGCGATCGACCTGCCGCCGCCCGCCACCCGCAGCGCACCGCCGGTCGGCGAGGCCGAGACGTTCATGGCGGGTGCGACGCACCGCGCGCCCGTCCACCAGCGCGAGGGCATCGCGCCCGGCGACCGCATCGCCGGCCCCGCGATCATCGTCGACGCCAACGCCACCACCGTGATCGAGCCCGGCTGGCAGGCGACCGCCGACGCGCAGGGCAATCTGCTGCTCCGCCGTCACGTCCCCCTGCAGGACGCGGCGGGCGGCGGCTGCGAGGTCGATCCGGTGCGGCTCGAGATCTTCTCGGGGCTGTTCATGGGGCTCGCCGAGGAGATGGGCGCGGCGCTCCAGCATTCGGCCTCGTCGGTCAACATCCGCGAGCGGCTCGACTTCTCCTGCGCGCTGTTCGACGCCGACGGCCATCTGATCGCCAACGCGCCGCACATCCCGGTGCATCTCGGCTCGATGGGCGAGAGCATCCGCACCATCCGGACGCGACGCGGGGCGGGGGCCGATGGGCGCGGCATCCGGCCGGGCGACGTCTATGCGCTCAACGCGCCCTATGACGGCGGCACGCATCTGCCCGACATCACGGTGATCATGCCGGTCTTCGCCGGAAGCGACACACCGTCCTTCTTCGTCGCCGCGCGCGGTCACCATGCCGACATCGGCGGCACCAGCCCCGGCTCGATGCCCTCGGACAGCCGCAGCGTCGAGGAGGAGGGGGTGGTGATCGACAATCTGCTGCTGGTCGACGCCGGCGCCTTCCGTGAGGATGCGGTGCGCGACCTGCTCGGCTCGGGGCCCTATCCGTCGCGCGCGGTCGACATGAATATCGCCGACCTCAAGGCGCAGGTCGCCGCCTGTGCGCGGGGGGCGCAAGGGTTGCTGCGACTGTGCGCGGATCGCGGCGGCGACGTCGTCGCGGCCTATATGCGCCACGTCCAGGATCATGCCGAGGTGGCGGTGCGCGCGCTGATCGGCCGGCTGACGGGCGGTAGCTTCTCCTATGAGATGGATTCGGGCGCGGTGATCCGCGTCGCGGTCTCGGTCGATGCGGCGGCGGGCAGCGCGCTGGTCGACTTCACCGGCACCAGCGACCAGCAGCCGAGCAATTTCAACGCGCCGCGATCGGTGGTGCGCGCCGCGGTGCTCTATGTGATGCGCACGCTGCTCGACGAGGCGGTGCCGCTCAACGACGGCTGCCTGGCGCCGGTGACGATCGTCATCCCCGAGGGCTCGATGCTCAGCCCGCGCTATCCGGCCGCCGTGGTGGCGGGCAATGTCGAGGTCAGCCAGGTGATCACCGACGCGCTGTTCGGGGCGCTGGGCGCAATGGCGGGCGCGCAAGGGACGATGAACAATTTCACCTTCGGCGACGCGACGCACCAATATTATGAGACGATCGCGGGCGGATCGGGCGCGGGGCCGGGCTTCGACGGCGCCGACGTCGTGCAGACGCACATGACCAACAGCCGGATGACCGACCCCGAGGTGCTCGAGACGCGCTTCCCGGTGCTCGTCGAGCGCTTCGCGATCCGCCGCGGCTCGGGCGGGGCGGGGGCGTCGCACGGCGGGGACGGCGCCGAGCGGCGGATCCGTTTTCTGGCGCCGATGCGCGCCGCGATCCTGGCGAACCGCCGCCGCGTGCCCCCGTTCGGGCTGGCGGGCGGCGCGCCGGGCGGGCTGGGCGCGACCTCGGTCGAGCGCGTCGACGGCCGCATCGAGACGCTGGGCGCGACCGCCTCGGTCGAGATGGCGGCGGGCGATGTGTTCGTGATCGAGACGCCCGGCGGCGGCGGATACGGCCCGTCGCCGGACGGCGACATACGGACGCCGCGCTGATGCTCGTGCTGGCTGGAATCGTCGTGATCGTCGCGGGCTTTCTGCTGCGCTTCAATCCGCTGCTTGTCGTGATCGTGTCGGCGGCGGTGACCGGGCTGGCCGCGGGCATGACGCCGCTCGCGATCCTCGCCGCCTTCGGCAAGGCGTACAATGCCAACCGCTATGTGACCGTCATCTATCTGGTGCTGCCCGTCGTCGGCCTGCTCGAGCGCCACGGCCTGCAGCAGCGCGCGCGCGCTGTCGTCGCAGGGATGCGCGGCGCGACGGTCGGGCGGCTGCTGCTCGGCTATCTGCTGCTGCGCCAGATCACCGCGGCGCTCGGGCTGATCTCGATCGCGGGGCCGGCGCAGACGGTGCGGCCGCTGCTCGGCCCGATGGCGGTCGCCGCCGCAGAGGCGCAAGCCGGCCCCGCCGCCGAGGGTGACGAGCGCATCCCCGCGCTTGCCGCGGCGACCGACAATATCGGGCTGTTCTTCGGCGAGGACATCTTCATCGCGCTGGGCTCGATCCTGCTGATGAAGGGCGTGCTCGCGGGCTACGGCATCGAGCTGATGCCGTTCCAGCTCTCGGTCTGGGCGATCCCGAGCGCGGTCGCGGCATTCCTGATCCATGGCACGCGGTTGCTGTGGCTCGACCGGAAACTGGGGCGGCGGCGGTGATCGGTCTGGGCGCGGTCTATGCCGTGGCGGGGACGATGTTCCTGCTGTTCGCGGCACTCAGCCTGCGCGCGCGCCGCCTCGGCCATGCCGGCTTCTACGCGCTGCTCGCGACGAGCTTCCTCGCCGGCGACCGGATCGGCGACATCGGCAACGGCGTGCTGGTGCTGGGACTCGTCGGCATCGCGGCGTCGGGATTGCTTACGCGCGTCTCGCCGCCCGAGGGGGAGGCGTCACACCCGCGCGGCAACGCGATCTTCCTGGCGGCGCTGGTGATCCCCGCGACCGCGCTGCTCGGCACGCTCGCATTCCGCGCGCTGCCCGTTCTGGTCGATCCCAAGCAGGCGACGCTCGTCTCGCTGACGCTGGGCGTGCTCGCCGCGCTCGCCGTCGGCTATGCCTGGCTGCGACCCCGCCCCGCGGCCCCGTTCGTCGAGGGGCTGCGGCTGATGGACACGATCGGCTGGGCGGCGGTGCTGCCGCAGATGCTCGCCAGCCTCGGCGCGGTGTTCGCGGTGGCGGGGGTCGGCGACGTCGTCGGCAAGCTCGTCGGTGGCGCGATCCCGCAGGGCAGTCTGTTCGGCGCGGTGCTCGCCTATGCGGCGGGGATGACCTTGTTCACGATGGTGATGGGCAATGCCTTCGCCGCCTTCCCGGTGATGATCGCGGGCGTCGGCCTGCCGCTGCTGATCCGCGCGCACCACGGCGATCCCGCGGTGGTCGCCGCGGTCGGCATGCTCGCCGGCTTCTGCGGGACGCTGATGACGCCGATGGCCGCCAATTTCAATCTCGTGCCGGCCGCGCTGCTGGGTCTCAGCGACCGCAACGCGGTGATCCGCCAGCAGGTCGCGACCGCGCTGCCGCTGCTCGGCGTGAACATCGCGCTGCTCTATCTGTTCGGCTTCGCATGATCCTCGACCAGACCACCCTCGACCAGACCATGGCGGCGCGCTTCGCCGCCTCCACGCTCGGCCATGTCGGCCGCGAATATCCCAATGTCGAGTTCCGCACATTGCTCGGCCCCGAGGATCTGGCGACGCCGTCGACGCTCCACCCGATCTTCTACGGCAGCTATGACTGGCACAGCTGCGTGCACGGCTGGTGGCAGCTGCTGCGGCTCGCGCGGCTGTTCCCCGCCATGCCCGAGGCTGCGCAGATTCGGGCCCGCGCCGATGCGCTCTTCGTCGCCGACAAGGTCGCGGGCGAACGCGCCTTTCTCGATCGCCCCGGCACCGCCGGGTTCGAGCGGCCCTATGGCTGGGCGTGGCTGCTCGCGCTGCACGACGAGGCGGCGCGGCATGACGCGGACTGGGCCAACGCGCTGGCGCCGCTCGCCGAGGCCTTCGCCGCGCGCTTTCGCGCGCATCTGCCCAAGCTCACCTATCCGATCCGCGTCGGCACGCATTTTAACAGCAGCTTTGCGCTGGTGCTCGCGCGCGACTGGGCGGCGACGCGCGACCCGGCGCTGCTGGCGCTGATCGACGCGTGCGCGCACACATGGTTCGCCGGGGATCGCGGCAGTCAGGCGTGGGAGCCGGGTGGCGACGAATTTCTGTCCCCCGCGCTCACCGAGGCGCTGCTGATGAGCCGGGTGCTGCCTTCGGCGGAATTCGCGGCCTGGTTCGACGGCTTCCTGCCCGGCACCCTGCACCGCGACCCCGCGACGCTGTTCACGCCCGCCACCGTGTCCGACCGGTCCGACGGCAAGATCGCGCATCTCGACGGGCTCAACCTCAGCCGCGCCTGGTGCTGGCGGTCGCTCGCGGCAGCACATCCGGCGATCGCGCCGATTGCCGAGGCGGCGGCCGCCGCGCATCTCGCCGCCGCGCTGCCGCATCTCGCCGACGACTATATGGGCGAGCATTGGCTGGCGAGCTTCGCGCTGCTCGCGCTGGCGCCTGAACCATGAAACCTTCGCGGCGATGGCGCATTCGGGGCATCTGATATAGTCGCCGGCCGAGCGGCCAGAAGATGACGGGCACCCGACACGCATGAACGACACCAGCCCGCAGGATGCCGAGGCGCGTCGCCTCGAGGCGCTGTACCGCTACGACATCCTCGACACCCCGCGCGAGGCGATGTTCGACGACGTCGCCCAGCTCGCCGCCGACATCTGCGGCGCGCCGATCGGCGTGGTCAATCTGATCGCCGAGGGGCGGCAGTTCTTCAAGGCCGAGGTCGGGCTGGGCGTGCGCGAGACGCCGCTCGAGACGTCCTTCTGCGCCAAGGCGATCCTCGAGGACGAGTTCATGCTCGTCCCCGACGCGACCGCCGATCCGCGCTTCGCCTGCAATCCGCTGGTGACGAGCGACTCCGGGCTGCGCTTCTATGCGGGCGCGCTGCTCAAGACGCGCGAGGGTCATGCGATCGGCACATTGTGCGTGCTCGACACGGCGCCCAAGCAGCTCACCGAACTGCAGCAGCGCACGTTGAAGGTGCTCGCCCGCCAGGTGATGGCGCAGCTCGACCTGCGGATGGCGGCCCGCCTGCGCGGCGAGCGCGACGATCGTTATCGCACCCTGTTCGATTCGATGGACGAGGGCTTCTGCATCATCGAGTTCGTCGACGGACCGCATGGCCCGCTCAGCGACTATGTCCATGTCGAGGCCAATGCCGCCTATGCGCGCAACGCCGGCATCCCCGATGTCGTCGGGCAGAAGGTGCGCGACATGGTGCCCGCCGAGGCCGACGACTGGGTCGCGCGCTACGGCAGCGTGCTCGCCACCGGCACGCCGATCCGCTTCGAGCGCGAGCTCGAGGCGACCGGCCGCTATCTGTCGCTCTCCGCCTTCCGGATCGAGCCGGCGAGCCGCCGCCAGGTCGCGGTGCTGTTCCAGGACATCACCCCGCGGCGTCGTGCCGAACTCGCGCTGGTCCGGCTCAACGCGACGCTCGAGACGCGCGTCGCCGAGACGCTGGCGGAGCGCAAGCTGCTCGCCGACATCGTCGAGGGCACCGATGCGTTCGTGCATGTCCTCGACACCCGCTATCGCTGGCTGGCGATCAACGGGGCGGCGGCGCGCGAGTTCGAGCGGTTGTTCGGCGTCGCGCCGCAGGTCGGCGACTGTCTGCTCGATCTGCTCGTCGACCAGCCCGAGAGCCTGGTCGCGATCCGCGACCGCTGGACGCGCGTGCTCGCCGGCGAGGAGTTCACCGAGATCGTCGAGCTCGGCGATCCGACACGCACGTCCGGCCAGTATGAGATCCGCGCGAGCATCCTGCGCGACGAGCAGGGCCGGCAGGTCGGTGCCTATCAATTCGCCTATGACGTCAGCGACCGGCTGCGCGAGCAGGCGCGGCTGCGCGACGCCGAGGACGGGCTGCGCCAGGCGCAGAAGATGGAGGCGGTCGGCCAGCTGACCGGCGGGCTGGCGCACGACTTCAACAATCTGCTCGCCGGGATCTCGGGCTCGTTCGAAATGGTCGGCATCCGCCTCGCGCAGGGTCGCACCGCCGACGTCGAGAAATATCTATCCGCGGGGCAGGGCGCGGCGCGGCGCGCGGCGGCGCTGACCCACCGGCTGCTCGCCTTCTCGCGGCGGCAGACGCTGTCGCCCAAGCCGGTGGTGGTCAACCGGCTGATGTCCGAGCTGGTCGAGCTGGTGCAGCGCACCGTCGGCCCGTCGATCGCGGTCGAGACCGCAGCGGCGGTCGGGCTGTGGCCGACGCTGGTCGACGCCAACCAGCTCGAAAATGCGATCCTCAACCTGTGCATCAACGCGCGCGACGCGATGCCCGACGGCGGCAAGATCACGATCGAGACGGGCAACAAGTGGCTCGACCAGCATGCCGCGGCCGAGCGCGGGCTCGACGTCGGCCAATATGTCACCGTCTGCGTCAGCGACACCGGCACCGGCATCGCCAAGGAGAATCTCAAGCGCGTCTTCGATCCCTTCTTCACCACCAAGCCGATCGGCGAGGGGACCGGGCTAGGCCTGTCGATGGTCTATGGCTTCGCGCGCCAGTCGAACGGGCATGTCCGCATCTATTCGGAGCTCGGCCAGGGCACGATGGTGTGCATCTATCTGCCGCGGCATGCCGGCGAGGCGGACGAGGCGGCCGAGCAGGATGCAGCGCCGACCGCCGCGGCGTCCGGTGCGGGCGAGACGGTGCTGATCGTCGACGACGAGCCGACCGTGCGGATGCTCGTCGCCGACGCGCTCGAGGAACGCGGCTATGCCTGCATCGAGGCGGCCGACGGCCCCGCGGGCCTGCGCATCCTCCAGAGCGGCGAGCGCATCGACCTGCTGATCACCGACGTCGGGCTGCCCGGCGGGCTCAACGGCCGCCAGGTCGCGGATGCGGCGCGGGTGCTGCGGCCGGGGCTGAAAGTGTTGTTCATCACCGGCTATGCCGAGAATGCGGTGCTCAACCACGGCCATATCGAGCGCGGCATGGAGGTGCTCACCAAGCCGTTCGCGGTCGACGATCTGGCGGTGCGGATCGAGCGGATGCTGCGGGACGGCGGCGGCTGATCATTCATCCCCCGGAGGGGGAGGGGGACCGCCGGCGCAGCCGGTGGTGGAGGGGTAGACCACGTCTCGACGGGACCGCAGGTAGCGGCGTCACGCCCGCCTCCGCCCCTCCACCCTTCGCTGCGCGAACGGTCCCCCTCCCCGTGCCGGGGAGGTGTTGATGCGGGCGCTAACCCTTCCCCCCCACGCCCTCGTGCATCCCCAGCAGCTCGTCCATCGCGCGCGCGACATTCTCGAGCATGTAGGGCTTCTGCACCACCGTCCGGCCGCGATGCTGCGGGGGGAGCTGCGCCTGCTCGCCATAGCCGGTCGCGAACAGGAACGGCACGTCGAGGCTCGCCAGCCGGTCGGCGATCGCGAAGCTGGTGCTGTCGCCGAGATTGATGTCGAGCATCGCCACCGACGGGCGGGTCTCCTCGATCAGGTCGAGCGCGCCTTCGATCGTCGCCGCGGTCGAGACGGTCGCGGCACCGAGCCGGCCAACGATGTCCTCGGCGTCGAGCGCGATGATCAGGCTGTCCTCGACGAGCAGGACGTCGCGGCCCGCCAGCATCTGGTGCGGTGCCGGCTGGGGATGGCCGGGCGAGGAGCGCGGATAGCGGATTGCGGCGGCAGCGGCGCCCGGCTTGGCGTCGGAGACGTGGCGGCCCGGGATGCGGAAGCGCGCCTCGACCCCCGAGGACTTGTAGGCGATCTCGGCCGCGCCGCCGAGATCATAGGGCACCGAACGATCGATGATCGTCGTCCCGAAGCCCTTTCGCGTCGGCGGGCTGACCGGCGGGCCGTCATATTCCTGCCAGCTGAGCACGAGATCATTGGCGGGATTGCGCTCCCAGCTGATCCGGACATGGCCGCCGGGCACCGACAGGCCGCCATATTTGGTCGAGTTGGTGACGAGTTCGTGGACGACCAGCGCCATCGTCGAATAGGCCTGCGGGTTGAGCATCACCGGCGTGCCCTCGGTGACGATCCGGTCGGGCTCGTCGAGGAAGGCGCCGGCCTCGGCGTCGATCAGCGCCTGCATCGGCGCCGGGCCCCAATGATCGTCGGTGATCTGGTTGTGCGCACGGGCGAGCGCGTGGATGCGGCCGTCGACCACCTTGACGAACTCGCGCACCGCATCGTCGGTCGGCTGCGACTGGCGGATCAGCCCGCGGATCACCCCGAGGATGTTGCGGACGCGGTGGTTGAGCTCGGCGATCAGCAGTTCCTGCCGCGCGCTTGCCTGCTGGCGCTCGCTCGAGGCCTCGTCGGCAAGGCGCAGCACGACCTCGATCAGCGTCGCGCGCAACGTCTTGGCGACACGCAGTTCGGACGCGGTGAACGGGCGGCTATGGCCTTCGACCAGCTCCTTCCACTCCGCAAAGCTTTCGCGCGGGCTCAGTCGCGGGCCGTTGGGGCCATAGTCGATCGGCTTGTGGGGATCGCCCGCCCACCGCACCGAACGCACCAGTTCGGCGCGGAACAGCACGACATAGTCGCGCGGCGAGCGCGAGATCGGGATCGCGAGCAGACCGGCGGCGGACGAGGCGAAGTCCTCCGCGCCCGGCACCAGCGAGGCGATATGGTCGGTCGCATAAACCTGGCCGGCCGCCGTCGTGTTGAGCGCGCGGATGATCTTGCGGAAATCCTCCTCGGGCGGCGTTGCGCCCGAAAAGGCGTGGTTGCCCGCGATCCACACGCCGACGCCGTCGGCCTCGATCGCGTTGGTCAGGATGTCGCCGAGCCAGTCGGGGTCCTTGAGCAGCATCTCGTTGGAGGCGACCGCGCCGAGCAGCTGGTCGGAAATGTCGCGCGCGCGGCGCTCGAACTCGACGGTCTCCTGGCGCTCGCGGCTTTCGAGCCGCATCGAGAACATCTGCGCGAACAGCTCGCTGACCGAGCGCCGCTCGAAGGTCGGGCAGCGCGGCGCATAATGGTGGCAGGCGAACAGCCCCCACAGCCTGCCCTCGACGATGATCGAGATCGACATCGACGCGCCGACGCCCATGTTGCGCAGATATTCGATGTGGATCGGCGACACCGAGCGCAGCATCGACAGCGACAGGTCGAGCGGCTGGCCGGCTTCGTCGCGCGCCGGCAGGATCGGCACAGGTGCGGCGTCGATGTCGGCGATGATCCGCAGCAGGTTGCGGCGATAGAGTTCGCGGGCCTGGGCGGGGATGTCGCTCGCCGGATAGCGCAGCCCCAGGAATTTGCCGATGCCGGCGCGGCATGCCTCGGCCACGACCTCGCCCGATCCGTCGCCGTGGAAGCGGTAGACCATCACGCGGTCGAAGCCGATCAGCGCGCGGACCTGGCGCGCGCCCTCGCGGAAGAAGGCGGGCATGTCCGGGCTGAGATCGAGCCGCGTGATCATCGAGCGGACCATGCCGGTCGCATCGCCATGTTCGCCCGAGGCGGGCTCCGCCTCGATCACGACCTGGCCGCCCGAGAAATGTACCGCGACGTCGAAACGCTTGTCGGTGCCGAGCAGGTCGAAGTCGAACAATCGCTCGACCGCGTCGGCGCCGCGCAGCATCGCGGTGCGGTTGCGCAGGTCGTGCACCGCCTTGGGCGGCAGCATCTCGGCGAGCGGGCGCCCGATCAGCGCCTCGGGCGCATGGCCCATGAAGGTGCCGACATTGGCCGAGGCGCGCGCGACGATCCAGTCCGAGGTCAGCGCGAGCAGGAACCCGATCGGCTGGATCGCGCCCAGGATGTGGATCGGCTCGCGATCGCAATTGGTCAAATCAACGCTGATCGTCTCGCCCACGCTTCGCCCGCCCTGAGAACATAGAAAGAATCCGGCCGTCCATTCCGACGGACGCGACCCTCTAAAGGAGGACAACGGCAGCGGCAATTCGGTCGCCGAACAACGTGCTAGCGCTGATCGCGTTCCCGCAACCGGCTTTTGGAGCCCGCGCCTGGATCAATCCGCCGCGGTCGCGGGCATCCAGACGGTCAGGCCGCGACGGACCGCGGGCCGCGCGGCGAGGCGGCGGTGCCAGGCCGCGATTGCCGGGAAGCCGGCAAGCCCGCCGACCTGCGCATGATATTGGTCGACCCAGGTCCAGCAGGCGATGTCGGCGATCGAATAGCCGTCGCACAGATAGGCGCGGCCGGTCAGCTGGCGCTCGAGCACGCCGTACAGCCGTGTCACCTCCTTGAGATAGCAATGCTTGGCATAGCTGGCGTCGCGCGGATCGCGGTCCGGTGCGGCGGCGACGCGGGTGAACCAGCTCAGCTGTCCCGCCATCGGCCCGAGCCCCGCCATCTGCCAGAACAGCCAGCTGTCGACGCGGCAGCGGCCGGCCTCGTCGGCGGGATAGAGCTGTCCGCTCCTGCGCCCGAGATATTGCAGGATCGCGCCCGACTCGAACAGCGTGACGTCGCCGTCGACCAGCGCGGGGATGCGGTTGTTGGGGCTGATCGCCAGGAAGTCCGGCCGGTGCTGCTCGCCCTTGAGGATGTCGACCGGCACGATCTCATAGGGCAGCCCCATCTCCTCGAGCGCGATGCTGACCTTGCGGCCATTGGGCGTCGGGAAATAATAGAGCCGCATCGAGGCGGTCATCGCCGGATCGGCTCGAACGCGATCTCCATCTTGGGCTTGGCGACGAAACCGCAATCCGGGAAGGTCGAGACGTCCCACATGTCACGGCCGCCGATGTCGAAGAAGATGGCGGGTGCGTCGCTGCGGTTCTGGAGATGGTGGGCGTTGGCGTCGTCCATCCGGAAGGCGACGCAATCGCCAGGCCCCAGCACCTCCTCGCCGTCGTCGGTGACCAGCGTCAGTTCGCCCGACACGACGACGACGACCTCGTCGTTGGTGCGGTGCCAATGCCGCTGGGTCGACCAGCTGCCGGGTGCCAGCTCGACGCGGTTGACGCCGAACTGGGTCAGGCCGAATTGCCGGGTCAGCGACCAGCTCTTGCGGCCGCGGCAGGGGGCGTCGTGCGGCGGCGGATAGCGCGTGCCTAGGGTGCAGGCGTCGGGATCGAACAGGGCCTTCTTCATCATCCGTGTCCCATCCTCAACCGATCGTGGTGAGGCTCTCGTGGGTCGATCGCTCGACCATGCCATAGGCCTGCTGGCCGTCCCATTCGAACAGCGCGCCGCTCTGCTGGAGGTTGAGCCCGCCGATGTCGGGATTGCCGATCCGGAAGGTCGAGAGCGCGGTGCGGCCCGCGATCACGGTGCGGCCGAGTTCGGAGTCGAGCTCGACCGTGACGTCGTCGCCCTGCGCCACGATCCGGCGCAGGAAGGGCGCCTTGGCGATCTTCGCGGGGATCATCCGGCCGCCCTTGAACAGTATCGCGTCATTATAGCTGTAGGCGTCGCCGCTGCCCTCGCGCGGCGGATAGGCGATGCAGCCGAAGGCGTCGCCATTGGGGAACACCGCCGACAGCCAGCAATGGCCGAAGAAGCCGGTGAGGCTGCGGACACTCTGGCGGTGGATGCGCGTGCCGCGTCCGGAGAAGGCGAAGGTCTCGCCGCCGACCCTATAGCTGCCGGTTGCGAGGAAATGATGTTCGAGCCGGTAGCCGAGCCCCATTGCGGCGGCATTGGCCTGCTCGATCTCGCTCATCTGGCTGGTGTCGGTGGCATTGTCCTGCACCCAGGCGGGGGTCACCATCTCCATTTCGACGTCGAGCGCGACGTCGACCGTCGTCCCGCCCGCGCCGAAGCCGCCGTGGATCTGCTGCTCGACGCTGCCGTCGCGCGCGGGGCCGTGCCAGTGCATCGTCCAGCGCTGGAACGGCGCGACGCAGCGGAAGCGGATCGGGCCGGCGCCGAAGATGGTGGGCTCGCCGTCGGGGCCGGTCGGCGCATGCGCCGCGCCCATGCCCGCGCCGTTGAGCACGCGCCCGTCGGCGAAGGCGAAATTGCCCTGGACGCGGCGGTTGTCCCAACTGTGGCCCTCGGCCTCGATCCCCATGCGCGGGAAGGCGAAGCGGCCGGCATCGTCGAACAGCCAGACCGAGACGCTCTCGCGCATCTCGGGATCCTGTGGCGGCGCCGGCAGCACCAGATCCTGGTCCGGCGCGAGGCCGCCGGTCCATAGGGTGGTCGGGATCTCCATCTGCGTCCTCCTGCTTACGCGGTGGTCAGCACGCCGAAGCGCTCGTTGTAGAAGCGGAAGCGCTCGTGCAGCGCCGCCTCGCTCAGGCCGAAATCGGCCGGGTCGTAGCGATGATCGCCATGCTTCTCGCGCGGCGTCTGGTCGCGCCACCGCGTCATCCGCGCGCGCGCCTCGGGCGTGAAATCCTCGCCAAGGAAGGCGTAGAGCTGTTCGAGCGCGGGGAAGGGATCGCGCTGGAACGGCGCGAAATGGACGTCGAAGAAGCGATGATCCTGGCCTGCGTCGCGGAACGCGATCAGGCGGCGCATGCCGAGGTCCCAGACGTCGGCGTTGAGCCGCCCCATATACAGCTTGTCGACATCGTCCGAATAGGCGCTCGCCAGCTCGCAATAGAGGTCGGCGGCCGAGGGGATGACCCTGGCGACGTCGCGGTGCGTCATCCAGAAGCGCGCGTCGGGGAAGACCGTGTCGAGATCCTTGATGAAGACGACGTGCGACGGGTTCTTGAGCCGCCAGCGCGTCGGCGGGCATTTCCACTGTAGCAGCTTGAGCACGCGCTTGAGGAAGCGGTAGGTCGGCACGAGATCGGCTTCGGTGTTGAGCCAGGCGGCATAGCTCGGCACCTGCGCCTGCGCCTGGAAGATCTGGCTCTTGAAATCCATCGCCTGGAAGGTCTGGCATTCGGTCGGCCCGGTCGGGTCGCTCGGATACATCGTCTTCATGCGCGGGAAGCGCGCGTTGCGGCGCGCCAGCGACGCCCGCGCGATCTCGATCCGCGGGTCGGTGTCGGCGGTGGCGAGCTCGGGGGGCGGGCAGGGCGACGACGCCTCCCAGTTGCGCAGCGAGCGCGCCGCCGGATCCTGGCCGAGCAGGAAGCTCATCGCGGTCGATCCGGTGCGCGGCAGGCCGAGCCCGATCAAGGGTGCCACGATCTGCTGCTCGTCGATCTCGGGATGGCGCGCATACCAGTCCTCGACCTGCAGGCGCTGTGCGAGGAAATGGACGATCTGGCCCTGCTGCGCGGCGGCGCCCGCCTCGGTGAGCCGCGCCTCGCCGTTGAGCGCCGTCACCAGCCGCTCGAGCCCGTCGACGAAGGAGGGCTCGCCGAACTCGCTCAGCCCGGTCTGCGTGCAGGCATGCCCTATAAGCGTGTCCGAAGATTCAACCCGTCCCGCCATGTCTTCCCCGCACTGCCCGGCGTGATGATGATGGCCGCACGCCCCGCCCGGCAATGGCTTGCAGTGACGCGATCGCGCCAAAGTTGCGCGAGGCGGCCATGATGCGCGGGCCGTCAGTGGATGCGGGGCGATCCGCCGATGATCGCAGCGCCGCGCCCGATCCGCTCGCGGAAGGCGCGCGGCGTCTCGCCGGTGACGCGCCGGAACGCCGCCGAGAAGCTCGACGCCGAGCCGAAGCCGGTGGCGTGCGCGACGCGCTTGACGCTGTCCGCGCCGGCAAGCAGCCGCTTGGCCTGATCGACACGGTGGCCGGCGAGATAGGTGCCGATCGAGCAGCCGCGGCTGGCGCGAAAGCCGCGCGCGAGCTGGCGCACCGACAGGCCGCACAGCGCGGCGAGCTCGGCCAGCGACGGCGCCTCGGCTTGCTCGGCGAGCCGCTCGTCGATCCGCCGCAGCCGCCAGGGGGCAAGCCCGCCCGACGCACCCGTCTCGCCGAGCCCAAGAAAATGACGGCCGAGCTCGATCGCGACCTGCGCGGTCAACAGCTCGACCAGCGCGGCGCTGGCGAAGCCGGGATTGCGCACTTCCTCGCCGAGCCGGAAGACCAGCCGCCGGATCGTCGCGCTGCCGAGATCGAGGCCGCCCTGCAGCCGACCGTCGGTCCAGGCGAAGGCGTTGTCGAACCAGTCGCGCATGCCCGCCGGATCGAGCGCGCAGACGATCGAGGATTGCACCGGGCATTCGCTGCGGGCGTGTACCGTCCGGCCGGCGGGCAGCAGGAACAGCGCGCCGATCCGCTCGAAACGATGCGGCCCCCAATGATCCGGAAAGCAGCCGCGCGGCGCGCGTAGATGCGGCAGCAGCGACAGTTCGAGCCAGTGCCGGTCCGGCGTCCCGACGCTGTCGATCGGCTCGGGCCAGCTGGCGCGCACGGTGCAGACCCGGCCGAGGCTGGTCGCGACCTCGGCATCGACCTGGCGGGTCGCCTCGCTGTGCGGCATCGTCTCTCCTTCCGGTACCGGTCTCGGCCGGCATCGCGTCGCCGACGATGCTACCGCGACGCCGTGCCCGACGCCACCAAAGTCGTATCCCGGCCGCGGAGCTTCATCCGGAGGTACGAGTTTGATCGCAACTCGTTAAGGTGCCGCATGTTAGCGACAGTGCGGTTGCATGCGCCTCGCCGCCCGCTACAGAGAAGCGATCGTCTACAGGGGGAATTATGACTACGAACGGCGGCCTGGCGGCCCTGGCGCAGATCGTCGGCGCGAAGCAGAACGAGATCCTCGGCCGCTGGCGCGACCTGCTTGTCGCCACGGCGGGCGGCGCGGGCCGGATCAAGCCCGGCGAACTGCAGAAACAGTGCACCGATTTCCTCGCCGCCCTCGGCCCGGCGCTGAGCGCGGGCGCCAACAAGATCGACGACCCGGCCTTCGCCTCGGCGCGCGCGCTGCTCGACGAGGTCTCCAAGGCCCGCGCCAACCAGGGCTTCACCCCGTCCGAGACCGCGACCTTCGTCTTCTCGCTCAAGGAGCCTTTGTTCGAGCAGCTGCGCAACCATTATCCCGACGACGCCGCGCTGGTCGCGACCGCGGGCTGGGAAATGACGCAGGTGCTCGACCAGCTTGGGCTCTACACGATGGAAGTCTATCAGCGCAGCCGCGAGGAGGTGGTGCGCCGCCAGCAGGACGAGATCGCCGAGCTGTCGACCCCCGTCGTCAAGCTGTGGGAGGGCATTCTCGCTTTGCCGCTGATCGGCACGCTGGATTCCGCCCGCACCCAGGTGGTGATGGAGAATCTGCTCCAAGCGATCGTCGACCAGAGCGCGGATCTGGCGATCATCGACATCACCGGCGTGCCGACCGTCGACACGCTGGTCGCGCAGCATCTGCTCAAGACGATCGCCGCCGCCCGGCTGATGGGCGCGGACTGCATCGTCTCGGGCATCCGCCCCCAGATCGCGCAGACCATGGTGCATCTCGGCGTCGAGCTCGACGTGGTGTCGAAGGCGACGCTCGCCGATGCGCTCGCGCTTGCCTTCCAGCGCACCGGCCGCGCGGTCGTCCGCAGGCCGGTCGCGAAGGGCTGAGCGCATGGATCGCATCCCCATCCTCAAGCTCGGCCGGGCGCTGCTGGTCAGCATCCAGGTCGACATTCACGACCGGCTCGCCAAGGCGCTCGAGGAGGACCTCTCCGAACGGATCGTCGCGACCGGCGCGCGGGGCGTGATGATCGACATCTCAGGGCTCGAGATCGTCGACTCGTTCATGGGCCGGATGCTCGATAACATCGCCGCGGTGTCGCGGTTGCTCGATGCCGACACCGTCGTCGTCGGCATGCGGCCGGCGGTCGCGATCACGCTGGTCGAGCTCGGCCTGTCGCTGACCGGGGTGAAGACCGCGCTCAACGTCGAGCGCGGCATGATCCTCATCGGCAGCGGCGAGAGCGGCGAATATGCGGATCTCGATGGCGATGTCGCCCCGGAGGGCGGGGATGATCGCTACGAAGGATGACACGCTCGTCATCCAGCATTCGGACGACGTCGTCCGGGTCCGGCAGGCGGTGCGTGTCCAGGCGGTCGAAGCCGGGCTCGGGCTCGTCGACCAGACCAAGCTGGTGACGGCGGCGAGCGAACTCGCCCGCAACACGCTCGACTACGGCCTCGGCGGCACCGCGCGGATCGAGACCTTCACGCATACCGCGCGTCGCGGCGTCCGCCTGACCTTCGAGGACAATGGCCCCGGCATCCCCGATCTCGATCGCGCGCTGACCGACGGCTATACCACCGGCGGCGGGCTCGGCCTCGGCTTGAGCGGCGCGCGGCGGCTGTCCAACGAGTTCGACATCCATTCGGTCGTCGGCGAAGGCACGCGGATCACTATCGCGCGGTGGAAATGATGCGCGTGATCGAGGTGAAGGACACATCGCAGGTCGCGGAAGCGCGCCGCGCGGCGGTCGTGCTCGCGCAGGCGCACGGCTTCGGCGAGGCGGATGCCGGGCGCGTCGCAATCGTCGCGACCGAGCTCGCCACCAACCTGCTCAAACATGGCGAGGGCGGCGAACTGCTGGTCGGCAGCTATGACGACAGCAGCGGATCCGGGGTCGAGTGCCTTGCGCTCGACAAGGGGCCGGGGATGGCGGACATCGTGGGATCGATGCGCGATGGCCATTCGACCGCGGGCAGCGCCGGCACCGGGCTCGGCGCGGTCGCGCGCGGCGCGCACCTCACCGACATCTATTCGGGGCCCGAGGTCGGCACCGCGATCCTCGCACGGCTCGAGATCGGGCGGCCCGAGCATTTCCGCCCGCGCCGCCAGCCGCACTATGGCGCGCTCGCCATCGCCTATCCGGGCGAGGAGGCGTGCGGCGACAGCTGGTGCCGCCGGCCGCACGGAAGCGGCCATGCGGTGATGGTCGCCGACGGGCTCGGCCACGGTCCGTTCGCTGCCGAAGCCTCGCATGCCGCGTCGCGCGCGTTTCTTGCCGCAGGCGACGTCGCGCCGAGCGAGATGCTGGTCGCGATGCACGCCGCGCTGCGCCCGACGCGCGGGGCGGCAGTCGGGATCGCGCAGATCGACGAGGCGGCGGGCAAGATCGTCTTCGCCGGGGTCGGCAACATCGCCGCAACGATCGTCGACCGCGACATGGGCGTCCAGCGCATGGTATCCAACAACGGCACCATCGGGCATATCGCCAGGCATATGCGCGACTTCACCTATGCGTTGGGCGACGAGGCGCTGGTGATCCTCGCCTCCGACGGCCTCGCCACCAACTGGCGGCTCGACGCCTATCCCGGGCTGTTCGCGCACCACCCGACGCTGATCGCCGCGATCCTCTACCGCGATTTCACCCGCGGGCGCGACGACGTCACCGTGTTCGTCGCGCGGACGGGCGCGGCATGACGACGACGTCGATCCTCACCGTCGCGCTGATCGAGGAATCGGATATCGTCGCGGCGCGCCAGCGTGCGCGCCAGATCGGCGGGCTGCTCGGCTTCGAGGCGCAGGACCAGACGCGGATCGCGACCGCGGTCTCGGAGATCGCGCGCAACGCGACGACCTATGGCGGCGGCGGGCGGATCGAATTCTGCGTCGAGCGCGCGACGCCGGCCGTGCTGCTCATCCATGTCCGCGACAAGGGGCCGGGCATCGCCGATATCGACGCGATCCTCGAGGGGCGCTTCCGCAGCAGCAGCGGGATGGGCGTCGGCATCTCGGGCACGCGGCGGCTGATGGACCGCTTCGAGATCGAGAGCGCGCCCGGCGATGGCACGCGCGTGCTGCTCGGCAAGCAGCTGCCGCGCGGCAGCAAGCCGGTCACCGCCGCGCTGCTCGCCGAGATCGGCAAGGTGCTGGCGCAGACCGGCGCCGCCGATCCGCTCGCCGAGGCGCGCACCCAGAATCAGGAGCTGCTGCAGAGCCTCGCCGATCTCAAGGCCAAGCAGGACGAGGCCGACCGGCTCAATGCCGAGCTCGAGAACACCAATCGCGGCGTCGTCGCGCTCTATGCCGAGCTCGACCAGAAGGCGGGCGAGCTGACCGCGCTCAATGCCGAGCTCGAGGATCGCGTCGCCACCGCGGTCGCCGACTGCCAGCACGCCAACGACACGCTGCGCCAGAGCCAGAAGATGGAGGCGGTCGGCCAGCTGACCGGCGGAATCGCGCATGATTTCAACAATCTGCTGCAGATCGTCACCGGCAATCTCGAGATCCTCTCGCGCCGGCTGCCCGACGACGAGAAGCTGCGCCGCGCCGCCGACAATGCGATGTCGGGTGCGCAGCGCGCCGCGACGCTGACCCAGCGGCTGCTCGCCTTCGCGCGCCGCCAGCCGCTCGCGCCCAAGCCGCTGCGGACCAACCAGCTGGTCGAGGGCATGTCCGATCTGATCCAGCGGACGCTGGGCGAGACCGTATCGATCGACGCCAGGCTGGCGAGCGACCTGTGGATGATCGAAGTCGACGCCAACCAGCTCGAGAACGCGCTGCTCAACCTTGCGGTCAATGCGCGCGACGCGATGCCGCCGGGCGGCACGCTGACGATCTCGACCGCCAACGGCATCGTCGGCGATGCGGACGCCGACGACGAGGCGGTGCCCGGCCACTATGTCTCGCTCGCGGTCTGCGACACCGGCTCGGGCATGTCCGAGGCGACGATGGCGCGGGTGTTCGAACCCTTCTTCACCACCAAGGAGGTCGGTCGCGGCACCGGGCTCGGGCTGTCGATGGTCTATGGCTTCGTCAAGCAGTCGGGCGGCCATCTGCGCATCGAGAGCAGCCTCGGCCGCGGCACGACGGTGACGATGTACCTGCCCAAATATTCGGGCGATCTGATCGCCGAGGCGGTCGACGAGCCGCAGGCCGCGGAGCCGGCGCGCGCGGGCGAGACGATCCTCGTCGTCGAAGACGATGCCGGGGTGCGCGCCTATTCCTCGGAGGTGCTCGCCGAACTGGGCTACGACGTCCATGCCGCGGCCAATGCCGATGCGGCGATCGCGCTGATCGACAGCGACGTGCGGATCGACTTGGTGTTCACCGACGTCGTGCTGCCCGGGTCGCTCAACGGCCGCGACATCGCCGACCACTGCCATCGCGTGCGCCCGGGCACGCCGATCGTCTTCACCAGCGGCTATGCGCGCGACGCGATCGGCCACCACCAGCGGCTCGACCCCGGCATCGACCTGCTCGCCAAACCCTTTTCCTACGCCGATCTCGCGACCAAGGTGCGCGCGGCGCTCAACCGGCCGGCGGGCGCGGTGCCGCGGTCGATCGGGCAGTAGGGATCAGCCGGGCGCCACGCCGCTTCGGGTCTCGCGCAAATGTTGCCGGCGCATGTCCGACAAGGCGCGCAGACGGTTGCGGATGGCGGCGCGGTTCGCGCGTCCGGCGGCGGTGAATTCGATCATGTCCATGCTGCGGCTCCCGTGATGGGGCGGCGATAGCGCGCCACAGGCTCAGCCCGCCAACCGAGGCTTTTGCTCACTGAGATCGAATTTGTCGGCGGTCGAGCCCGGTCGCGCGCGGCGGGGCGGGCGGCGGGGGCCGCGGGCGGGGCGCTGGGGTGCGTTGGCGAAAATGTGGCGGTCGATCTTGCCGTTGATGCTGCACAGGATGCGGATCGCGACGGGGCGCTGGCATGCGCCGACATAATCGGGGCTGATATCGACGAAGACGCGGTCGCCGCTTCGTGCCGCCGCTGCCCATCGGTTCTCGAGCAGGCGATAGGCGCCGCGGTTGAACTGCGCGTCCTGCGCGAAATGATTGTAGGTCTCGCCCGGGCCGCCGAAGCGGGCGGCGATATAATGGCCGCCGTCGTCGGTGCCCGGCGGTCCGCCCCGCCCGCCGCGGCCTGCGCGGTGCGCGACCGTGGCTGATCGGGATCGAGCATCAATGCGCCGGTCACCGCCATCGTCCGGCCGGTGCCGTCGATCCGGTAGCGATAGCCGTTATGCGCAACCGTGGTCGGTGGCGGATGGGCCGGGCGGATCGACGGGTGGAAGGGCGCCGGCCGCGCGACGGTCTGGAACGCGATGGCGGTCTGCGGCGCGATCGGGGCTTGTGCCGGATCGCCCGACCGTCGCGCGGCAGCGCCGGCGGTCCCGAACGGCGGCGGGGCGCCCGTGCCGCCACGCCAGGCGCGGAAACGCCGTTCGACCTCGCCGTCGGACAGGCACAGCGCAACGCCGCGACCGGTGTGCCGATACTGGCCAAGCCGCGCCCGCGAGATCGGGACGCGCGCCAAAGACACGCATGTCCGCGACATGGAGCATCCTCTTCGCTGGGCCGAGCATGATAATCGATCGATCGGAAGGGCTTAAGAACAGACGGGTTCGATTTGCACGCGGTCTGGCGCGGCGGCGGCGGGGCGTGTCGGCGGCGCGGTCGCGTCGCGATGCGGCGCCTGCCCGAAACAATCGGCCGCCCCCTGTCGTTATGCACGAGCGCAACGGGAGAAATGGCAGTGAGCCGGGTCATCGATCAGAGCGAAGTCTTCGAGATTGCCGGTGCGCCGAGCTGGCAGGCGACCGATGGCGCCGGCGTGGTGCATGCGATCGATCCGCGGCTGCTCAAGGAGGCGATGCCGTTCGACGATGTCGCGCATGCGACGATGATCGGCACGGTCCGGCCGGGCCCGAACGGCAAGACCTTCTATCCGACGAAAGTGTCGATGATCAGCAAACCGCGTCGCGTCTAGCCGGACCGCGCGACGCTCCGTCGGCCGGCGGACGTCCGGCTGCATATTGCCGGCCACGACCGGCGCAAGGAGAAGACCCATGAAAGCAGCCTGCCTCGCCCTCGCCCTGATTGCCGGAAGCGGCACCGCCGCATCTGCCCAGGACGCGGGGCCGCCCGCGATCGTCGCGCATAGCGCGGTCCACACCCAGACGGTGACTCACAATGACGGCCGCCCGCACCGCCAGATCACGCATGTCCGGCATCGCACGGTGGTCAAGACGCCGACCGGTACGATGATCCGGACGACGACGAGCACGACCAACACGCCGCCGAAGAAGTAGCCGCGGACGCGTCGGCCGTCCGGTCGGCGCTACCGGCGCCGTCGTTTCGCGGATCGCCGCCGGCTCGGTCGGCGACGCGGTCGACCCGGCGGCGACCGGCCGACGCGGTCCGACCGCGCGGCGCGATGCGGACGGGTCCCGAGCCGCGCCGAGTCGTCACCCGCGCGCGCGACGCGGGCACGCAGCCTGCGCCATGACGCCCTTATCCAGTCGGTCAGTCGGCCCATCCGGGCTGACTAAGCCGGCCCGACACAATCGCGGTTGAACCGGATCGACAGCCGCCGTTCATGACGCCGCCGTCTGCGTCGCTACAGCGCGTTCTCGCGGACGAACACGCGCCCGATTCCGCGCGCAAGCTTGGCGGCGAGGCTTTCCCCGCGCGCGGCGATGACGATGCGGCCGGCGATCGGCTGGACGAACCCGCGCGGCTCAGCCTGTTCCGCGATCAGGTGAACGCGCAGCAGCGCGGTGGTGGGGACGAGCTGCTTGCGATCGTCGAGGTTGGTCGGGATCGGTCCGCCGTTCGACAGCGCGAGCACCGGCTGGTCGAGCGCGGCGATCGCGCTCGCCCCGATCTCGTCGAGCCGCACGCGCCACGCGCCCTGGCCCGGATCGCGCGGCACGAAGCGGCCGGTGGTGCCGGCGGCGAGCCGCGCCGCTTGATCCTCGCCGGCATAGGCCTGGACGTCGTAGCGGCCGGGCACGACGACGCGCAGAAGCGGCGCATGGCCATCGACCCACGTCCCCGGGCCGAGCGCGGCCGACAGGTCGACCACCCTGCCGTCGAACGGCGCGCGTACCGTCAGCGCCGCCTCGCGCCGGGCGAGGCCGGCCAATGTGTCGCGCTGGGTGAGCAAGTCGCGCTGGAGCACGGCTGTGTCGGTCAGATCCTGCGCATCGGCGACGCCGCGTGCGATCTGGCTTTCGAGCTGCGCGATCCGCAGCACCGCCTGCGCCTTGCCGAGCGCGAGTTCGGGGGCCGACAGCAGCACCAGCGGCTGACCGGCCACGACCGCATCGCCATCGCGCACGAGCACGCGGTCGACGCGCGCGGGGTCGGCGGGGACGAGCGGCTTCTCGGCCAGGGGACTCAGCACCGCGGGCAGCGAGACCGAGCGGTCGAGCGGCAGGAAGCAGGCGACCAGCGCCAGGCCGGCGACGGCGCCGGTGATCCGCGACCGGCGGCTGGCGAGGATCTGCGGGCGCCGCGCATGCCAGGCGCGGAGCTCGGAGACGACGGGACGGGCGAGGAACACGCAGACCTCCACGGCAAACAGGACGACGCCGAGCGCCTTGAAGAATTTATGATACACGAGCAGCGCGATGCCGACGTAGAGCGAGGTGCGGTAGGCGAAGGTGATCAGCGCGTAGCCGAGCATGAAGCGACGCAGCCGCGCCGGCAGATCCTCGGGGGGCGCCTCGCCGAGCGCGAACAGCGTTTCGCGCAGGCGCCAGCGCATCATTGCGAAGGCGCGGGTCGCCAGATTGGGCACGCCGATCAGGTCGGAGAGGATGTAATAGCCGTCGAAGCGCATGAACGGGCTGGCGTTGACCAGGAGGCTGGTCGCGACGCTGGTCGTGGCGAGAATGAAGGCGGCGGTGCGGGGCGCGCCATCGGGCAGGAAGGGCCATAGGAACAGCGCGACCGCCGCGACGCTGAGTTCGGCGCAGATTCCGGCGCTGTCGATCAGCAGCCGGTGCTTACGGCGCCGCAGCCGCCAGGCGCCGCTGGTGTCGGTGTAGAGCACCGGCACCATTACCAGGAAGCTCACCCCCATGGCGGGCACGCGGCAGCCGAACCGCGTCGCGGTATAGGCATGGCCGAGCTCGTGGCAGCATTTCACGAAGACCAGCGCCGCGGCGTAGGCGATCAGGCCGCGCGCGCTCGCCAGCGTCGCGAAGGAGCCGGTGAAGCTGTCCCACTCCCGGCTGATCAGCAGCAGCCCGGTGAACGCCAGGCCGAGCAGCAGCAGGATGCCGCCCTGCGACCAGATCGGCCGGACCCGCGGCAGCGTGCGCGCGAGGAAGGCGGCGGGGCGGACGAGCGGGATGCGGATGAACAGATAATGGTCGAGCAGCCAGCGCCACCAGATCTTGCGCGCCGCCGCCTCGCGCTCGGCGAAGCCGTGCACCGCCTGCTTCGGCGCGTCGCGGACGAGATCGTTGGCGGCGACGAAGGCGCCGACGTCGGCAATCGCCGCCGCGGCATCCTCGGGCGTCTCGCCCTCGGCGATCAGCGCGTCGACGACGACGCGCGCGTCGCCCGCGCGCCAGTGCGCGAACACTCGCTGTTCGAGCGCGCCGAGCTGGAAGAAGAGATGGCGCAGCGGATCGAACAGGATGAAGCCCGGCGCGCCGCTTGGCAGCGGCGTGCCCGGCTCCAAGCGCAATTCTTGCCGCAAGCGAGGCAGGGCATGCTCCACCTGCTGCTCAGAGCCCGATCAGCTGGCGCAGGCCCGACACCGGTCGCTTGAGCATCGCATAGCCGAGCGGCGCCCAGGGTCCGCGCACGCGTGCGGTCCCGCGCGATCCGATGCGCGGCGCGGCGCCGTCGGACGGGCTGGCGGTGAGCGCGAAGGCGAGCGTGCCGTCGGCGGTCGGATGCGCCTGGTAGCTGGCGTCCTCGAGCGTCGCCGACTGCGACCAGAGCGGCTGGCTGTCGAGCCAGATCGAGACCGACGAGCCGGGCGCGAGCGTCATCTGCTCGCGCGTCGGCAGATCGATGCGGTAGCGGACCGCGGACGGGTCGGCGACCTCCATGATCGTCTGCCCGGTGTCGACCGCACGCCCCTCCCAGTCGCGGCGATCGGTGTAGATCGCAAGGCCGCCGCGTGGGGCCGTGACGCGGGCGCGCGCCAGCATGTCGCGCGCATAGCTATATTCGGCGAGCGCGAGATCATATTCGGCCTGCGCGATCGAGATGCCATGCGCCTCCTTGGCGTCGCCGAACGAGGCCGACGACACCTCGTCGACCTTTGCGCGCGCGACCTGCAGGCGCTGGCCGGCAAGCTCGAACTCGTTGCGCAGCTTGACGTCGTCGAAGTGGAGCAGCGGCTGCCCCGGCGTGACCGCCTGGTTGGGGGCGACGTCGATCCCGCTGACCACGCCGGCGAAGGGGGCGGTGACGAGGAAGGGCTGCGCTGCGACCACCTCGACCGGGGCGAGCACCGACATATGCACCGGGAACAATGCGACGACCGCAGCGGCGATCAGCAGCACGCGGCGGCGTTTGCGCGTGAGCGCAGGCAGGCGGCGCACCGGGCGGCCGCCGGTCAGCGCGAGCCAGCCATGCTGCGCGGTCTCGGCGAGCCGCTCGAGCCGCGCGGCCTCGGTGTCGTCGAACGCGGTGTCGCGGACCGCGAGCAGCCCCGCGAACACGGCGTCGTCGCGGTCGCGCAGCGGCTGCCGGTGCCAGCAGCGGAAGGGATAGTCGTCGAGCGCCTCGTCGGCTGGCGCCACCAGATTGACCGGCTGATCGGTGTCGCAATCGTGCAGCGCCGCCTCGATCGCGCGGATCGCGGGCGCGTTGCGGTCGACCGACGGGATGCTGGATGCGACCGCGACCTGCCAGCCGCCGCCGACGGTCGCCCGCCGAAGCACGAACATCTGCTCATAGGCGACCAGCCGCCGGCTGTCGTTGGCGAGGTAGAAGAGCAGCTCGGGCACCGTCGCGAGCCGGCGCAACCCGGCCTCCCAGGCGAGCAGCAGGCTGATCGGCGAGGCAGGGGCGGCGGCGGGCGCGAGCGGCCGGGTCAGGTCATGCAGTGCGGTCATCGGCGCCTTTCGCGAAGCGCGCGGTGCCGCTCATGCCCGGCAACACGGTGCCGCGCACGTCGACATGGCCGGTGACGCGCAAGGTCTTGGAGACCGGATCGACCGCCGCGCCGAGTTCGGTGATGTGGCCGTCGATCGTGCCGCCGGTCTCGTCGATCCCGAAGGCGAAGGGCGTGCCCGGCTTGAGCCAGGTCAGCCAGGCCGACGGCACGATCAGTTCGACCTCGAGATTGCCCGAGCCCTGGATGCGCATCAGCGGCTGCCCGGCGGCGGCGACGTCGTGCGGATGCGCGATCCGCTCGACCACCTCGCCGTCGAACGGCGCGGCGATCGCGCATTGACCGGTGCCCGCCTGGATCGCGAGCGCATCCGCCTCCGCCTTGCCGAGATTGGCCTTCGAGACCGCGACCTCGCTGCGGCCGATCGCCTTATACTGGTCGAGCTCGACATTGGTGTCGTAGGTCTTGCGATAGGCGGTGGCGGCCGCCTGTGCGGCCTGGAGCTGGGCCTTCATCTGCGAACAGTCGAAGCTGGCGAGCGTCTGCCCGCGCGAGAAGCTCTGGCCGGCGGTGAGCGGCAGCGCGGTGATCAGCGCGGTCATCCGCGAGGCGATCACCGCCTCGTCGCCCGCGCGCACGACGCCGTGCGCGGTCACCGCCTGCACCGCGGCGACCGGCGTGCCGGCGAGCGTCACCGCCTCGCCGCTGGCGAACACCGCGGGGTCGACCGCGAGCGCCGGCGGCGCCTTGGCGATGCTGGCATGCGCATCCGACCAGGTCGTGCTGCCCGGGCTCACCACCACCAGGGTCAGCGCGGCGAGGCCGACCGCGGCACTGCCGAGCACCAGCTTGTGGCGCAGGATCCGCGTCCAGTCGAAGGTCGGGATCATCGCGTTCATCCTGCCACCGCGGCAAGCTGGCGCTTCGCCCACATGTCCTTGAGCGCGCCCGACAGCTGGCCGACGCTCTGTCGGCTGGTCACCTCGGGGGTGAAGCTGTCGACGCCCATCGCGGCGTAGAGATTGGCATAGGCATTCTGCGCGTCGGCATAGGCGATGTCGTAGCGCACCTCGCTGACCAGCGAGTTCATCTGCTCGCGCAGCCAGGTCTGCTCGCTGACCGTGCCGGCCTTATAGCCACCCGATACCTGGCCCCTGATCCGCTCCTGCACCGCGTGCGCGCGGCCCTGCGTCGCGAGTTCGGCGCCGTAGAGCTGGTAGCGCGTGCGCGCGACATAGACCTGCGTCATCACCGCCATCGCGGTCGCCAGTTCCTGGGTGTGGATCGCGTCGCCCTGCGCGCGCACCGCCTTGCGCTCGGCGGGCAGCCGCACGAGGTTGATCAGGTTGAAGGCCGACTTTGCGCCCCATTCGGCCCAGCTCTGGTTGAACAGGAAGGAATTGCTGTCGCCGTCATAGCCGACGAAGCCCTTGAAGCTTGGGAAGGCGCCCAGGATCTGCGCGGTCATCTCGCGACGGTTGCTGCGCTCCTGATAGCTGAACTGGCGCAGTTCGGGACGATCGCGCAGCGCGACCGAGACCTCGTCGTCGACCGTCATGGTGACCGTCGGCAATTCCATCTCGCGCGGCGGCATGACGAGTTCATAGGGGGTGCCGGGATCGAGGTTCATCAGCGCGGCGAGCTGCTGCTTCGAGATCATCAGCTCGCGAGACAGCGACTGGACCTGCGTCTGGATCTCGATCAGCTCGCGCTGGTAGGTCAGCGCGATCAGCGGCGGTGCGGCGCCGGGCGAGCTTCTCCGAATTGTCGAGCGTGGTCGAGATGCTGGTCTGCAGCGACGTCAGCTGGTCGAGCAGCCGCTGCGCCGAGACCGCGCGGTAATAGGCGGTGCGGACGTCCTCGATGATCCGGTTGGAGACCTTGCGCCGCTCCTCGACGGCGACCATCACCGCATCCGCCTTTTGCTGCGCGCGGACATAGGACAGGCCGAAGTCGAGAATGTCCCAGCTCGCGGTCAGGTCGCCCGAGAAGACGTTCTTCTGCGACGAGGTCGAGGGCTCGAGCGATTGCGTGCCCGAGAGCAGCGACAGGCTCGAGGCGCCGGCCTCGTTGCTGCGGCCGTAATAGCTCGCATTGGCGACGATCTGCGGCAGCATGTCGTAGGTGGCGAGGTTGAGCTCGCGGCTCTTCACCGCCTGCTGCATCAGCCCGACGCGGTAATCGAGATTATATTTCAGCGCGCGCGCCATCGCCTCGTAGAGGTCGATCGGCGCGGTCACCGGCTCCTGGTTGGCGGTGACCTGGACGCGGTTCTGGTCGGCGGTCTTCGACAGCTCGGCGGCGGTCAGCGGCTTGGGGGTGACCGCGCAGCCGGCGAGCAGGCCGGCGAGCGCCAGTCCGGCGCCCAGCCGGTAGGCAAGCGGCCGGCGGGGGCCAGGGCGGGCGGTCGGGTGGATCATGGCGGGCCTCGTCATTGGAAGATGGTCGACAATTTCTGTGCGGCGGCGTGGGCCGCGGCGTGCGGTGTGTGCAGCGTCGCATCGAGCGGCGCGGCGCGGCCCGGCGGGTGGTGTCCGGCGGGAGGGACGCGGGCGGCGGATGGCTTGGGCGTGCCATGGCGGTCGAGCTCGATCTCGCCGGTCGCGCGCTGCACGACGATCGGGGTCGACGAGCGAGTCCCGTCGGTGCGCGTGACGGTGACGACGAGGTGGATCTCGTCGCTCGCCGCACCCGCCTCGATGATCGCGAAGCCGCGGGGATCGACCGCGATCCAGTCGGGCGTGCCGCCGCCGGCGAGCGTCACGTCGACGCGGCGGATCGCGGCCTGCCGGTCGGGTGCCGTGTCGCGCACGTCGAGATAGATCGCGCCGCCCTGGACGAGCGTTTCGACCATGACCCCGCAATGCTGGTCGGCCGCCGCGGAGAAGCCGGTGAAGGGGTGGGCGCCGAAATCCCCGAGATCCCCCCAGCGTCGGTCGTAGAGCCGGGCCGCGGCATCGCGGAAGTCGGCGAGCCGGCCGAGCCGTTCGACCTCGGCACCGATCGGATAGATCGCGCCATGGTCCGCTGCGACGCCGCCGAGCCCGGCGGTGCCGCCATCGCCTATGCTGTCGAGCGTAGCGACGCCTTCGATCGCGTCGGCGATCGGCGTCGCGCCGGAGAGGTCGGTGGTGCCGTTCAGCGATCGCGCGGCATTGACCGCCGACAGCGTCGGGAACGGGCTGCGGATGATGCCGTCGGTCAGTTCGATCGGACGCGCCGGATCGAAGCCGAGGCCATAGCTGCCGATCGCCGCGGAACCGGCAGCGCCGAAGCCGATGCCGGCGTCGTCGATACGCCCGTCCGCACCGGGCGGCGACTCCCACGCCGGCGAGATGCCGCGTCCGATCGCGAGCGCCTGCTGCGTGTCGCCGCGGCCCTGCGGTGCTGCGACGCGGACCAGCAGCGTGGCGGTTGCGGTGCCGCCATGGCCGTCGTCGACCGTATAGCTGAGCGAGGTGACGCCCACGAAGCCGCGGGCGGGCGTGTAGGTCAGCGTGCCGTCGGGATTGATAGCGACCGTTCCGGCCGCCGCGCTGGCCTGGGTGATGGTGAGCGGATCGCCATCGGCATCGTGCGCGGCGGCGAGCCCCGCGATCGTCACCGGCCGGCCGCCGACCGTGTCGATCGCCGGGCGCGGATCGATCGTCGGCGCATGGTCCGCCAGCACCGCGACGGCGACGGTCGACTGCGCGGTGCCGCCATGGCCGTCGGCGATCGCATAGCGGATCGTGTCGGTGCCGCCGAAGCCGGCGTCGGGCGTATAGACGAGTGCCCCGTCTGGGGTGATCGCGACACGACCGTGCTGCGCGCCGGCGGCGGTGACGGTCAGCGGATCGCCGTCGGCGTCGCTGTCGTTGGCGAGCACCGCGATGGTGACCGGTGCGCCGGCGCGGGTCGTCGCCGTATCGGGCGCGGCATCCGGCACGCGGTCCGGGATGATCGTCACCGCGACGGTCGTGCTGGCGACGCCGCCGGCGCCGTCCGAGACGGTGTAGGCGATCGTGTCGGCGCCGCTGTAGCCGGCATCGGGGGTGTAGCGGAGCGTCCCGTCGGGATTGATCGCGACGGCGCCGTGGCTGGCGGCAGCGGCGACGACGGCGAGCGGGTCGCCTCGGCTGTCGACGTCGTTCGCCAGCACGTCGAGCACCACCGGCTCGCCCGCGCGCGTCGTGGCGGCATCGGAATTGGCGACGACATGCCGGTCGCTCGGCATCACCGTCACCGTGACGACGGCGCTCGACGCGCCGCCCTGGCCGTCGGTGATGGCATAGTCGATCACGTCCTGCCCGACGAAACCGGCGTCGGGGGTGTAGCTGAGCGTGCCGTCGGGGTTGATCGCGACGGCGCCATGCACGGCCTGCGCCGCCGTCACCGACAAGGCGTCGCCATCGGGATCGACATCATTGCCGAGCACCGCGATCACGCCCGGCATGTCTTGCGCCACCACCGCGCTGTCATTGTGTGCGGTCGGCGCGGGATTGACGATCGTCCAGTCGAAGCCGGATGCGGCCTGGGCACCTGAGGGGTCGGTCGCGGTGACGACGATGTGGTAGACGCCGCCGCCGACTGCGCTGGCGCCATGATCGATCGTGCCGCTGATTAGTCCGGTCGCGGGGTCGAGCGTCAGGCCCGCGGGCAGTCCGGTCGCGGCATAGCGCAGCGCGTCGCCATCGGGGTCTGCGAAATAGCCTGCGACCGGCATCGCGATTCCCGGCTGCGAATCCTGGGCGTAGGCGGCGGGTATCGGGCGCGCGACGGGCGCATGGTCGGTTGCCGTCACGGTGACGGTCGCCGTGCCCGAGCCCGTGTTTCCGGCGCTGTCGGTCGCCGTGTAGGTAACGATCGCAGGGCCGCGATAGCCGGCTTCGGGGGTGAAGACGATCGTGCCGTCGGGATTGATCGCGACAGCGCCATGATCGGCCGACGCCGCGCTGACGCTGAGCGGTAGCCCGGCGGGATCGCTGTCGTTCGCCAGCACCGCGATAGTGACCGGCGTCGCCTCCGGCGTGGTTGCCGTGTCGTTCTGCACCACCGGGCCCGACGCCGCGACGCTCCACGAGAAGGTCGAGCTCGCCGCGCGTCCCAACGGATCGGTCGCGGTGACGGTGACGGGATAGCGGCCGTCCTGCGCGGGCCCGCCGAGATGATCGCCGTCGGTCAGCGTCCCCGAGATCAGGCCGGTCGTCGGATCGATTGCGAGGCCCGGGGGGAGGCCGGTCGCGCTGAAGGTCAGCCGTTCGCCGCCCGGATCGGAAAAGGCCTGCGCGGTCGGCAGCGCGACCTGGCCATTGTCATGATCGCTGCGCGCGGCGAGCGGCATCGCGGACGGCGGATCCGGGGTTATCGTGATCATCACGGTCGCGCTCGAGCGGCCGCCTTCGCCGTCGCTGATCGTGTAGGCGATCGCGTCCTGCCCGCTGAAACCGGCGTTTGGCGTATAGCTTAGCGTGCCGTCGGGATTGATCGCGACGCGGCCGTTCGGGGCCGAGGCCGACTCGATGACCAGCGCATCGCCGTCGGGATCGGTGTCGTTGGCGAGCGGTGCCACGATCAGCGCCGTATCTTCCGCCGTGGTCGCGCGGTCGTTGCGCGCGATCGGCGCGGGGTTGGCGATGGTCCAGTGGAAATTGGTCGCCGTCGTGCCGCCATGGCCGTCGTCGGCTGTCACGATCGTGGTGTACACGCCCCCTGCGACTTGGCTTGCCGCATGGTCGATCGTCCCCGAGATCAGCCCGGTCGCGGCATCGATCGAGAGGCCCGCGGGCAGTCCCGTCGCGGTGAAGCGCAGCGTGTCGCCATCGGCATCCGAAAAACGCGCGCCGAGCGGCAGCGCGACGGTCTGACCGTCCAGGGCGGACTGGCCGGCGACCGGTTCGGCGACGGGTGCGATGTTGGTGACCGCGACCGTGACGGTCGCATGGGCGGTGGCGCCGTCGCCGTCGACGATCGTGTACGCGATCGCATCGCTGCCCGCGAAGCCGGCGCCGGGGACATAGTGGAGCGTGCCGTCGGGGTTGATCGAGACACGGCCATGCGCCGCCGTCGCCGCGGTGACGGACAGCGGGTCGCCGTCGGGATCATGGTCGTTGGCGAGTACGGCGATGTCGACCGGGGTGTCGACATGCGTCGTCGCGCTGTCGTCGACCGCGACCGGGGCGGGGTTGGTGACGGCGATGTGGAAGGCCTGCGTCGCCGACGCGTTCGACGGATCGGTGGCGGTGACGACGACCGTATAGGCGCCGCCGTTGGGCTGGCTGTCGGAATGGCCGAGCGTGCCGGAGATGACGCCGGTCCCGGCGTCGATCGTGAGCCCCGCGGGCAGGCCGGTGGCCGAATAGGTCAGCGCATCGCCGTCGACGTCGGTGAAGCTGCCGGCGGTGGCGTAGCGGACGGTCGCGGCATCCTGCGTGCTCTGGTCGGCGAGCGTGCCGGTGGCGGTGGGCGCGTGGTTGACGTGCGCGATGGTGACCGCAACCGCGGCTTGGGCGACGCCGCCTTCGCCGTCGGTGATCGCATAGCTGATCGTATCGGCGCCGCTGTAGAGCGCGTCGGGCGTGTAGCCGAGCGTCTGGTCGGCGTTGACGACGACGCTGCCGTGGAGCGCGGTCGCGCCGGTCACCGTCAGGGTGTCGCCGTCGGGATCATGGTCGTTGGCCAGCACCGCGATGGCGACGGATGTGTCCTCCAGCGTCGTCGCGCTGTCGTCGACCGCGACCGGGGCGGGGTTGGTGACGGCGATGTG
>NZ_CALMAW010000007.1:0-23510 GCF_937859915.1 uncultured Sphingomonas sp. | reverse complement strand
GACGCCGGTCCCGGCGTCGATCGTGAGCCCCGCGGGCAGGCCGGTGGCCGAATAGCTCAGCGCATCGCCGTCGACGTCGGCGAAGCTGCCCGCGGTGGCGTAGCGGACGGTCGCGGCATCCTGCGTGCTCTGGTCGGCGAGTGTGCCGGTGGCGGTGGGCGCGTGGTTGATATCGATGCGGCTGACTGCGATCGCGCTGGTCAGCTGGGCGTTGGCGAAACTGATGTCGATGACGCGCTGTGTCGTGTCGGGATTCGCCGCGAGCGTGTTGGAAAAGCCGATCGCTTTCAGCGCGGCCTGATAGTCGGCCTCGCTGCCATTGCCGCTCAGCGTGACGGTGATCTGGCCGTTCGCGGTGCTGATCGTGTCCGTAATGTTCGACGGCAGCGTGCCGACGGTCAGCACGTCGCCCGCCTTGGCGTTGGTGAGCACCACCGACGCGCCGACGATCGAATTGATGTCCATCGGGTTGCTGACACGCACGTCGCTGTCGACCACCGGGGTCGCGGCACCGTCCGCGGTATAGGTGAAATGCGCGTCGTTGCTCGGCGTGCTGCTATAGCCTTGCGTGCTGTTGTCCGCGTCGAGGTCGAGCCGTGGAATGCTGACATAGACGGGGGCGGTATATTTGAGCGTCGCGTTGCCGTCCTGGTAGAATTGCGCCTGCGTCGCCGTGGAGTTGCTGGTCAGCCGGTAGTTGAGCACGAACGAGGACACGTTTGTGTAGTCGAACGTCGCGTTGGACTTTGTGTCCTCGGGCTGGGTCGTGTCGCTATTCTCATTCTTGGTGCCGGCCGCGGTGATTTGCGCCAAAGAGGAGGTGAAGTAGATGTCCGAGCCGGTCTCGCTGGTATAATAGGCAAGATTGTCGGTCGACGTGCTGACGCTTTCGCGCGTCGGCGCGGTGCTGGTCGCATTGGGCGCGTTGCCGATGCCATCGATGTCGCCGATGGTGAACTCGACGTCGGCGGGGGCGTCGGTGTTGGTGCCGTGGAGCACGAGTTCCCACTTGATCGATATCGTCGCGTCGGTGCCATTGTTGGTGAGGTCGCGCAGCAGGAAGGTCGCGTCGTCGGCCTCCTGGCTGGTGCCACCGGGTGCGTTGAAGCGCACCGCGTCGCCGGTGCTCAGCGAGAGCACGGTCGCCTTGAGGTCGAGCGCCTGGCCCTGATAGGTGGCGGCATTCGCCCAGACCGCGGTCGCGCCCGCCGCGGTCAGGTCGGGTGAACGGGCGTCGCTGCCATAGCCGGTGCTGGTCGTCGTGCCGTCGGCCGCCGTGGTGTGCGAGACGACGACATTGCCCGCCGCGTCGGTGACGGTGAGGCTGTTGGCGGTGACCGCGATCGGCACCGGCGTGTTCGCGACGAGCACATAGCCATAGTCGCTGCTCGACAGCGTGCGCGTCTGGATCGCGCCATTATGCGCCTCGAGCGTCCAGTCGCCGCCCCGGGCGGCGGCGCCGGTGAGGTCGGTCGAGGCGGCGACGTCGGCACCGGTGGCGGTCGCGAAGGCGTGGAGCGCGGCGGCGCCGTCGCTGCCCTCCGCAAAGTCGCAGCCATAGATCAGGATGTCGCCGCCGGGTTCGAGCGACCGGCCGATCTGCGCGAGCTCGCCGGCGAGGCTGCCGGTGATCGCGGCCTGGTCGACGCGCGTGGTGCCGAGATAGAAGGCGCCTTCCTCGCCATGGCTGACGATATGGATCGCGGAGACCCCGGTCTCGGTGGCGAGCACGGCCTCGACCTGTGCCAAACCGTCGCTTTGGTCGTTGATCAGCACGACCTCGCCGCGCGCCGACCATTCGGCGGCGAGCTGCTGATAGTTGGACACCGCGGTGTCGATGAAGATGATCTCGTGGCCGGCGGCGGGCGTCGTGGCGGGCGCGGACGCCGCCGGACCGTCGGCAACGCTGCGGTGCGCGGCACCGGCGGCCGAGGGTGTCGCTGGGGTGCCATGCGCGGGCGCGGCGGTCGCGTCGGCGAGATGGTCGCGCGCCTCGACGGCATGGCTGCGCGTCAGCACCGCCTCGGTGGTCGCGGCGAGCGCGGCGTCGAACATCATACGCGGCTCGAGCGCCAGCAGGTGGGCGCGACGCGGCGTCGTCAATCCCGAGTTCCGCCGTGCTGCCACCGTATATTCCCCCTCGACTGACCGACGATCATCGCTTGCAGGGGGGATGGTAAATCCTGAGTAAACTTTCGTTTCGGCTACTACCAAAGTGGTAGGGGCGCGCGCGATCGTGGCGGGCAAATCTCGGATCGGGCGGCGGCCGCGGATCGGCAGAAACAGGCCGCCCGCCGCGTTGCTGCGGAATCGCCTCAGCGGGAGGCGCGCGCCATCACATCGGCCAGATTATTGCGCTGTGGCTTGCCGGCGAAGCCGAACAGCGCCGCCGCCGCTGCCGCGATCGCCTCCGGCGCCAAATCCGAATCGCTGATCTCGCACGCGGTCCAGAAGGACAGGACGCCGCGGAAGGCGATCGCCAGCTGATCGGGAAGGACGGCGCGCGCCAGCTCGGCATGCGCGGCCGCCAACCCCTCACCGGTGCCGAGTGCTTCCACCCAGAGCGCGCGCGACCGCCCGCGAATGTCCCCCGCTTCGGTGCCCGGCGCGCCGATCGCTCCCATCACCGCCCGGTTGATCGCGGACTGCTCGCGCATCACGGCCGCAGCGATCGCGACCACCTGCAGCACGCGATCGACCGCGTCGGTCGGCAGCGTCGCCTGCGCGGTGCGCGCGTGCATATGTTCGATACGCTGCGCCGAGATCGCCCGCATGATCGCGAGCTTGCTCCCGAACTGGTTGAAGGGCGTCGCAAAGCTCACCCCGGCGGCCGACGCCAGGTCGCGCATCGAGAACGCCGCCTTGCCATCGCCAAGCAGGCGTTCGGCGGCCTCCAGCACCTTGTGCTGGGTGGCGGCGGATGATCGCGGGGAATGCGGCTTGATAGCGCTCATGGCCACACTATATCATGATATAGATTTGTCGCAATATCGGAGCATGACCATGACCGTCTCATCGCCAAAATCCTTCCTCGTCACCGGCGTCGGGTCCGGTCTGGGCCGCGCGTTCGCGGCCGGCGCGCTTGCCGCCGGGCACCGCGTCGTCGGCACCGTCCGGCGGTCCGACGATGCCGAGGCCTTCGCCGCACTGGCGCCCGGCCGGTCGCATGCGCTGCTGCTCGACGTGACGGACTATGCGGCGGCGCCCCGCACGGTCGCGGACGCCGAAGCGGCGGTCGGTCCGATCGACGTGCTCGTCAACAATGCCGGCTACGGTCATGAGGGCGTGCTCGAGGAATCCTCGATCGACGATCTCCAGCGGCAGTTCGCCGCCAATGTGTTCGGCCCCGTCGCGATGATCCAGGCGGTGCTGCCCGGCATGCGCGCGCGCCGCCGTGGTCATATCGTCAACGTCACCTCGATGGGCGGCTTCATCACGATGCCGGGCATCGCCTTCTATTGCGGGAGCAAATTCGCGCTCGAGGGCATTTCGGAGTCGCTCGGCAAGGAGCTCGCCGGGCTGGGCATCCACGTCACCGCGCTGGCGCCCGGCCAGTTCCGGACCGACTGGGCCGGACGATCGATGGACCGCACGCCGCGCAGCATCGCCGACTATGACGCGGTGATGGATCCGATCCGCGCCGCGCGGCAGGCCAAAAGCGGCAACCAGCCCGGCGATCCTGCCAAGGCCGCAGACGCGCTGCTGGCGCTGGTGGCATCGGACAATCCGCCGACGCGGCTGTTCCTCGGCGCTGATGCGCTCGGGCTGGTCGAGCAGAAGCTGGAGACGATGCGATCCGAGCTTGCGGCGTGGGAGGCGCTCTCGCGATCGACCGGCTTCGCGGCGTGACACCGCGGAGCCGTGCCCGGCACGGGTGCGCGGTCCCCTATTTCGGCTTGGTGTAGGGGACGAACTTGTCGAAGACGACGAAACCCCGCTCGAACCGGCTGGTCCGATCGATCAGGTGGACCGGATCGATGCTGCACATCTGTGCGGCAAAGTCGTGCGTCACCACGATGCTGTTGTCGTCGAGCGCATCGAGATTGCCGCGCGGGCGATTGACCCAGATCGTCCGGCCGTCGCGATAGACGATCGCGGTATGGTCGATGATCTGGCCGTTGTCGGCCGTCCGCAGGTCGATGCAGTCGGTCGGCGTGCCCGCGGTGCGGCCGGCGAGGAGCTTGCCGAGCTCGGCCTCTCCGCGCGCGTCCGGCGTGTGCGGTCGCGCAGCCGCGGTGGGGACCGCAAGTAGGAGGCACGCGGACGCCAGCCAAAGCCGCGTCTGCGTCCCGATGGCGGATGCGCGCGCGCCGCGCCGACGATCGTTGCTCATCACTCCTCGCCTTTTATCGTGTTCGTCCAAGCGAGTGGAGCGATCCGATGTTCCCCCCCCGACGCCGTAGCCGGTCTGCCGTCGGCGCTCAGGCGGCCGCCAGACGATCGAGATAGGCGCACAGCATGTCGGCCAGCGCATCGGCATAGGCATGGATCTCGTCCGGAGTGCGCGGCGTCGCCGAAAAACTGCTGCCGACGCTGCTCAGCGTCGTCTTGATCAGATCGCCGGCAAGCGTCAGCTGCGCACCGGTGGCACGCGGCGCGCTCTCCTGCAGGAACGCCCGCACGACTTGCGCGCTCTCCGCATGCGCGTCGGCGGCTTCGGGGGCGTCGCGGTAGAAGGGCGCCGCATCGTTCAGCGCGATCCGGATCGTCGCCTCCTCGCATTCGGAAAGCAGGAAGGCGTGGACCAGCGCGCGCACCCGCGCGCCGGGCGGCGTCGTCCGATCCTCGAGGATGGCGTGGAGCAGCGCCGCCGTCCGGCGCCATTCGTCGCTCTGCAGCCGGAACAGGATCGCCGCCTTGTTGGGGAAATATTGATAGAGCGAGCCGACGCTGACGCCGGCGCGCTCGGCGACTCGCGCGGTGGTGAATCGCTGCGCGCCCTCCGTCTCCAGAACCTGAACAGCAGCATCGAGCACGGCCGCGACCAGCTCGTTCGATCGCGCCTGCTGCGGCGCCTTTCGCGAGGAAATTCCGGCGTTTCGCAGCATGATCGATCGCGCTCCCGGATATGCGAATAGGCAGACCTGACGAATTAGTCGTATTTCTTCCGGCAGGCAAACATCCAGGAGACGCCGATGACCACGCTGACCACCGCCCCCGTCGCCCCGCTGCTCGATCGGCTCTTCACGGAGGCCGAGGCGACCCATCCGATGACCGATCCGGCGTTCGCGTCGATCTCGAAGGACGAGCGACTGCGGCTGATGCGCAGCAAGGCGGACTATCGTCCCTTCTACGCCGCGCTGAAGGACTATGCGCTGCCGGTGTCGCGCGAGACCGGCCGGCTGCTCTACATGCTGGCGCGTGCGACCCACGCGCGCACCATCGTCGAATTCGGGACGTCCTTCGGCCTGTCGACGCTGCATCTTGCCGCGGCGGTGCGCGACAATGGCGGCGGCCTCGTGATCGGCAGCGAGTTCGAACCCGCGAAGATCGCGCGTGCGCACGCCAATCTCGCGGCCGGCGGCCTCGCGGATCTGGTCGAGATCCGCGCGGGCGACGCGCTCCAGACACTGGCATCGGGGCTTCCCGAGACGATCGACATGCTGCTGCTCGATGGCGCCAAGTCGTTGTATCGCGACGTGCTTGGGCTCGTCGAGGGCCGGCTTCGCAAAGGCGCGGTGATCATCGCCGACAATGCCGACCACTGCCCGGACTATCTCGAGCATATCGGCGACCCCGCGAACGGCTATCTCTCGATGCCGTTCACCGACGAGGTCGAACTCACCGTCCGACTGCGCTGAGCCGCTCCCGCGGGCAGGGGCTAGAAGGTCGCCGGGCCGACCAGCGGGGCATGGCGGTCGATCAGGCTGGCGCTCGCCGCGTTGAGGCCGATGAGGTCGACGGTCCGGCCGCGGCGGCGCAGCGTGGCGACGATCCCCTCGAGCGTGCCGACCGCGGTGACGTCCCAGAGGTGCGCGGCGCTGAGATCGATCCGAACGGTGGCCGCGCTGTCGTGCAGGTCGATGCCATCGGCAAAGGCATCGGCGCTCGCGAAGAAGAGCTGGCCCGAGACGGTGTAGGTCCGCGTGTCGGTGGCCGCGTCATGGGCGGCCTGCACGCGCAACAGCGTCGCCGCCTTGGAGGCGAAGAAGATCCCGCTGAGCAGCACGCCGACCGCGACCCCGGCCGCCAGATCGTGCGTCGCGACGGTCACCGCGACGGTCGCGAGCATGACGACGCTCGAGACCTTGGGATGGCGGACGAGGTCGGCGAGCGAGCCCCAGGAAAAGGTGCTGACCGACACCATGATCATGATCGCGACCAGCGCTGCGACCGGGACCTGTGCGACCCAGGGACGCAGCGGGACCATCACGACCAGCAGAAAGACGCCAGCGACAAGCGTCGAGAGCCGCCCCCGGCCGCCATAGCGCACGTTGCCGACGGTCTGGCCGATCATGCCGCAGCCGGCGATGCCGCCGAACAGCCCGGCGGCGACATTGGCAAGCCCGAGCCCGGTGCACTCGCGTGCCTTGGCGCTGCGCGTCTCGGTGAGGTCGTCGACGACGCTCGCGGTCATCATCGATTCGAGCAGGCCGACCGCCGCCATCGCGAGGGCGTAGGGCAGCACGATCCGGAGCGCGGCGAGGCTGAAGGGCACGTCCGGGATACCGAAGGCGGGCAGCGAGGTGGGCAGGCGGCCGAGGTCGGCGATGGTGCGGATCGGCATCGGGAAGGCGATGCTGACCGCGGTCAGCACGACGATGCAGATCAGCGGCGACGGGATCGCGGTGGTGAGCCGCGGCGCCAGATAGATGATCGCGAGCCCGCCCGCGATCATCGCATAGCTGTGCCACGTCACCCCCAGCATCTGTGGCACCTGCGCGGAGAAGATCAGGATCGCGAGCGCGTTGACGAAGCCGGTCCGCACCGAGCGCGACACGAAGCGGAGCAGCACGTCGAGCTTGACGAGGCCGAACGCGATCTGGAGCAGCCCGGCGAGCATGGTCGCGGCGAGCAGATACTGCAGACCGTGGCTGTGGACCAAGGCCGCCGCGACGAGCGCGACCGACCCCGCCGCGCCGGAGATCATCGCGGGGCGGCCGCCGGCGAAGGCGATGACGATGCCGATCACGAACGAGGCGAACAGCCCGACCTGCGGGTCGATGCCGGCGACGAAGGAGAAGGCGATGACCTCGGGGATCAGCGCGAAGGTGCCGACCATGCCGGCAAGCAGGTCGCGGCGCGCATTGCCGACGCCGCTGAACCATTCGGCGCGGTAGCGGTCGAGAGAGAGGGTCATGACAGTATGTCCGCAGAAATCGCGGGAGCGCCGCTCGAATGGTCGGCGTCCGGTCGAAGGCGATGTGCGTGGTCCGGCGGATCGGCGGCCGGAATAGCCACCCGGATTTGCACCGGGTCCAGGCGAATGCCATCGGCCTAGCCGCGATCCGCCCTCGGCACAACGGCCCGCGAAGGTTCAGCCGTTCAGCGACGAAAGCAGTGCGCGTCGTGATCGTTGACCAGCCCGCATGCCTGCATCCAGGCATAGACGATCACCGGGCCGACGAAGGAGAAGCCGCGCTGCTTGAGCGCCGCCGACAGCGCCTCGGACTCCGCCGAACGGGTGAGCATCTTGGTGCCGTCGCCGAGGATCGGACGGTCGCCGACGAAGCCCCAGACGAAGCGGGCGAAGTCCTCGCCCTGCGTCCGCATCGCGCAATAGGCGCGCGCATTGCCGATCGTCGCCGCGATCTTCGCCCGCGACCGCACGATCCCCGCATCGCCCATCAGCCGCGCGACGTCCTGCTCGTCGAACCGCGCGACCCGGTCGGGATCGAAGCCGGCAAAGGCGGCCCGAAAGGCGTCGCGCTTGCGCAGGATGGTGATCCAGGCGAGCCCGGCCTGGAAGCCATCGAGCATCAATTTTTCCCACAGCGCGCGCGACTCGTGCTCCGGCACGCCCCATTCGCGGTCGTGATAGGCGGCGAGCAGCGCGTCGGTCTGCGCCCATCGGCAACGCGGGCGATCGGCTTCGGTCATGCGGGCCTCCGGGCGGGACATCGCGCTGCCGCAGCACCGCGGGCGGATGTCGGCCGGCAGACGGCATAGCGACAGCGGCGGGGGCACGGCAATCGTCACCATCGCGTGCGCGTCGGGCCGGTGCTCGGCGCCATCGGCACGGTTTCGCTGACCGCCTTGCTCAGGCGATCGCGGTCAACCCATCGAGAAACGCGCGGATCTTCGAGCTCGACAGCCGGCGCGAATTCTGGAGTGCCCAGATCTCGACCTTCGGTCCGTCGTCGACGCCCCAGACGACGAGCGCCCCCGCCGCGACATGCCGCGCCACCAGCAATTTGGGCATCAGCGCGACGCCCGCCCCCGCGAGGACCGCATCCTGCACCATCAGGAAGGAGGAGAAGCGCAGCCGTATCTCCGGGCGGAGCACATGCACGCCGCGATCGGTCCGGATCCGCCAGAGCGCGTCCGCCGCGGTCGCGACATGACCCACCGCGGGCACCGCGATGGCCGCGTCGCCGGGCGCCCCCTGCAGGAGGTCGGGCCGATCAGGCGCGGCGACCAGCAGCCGCTCGTCCTCGCGGATGCGGCGGCCGACCAGTCGCTCGTCGGGGTCGGGGTTGATGCGGATCACCAGATCATAATTGTCCTCGACCGGATCGACCTTGCGGTCCTCGGCAACGATTTCGAGCATGACCTGCGGATAGGCCCGGACAAAGTCCGCCGCGACCCGCGGCAGCAGCACATGCGCCAGCACGATCGGCGCGCTGATCCGCAATAGGCCGCTCGGCACCGACGCGCCCGAGGCGACCGCTTGCTCGGCCTCGCCGATCTCGGCGAGCGGGCCCTGCGTGCGCTCGTGCAGCGCACGCCCTTCCGGTGTCAGGCGCAGCGTCCGCGACCCGCGATCGATCAGCCGCACGCCGAGATGCGCCTCCAACTCGCTCACCTTGCGCGACAGCGTCGCCTTGGGGCGGCGCGTCGCCCGGCTGGCGAGCCCGAAGCCGCCATGGCTGGCGACCAGATTGAAATCCGCAAGCGCGGCGAGATCGATCATATGTTCCATATCCGAGACGAGGCGTCCCGATCATGGCATCTAACGCGCAAAGTCGGAACGGCTATCTTATCCGCAGAGACGACGAGATGGTCTCGCCGACCACGGAGATGCGACATGACGATATTGGTAACCGGAAGCACCGGCACGATCGGCGCACAGGTGCTGGCGTTCCTCGAAGGGCAGGGGGCCGAGGTCCGCGGACTGACCCGCACGCCGGACAAGGCCGGTCTTTCTGCCGGCGTCGCCGCCGTGCAGGGCGACCTGTCCGACATCGACAGCGTCCGCGCCGCGCTGCACGGCGTCAGCACGCTGTTCCTGCTCGCGCCCAACGCGCCCGACGAGCTGACCCAGGCGATGCTGACGCTCGATGCGGCGCGCGGCGCCGGGGTCACGGGCATCGTCTACCTGTCGGTGTTCAAGGGCGAGGCCTATGCCGACGTGCCGCACTTCGCCAGCAAGATGACGGTCGAGCGGATGATCCACGCCGCGGGGCTGCCCGCCACCATCCTGCGCCCGGCCTATTTCATCCAGAACGATCTGCGCCAGAAGGACGCGCTGCTGGGCGGCGGCGTTTACGGGATGCCGATCGGCGAGCGCGGCATTTCGATGGTCGATATCCGCGACATCGGCGAGGCCGCCGCCAAGGAGTTGCTGCGCCGCGAGCGGGCCGGCGCGCCGCTGCCGGCCGAGACGTACGAACTGGTCGGTCCCGATGCGCTCACCGCCGCGACGATGGCCGCGCTGTGGAGCGACGTGCTCGGCCGACCGATCGCCTATGCAGGAAACGATCTCGACGGCTTCGAACAGCGGCTGAAGGCGTTCGGCCCGGCATGGCTCGCCGCTGACATGCAACTGATGATGCGCCGCTATCAGCAGGACGGCGCGATCGCGACCGATGCCGACGTCGCGCGGCTCGCGACGCTGCTCGGTCACGCACCGCGCGGCTATCGCGCCTTCGCCGAGGCCGCCGCTGCGGCATGGGCTGCCGCCTGAGCCTGTCCGACCGCCGCGCGGGCTGTCCACGATCACAGCCTGCGCGTCGCGCGGACGCCCGATCCCTTGCTAGCTGGCGATGCCCTGTCAGCCGATCAGCAGTCTGGCGCCCAGGGCCGCGATCAGCGCGAGCGGCATCGCCACCGCACCGACCTTGAGGAACGCCAGAAATCCGACGTCCTCGCCTTCGCGGCGGATCGCCTGAAGCCACAGGATCGTCGCCAAGGATCCGGTCACCGACAGATTCGGCCCAAGGTCGACGCCGATCAGCAATGCGTCGGTGACCAGCCGCGGCGGATGGGCCTGCTGGACCGCGGTGCTGGCGATCAGGCCGGCGGGCAGGTTGTTCATGAGGTTCGAGACGAGCGCGAGGACCGTACCCGACGCGGCCGCCGCCCGGACCGGTTCGGCCGCAGCGGCGCGGATCGCGTCGGCGACGGTCCGGATCACCCCGGTACGGTCGAGCGCCTCGACCAGGACGAACAATCCGGCGACGAGCGGCAGGACGCCCCACGAGATTTCGCGGGCGAGCGCGAGCGGCGACCGCTGCGCCACCGCCGACACGCCGACCGCGGTTGCCAGCCCCGCCAGTGCGGTCGGCAGCCCCAGCCCGCGATCGAGCGCCGACATCGCGAGCAACAGCAGCGCGGTCAGCAGGATGCAGCCGAACGCCAGCCTGCCGCCCGTCGACAAAGGCGCACGCGCGACATCGCACGCGCAGGCGCCGGTGATCCTCGCCCGCTCGGTCCAGCGCAGCACGCCGTAGGTGACGAGGATCGCGGCCAGCGACGGCAGCGCGAACGAGCCCATCCATTGGCCAAGCGGCGGCATCTGTCCGCCGTACAGCACGAGATTGGCGGGATTGGAGATCGGCAGGACGAAGCTGGCCGCGTTGGCGATCAGCGCGCATGCGAACAGCAGCGGAAGCGGGTCTGCCCGGGCGGTCTTGGCGGCGGCGATGACGGCGGGGGTGAGCACGACGGCGGTCGCGTCGTTCGACATGAAAATGGTCACCACCACGCCGGTCGCATAGACCAGCGCGAACAGGCGCGGACGCGAACCGCCGGACAGATTGACCGCGGTCGCCGCGATCCAGTCGAACACGCCGTGCGCGCGCGCGGTCTCGCTGAGCAGCATCATGCCGGTCAGGAACAGATAGACGTCGAGCCCCTTGGCGATCGCGTGGCCGGCCGCGCCGAGCGGCATCAGTCCAAGGATGACCAGCAGCCCCAAGCCGGTCACCGCCCAGATCCATTCGGGCCAGCGCAGCGGCCGGCCGACGACGCCCGCGGTGGCCAGTCCTGCGATCGCCCATGTGACGCCGGTCGCGACCGTCACCATCCGCGACCGGTCCTGTTCGAGGCGGCGGGGAGGATGGTCCGCGACAATGCGATCCGCTGTTTTACGTCCCGGTCGCGCCGGTGCACGCCGCCGCAGGGCGACGTCAGGCCATCGCTCATCGCCCGGCGCGCTCCGCAGCGATCCCGCCCGCCGGGTCTGCATTGCCCCCGCAGGCCGGGCGCAGCGTTCCCGCAAAGCCGATCCACAAGCCCAGGCTGGCCAGCGCGAAGCTGCCCAGGATGAAGAACGCGGCATGATAGCCCAGCATCTGGGCCAGCCAGCCGCCGATCGCGGGCGAGAGGCTTGCCCCCAGGCCCTGCACCGTCATCACCGCGCCCTGTCCGACATTGACGCGTCCGGTGCCGCTGAGCAGGCAGGCGACAAGCCCCGGCACCGCGACGCTCTGCAGACCGGCACCGATGCCGTCGAGCGCCTGGACCGGCCATACGCCCCAATGTTCGATGAAGGTCCCGGCCAGCACGCCGCGCACGGGCAGCGCGGCGAACGAGATCAGCAGCACGAGCCAATAGCCGCGTCCTGCTGCGAGCCGCATCGCGACGAGGCTGGCGACGATCATCACCGCCTGCGCGACGACGACGGTCGTGGCCGTGAACATCGCGGCATTGCCCTTGCCGGCACCGACCACCGCCATGCCGTAGAGCGGCAGCATCGCGCCGTTGCCGAGATGGAAGCAGGCCAGCGCCGCCGCCAGGATCAGCATCGGCCGGTTGCGTAACAGCACCTTCAGGCCTTCCGCCTTGCCGCCGTCATCGCCATCCGGCTGGTCGGCCTCGAGGCCGCGCGCCGCGCGGTGATCGATCGCCGACTCGGGGATCGACAGCACCGAGATGATCGCGAGCACGCCGAACGCCGCCGCCAGGAAGAAGATGGCGGGCATGCCGAATGCCCAGCCGAGATATCCCGAAAGCCCCGCGCCGACCATGTTGCCGGCGTGGTTCCAGGCCTGATTGCGACCGTTCTGCGCGTTGAAGCCCCGCTGCCGGACGACGCCGAGGGTCATGCCGGTCACCGCCGGCCCGATCGCGGCACCGGCGATCGCGGTTGCCACCTGGCTTGCGGTCACCACCGCCCAGGCCTGCGACCAGAGGATCAGGAACGACGCCAGCACGGTGCAGGCCCCGGTCACGACGACGATCCAGCGCTTCTTCTCGCTATGGTCGATGAATGCGCCGGCCGGCGCGGTCATGATCATGCCCGCGACACCGCCCGCGGTCATCACCGTGCCGATCGGCCCCGTGGTCCATCCGCGCTGCTGGAGGAAGACGCCCAGGAAGGGGCCGATCCCCGCCTGCATGTCCGCCATGAAGAAGTTGAGCGCCTGCAGCGAACGCGTCGCCCGTGTGGTTCGAGCATCATCCTGCGACGTGGGCATGCCCGCGACGCTGTGTGAGACCATCGTCATCCCGTCTCCTGGCATTGACCGCTGCCTCGGCCCGGTTGTGATTCCATCGTCCGTGCCGGCGCAGCGTCCGATCGGTCGGTGTGGCAAGCCTCATGGCCAGACGATCGAAAGCGCCTGCCATGGCATCTCGCCACCCTAGCCGATTTCGCCTAACGCGCGTTGAACCGGTCTGTTCATCTCCCGTTTAGCTTTGCTCGACGCGAGGCCGAGCCGCGCCGCTGCATGTCGATGGCGGTAGTCGCGTCGGTCGTGGTCGGCATGTTCGCGCGCAGCGGACTTGCGCCACGCCCCGTGGGCGGACCACATATGGTGGCTGAGGGCGTCGCCATCGATTACACGCTGTCTCCCAATGTCATCGCGGCGATCCTCGCGGCATGGCTGTTCTGGAAAGCCGTTGCTCGATGTCGCACCCCGATCAGTACCGCCGCATGAAGCGCTGCCGGTGACGGCGGACCCGGCGTGGTGAGCCAGCTCGACGTCGTCACGCTGGGGCTTCTGCTGTTCGTCGCATGCGTGGTCGCGATCGTCACGCGGCGGCTCGGCCTTCCCTATACGATCGGGCTGGTGGTGGCCGGGATCGGCCTCAGCGCGGCCGGCTACCGCAGCGGAATCGTGCTGACCCCCGAGCTGATCTTCACCGTCCTGCTGCCGCCGCTGGTGTTCGAGGCGGCGCTGCATCTGAAATGGGGTCGGTTCCGGCGGGAGGCGGGGCTGGTGCTCAGCCTCGCCTTCGGCGGCACGCTGTTGTCCGCCGCCGTCGTCGCCGCGGGCATGCATTGGCTGGTCGGCTGGGGCTGGCCGGCGTCGCTGCTGTTCGGATCGCTGATCGCGGCGACCGATCCCGTGTCGGTCGTCGCGATGATGAAGGAGCAGAATGCCGAGCCCCGGCTCCGCTTCGTGATGGAATCGGAAAGCCTGCTCAACGACGGCGCGGCGGCCGTGCTGTTCGGCCTGTGCGTCGCCGCCGCGACCGGCGCGTCGACCGACGTCGTGACGATCGCGCAAAGCTTCGTCCTGACCGTCGCCGGCGGCCTGCTGTGCGGCATCGTCGTCGCCGGCGGCCTGCTGCTCGTCGCCGGGCGCGCGGACGATCATCTCGTCGAGCTGACGCTCACCGTGCTGGCCGCCTATGGCTCCTTCCTGATCGCCGAGGCGCTGGGTGTCTCGGGCGTGCTCGCGACGCTCGCCGCCGGCATGCTCGTCGGCAATATCGGCCCCGCGCGCACGCTGACCGAGCGCGGCGGCGAGGCGCTGCTGCGCTTCTGGGATTTCGCGGCGTTCCTCGCCAATTCGGTCATCTTCCTGCTGATCGGCAGCCGCGAGGCCGAGCAGCCCCTGCTCGCGGTGCTGTGGCCGGCCGCGGTCGCGACGGTGCTGGTGCTGGCCGGCCGGGCGGCGGCGATCTATCCGATTGCGGGGCTGTTCGCGCGCAGCCGCAGCGCGATCGACGGGTTGACCAGCACGATCATGTTCTGGGGCGGGCTGCGCGGCGCGCTGGCGCTGGCGCTGGCGCTGGCCATCCCGGCATCGCTGCCCGAACATGACGCGCTGATCGGCGTCGCCTTCGCGGTGGTGGCGTTCTCGATCTTCGTCCAGGGGGCCACGATGCCGCTGCTGCTGCGCCGGGCACCTTCCGGCGATCGCCCATGAAACGCTGGCAATGGGCGCTGCGGCTGCTGACCCGTCGCATGTGGTTCCGGGCGGCGCTGTTCTGCGTCTTCGCGGTTGCGCTGGCGCTCGGCGGCGCGCTGATCGGCCACAGCGTCTCCTACGATTTCGCCGCCAAGATCGGGGCCAAGTCGGTCGACAACATCCTCAACGTGCTGGCCTCGAGCATGCTGGCGGTGACGACATTCTCGCTCACCGCGATGGTCTCCGCCTATGCCGGCGCGACGAGCAACATCACGCCGCGGGCCGTCCAGCTGCTGATCGACGATACCACCGCGCAAAACGCGCTGGCGACCTTCCTCGGCAGCTTCCTGTTCGCGATCGTCGGCATCATCGCCCTGTCGACCGGCATCTACGGCGATACCGGGCGCGTCATCCTCTATGCCGGCACGATCCTCGTCATCGTCGTGATCGTCATCACCTTCCTGCGCTGGATCGAGCATATCGCCCGCTTCGGCCGCGTCTCGGATACGATCGACCGCGTCGAGCGTGCCGCGACCCACGCGGCGCGCGCCATGGTGCAGCGGCCCTGCTTCGGGCCCCGCAGGCGGATCGCGGTGCCGGATGGCGCGACGCTTGTCCGGCACCGCGAGATCGGCCGGATCACGCATGTCGACGTTGTGCAGCTTGCCGATGTCGCCAAGCGCATCGGCGCGGAGATCACGCTCGCCGCGCTGCCGGGGACGCTGGTCGATCCCGCGCGGCTGCTGGCCTGGACGATGGCGCCCGTCGACGACCGGCAGGTATGCCGCATCCGCGACGCCTTCACGATCGAGCATCATCGCGCCTTCGATCACGATCCCCGCTTCGGACTGGTCGTGCTGTCCGAGATCGCCTCGCGCGCGCTGTCGCCGGCGGTCAACGATCCGGGGACCGCGATCGCGGTGATCGAGGCGGGCACCCGGGTGCTGGCGACGATCCTCCGCCGGCAGATCGACCCCGACCACATCGTGCCGACGGGCGTGACCGTACCGCCTTTTGCCTTTCCGGATCTGCTCGAGGATATCTACCGACCGATCGCGCGCGACGGCGCGGGCACGATCGAGGTCGGCATCCGGCTCCAAAAGGCGCTCGCGGCGCTTCGGCACATCGATCCCGATGCAGCCGGCGACTGCCGCGCGGAGGCGATCGATGCACTCGACCGGGCTACGCAGGCCTGTGCGAGTCAGGTCGATCGCGATCGGCTGGGCGGGGTCCACGCCCGCGTTTGGCAGCGCGACGCCGGCGGTCCGCGCGACGGATCCATCGCCACTGGCGCATAGGCGAACGGCCGCGCGCCGATCGGGCGCGCGACCGTGGTCTTCAGGCTGCGGCGCGGACTACCAGCGGCGGCCATTATGCTTGGCGTGATAAATGTGGCGGCTGGCGCGGTTCTCGCGGTGCTGGAGCACCGCACGGTCATAGCCGTTGAGGCGACCGCCGTTGCGATCGCGCATCCGGTTTTCCTGACGATCGATCGAATGCTGCTGATGCTCGACGCGATGCGCCTCGCCGGGGGTCATGCTCCCGCTGCGCAGCCCCTGATCGACGCGGTGCTGCTGGTCGGCATGGCGCTGATCGACCGTCTGCGCCTGCGCGGCGCCGGCGAGCATGCCGATGCCGAGGGCGGCGGCAAGCATGCGATGGAAGGTCTTCACGGCATTTCTCCTCAAGCTGTCGATGGCGAAGTTTTACGAACCCGCGGCTGAACATCGCGCGAATGCATCGTGCAGTCGTCGTTCAGCACCGTCGTATATTCGGAGAAAGACCGTCGTCGACCTTGCCCGCCGTCACATCACTTGCGGCAGACCAGGCGTGGTGCATCCGCTAAAAAGCGATGGGCACTCAGAGTGTTGGGACCTACCAGATCGGCGGATAGACGACCTGTTTATTGCCATAGCGCTGGTCGAGTATCACCTGTCGACGCGTGATCATGCTGACCTCTGGATCATGCCTGTCAAACGAGAAAGACGTGATAAATCGGTCACCGTCGATGACATAGTGCATCGCCGTCCAACGCTTCTTCACCGGCTCCGCTGCCCACAATTCGAGCAGGACAGTATTTAAGGCCTGGGTCGGCAGCTGATAAAGCAGGTGATCGCCGAGGTCTTTGAATATCGACGCGCTGACCGATTGTGGTTCGGCCTCGACGTACAGGAATGTTCCGTCGAGCGGGTAGGCGCGATCCTGCGCCAAGATGGTGCCGACTTCGGTGAGGAGTGCGCCGACGTCGTCCGCCATGGTACTTCCCCTTTAAACTGCTGTTCGTGACCCGACGAACGTTGGTGTGCCCATTCACGCTGAACGATACGTCGATCCTGCTCGGCCGCTGCGGCCGTCACCAGCTCATCGAGATCCAGGCCCAGACCCGTTCGAAGATATTGTCCGAACCGCTCGCTTGGGGCGCGCCTCCGCAGCGATGCGTAACCGAACTGATGCATGGCGGTCCTTCGAATGAGGCACACCTCCCTACCAGATCAAGAAGAACGAACCACGAAGGTGCAGCTAGGCTTGAGGCTAACGGAGCAGCGTGCTCACCGGTTTTCAAACGATTGGTGGTGGTGCACCCGACCCGAAAGCGATGGGCACTCAGATCACTGCTATAGTTCGATCCAACCGCTGCGATTGGAAAGATCGCCTAATCGAGCGGTGGATACACCACCGGCTTATTGCCGTAGCGACGGCGCAGGATGATCTCGCGGCGCTTAAGGGCCGATACTTCGGGATCGAGCGGCCCATAGGTGAAGGCGGCATCAAACTTCTCACCCGTGATGCAGAATTGCATCGTCGACCAGCGCTTTTCGGGCACCTCCGCCTCCCGCAGATCGAGCAACGCTTCGCATAGCCCGTCCATCGGATCTCTCCAGAGCAGACTCGCGCCAAGGTCTTTGAAGATCGATATGTCTGCCCACCCCCAATCCGCTTCGACGTAAAGAAACGTACCATCGAGGGGATAGTCGGTATCTTGGGCGAGCAGGTTACCGATCCCATTGAGACGCGCACCCGTTTCACTTGCCATGAGGTTTTCCCTTCGAGCTGTTGGGAAACTGCCGGAAGCCACGCTGTCCGTTGACCGAATAGACCACGTTTATCGTGCTCGGCCGCTGCGACGAGCCGACATATCCCGGCACGATCTGCACCCACACCGGGTTGCCGTGCTTGACGTCCTTCGCCCATTGGCTTTCCAGCATGCGATAGCCGCCGCGGTTGAAGTTCGCATCCTGCGCGAAATGGTTGAAGCTGTCCGTAGGGCCGTCGAAGCGTGCAGCGACATAATGGCCGCCATCGTCCGTCGGCAGCCGGTCCGTGCCACCAGCGGCCGCCTGCGCCGAGCGCGATCGCGGCTGGTCGGGGTTGAGCGTCAGCGTCCCGCTCACCTGCGTCGTGCGGCCCTCGCCGTCGATCTGATAGGTGTAGCCATGACGCGTAACGGTCGTGCCGGCTGGTGAGGTGACCGATGCGGGGACACTTTGGACGACGGGAGCATCCTGTTGGTCAGATCCCGCTATGCCCTGCGATCCGCTCCGACCGGTTTGGGGTTTGGCGGGGCCGCCCCAGCTTCCCGAGGCGCCGCCGCCTCCGAACGATCCCCCGCCGCCGCCGGTAAATCCACCGCCGCCCCACGTGCCGTCACCGCCGCCCTTGAAGGTGAAGCGCCCCGTTGCCGGATCGTGCCAGGGATTGAATTTGAGTTCGACGCCGCCGTCATCAAGATCGAGGCCCAGGCCCGTTCGAAGATATGTTCCGAATCGCGCGCTTGGACTGCGGATCCGCGACGGCAGGTAGAGGGATTGCTCCATGGCGGTCCTCCGGATTTGAGGAACGCCACAGTACCAGATCACCTAGAACAAATCAAGAACATTTTTGATGTACCGAGGCATAGGCTGGCACAGCGCCCATTGGTTTTCGAGACGGTCGATTGTGGTGCACCCGACTGGATTCGAACCAGTGGCCTCTGCCTTCGGAGGGCAGCGCTCTATCCAGCTGAGCTACGGGTGCCTGAGCGGGCGCTTAGCAGAGCCCCGCGCGGGCCGCCAGCCCCGTCATGGGGTTCAGCGCGGCGCGCCGCTGATCGGCTGGAAGGAGCCCAGCCCGCAGGCCGCGCCCGGCGTCGGCGGGCTGGTGTGGAGGACCCGGATGATGTCGACGCTGCACAGCTGGTCGATGCTCGTCTCGTAGCCGAAGCGTTCCTCGAAGCCGAGATCGGGGCAGCTCTGCGGCAGCCGGTTGCGATAGACTTTGCCGCCGAGCATGTAGAAGTCGATCGTGCGGTCGTCGCGGACGCGGGTTTCCTGGATGCTGTGGGCCTGGAGGCAACTGACCGGCTTGCCATCGGGTTGGATACGCGCCTCCTGCTCGGGCTTGAGCGGGCGCGCAAGACCGGGCCCGGCGAGCGCGGCGATCAGCAGGGCGGCGGCAAGCGGACGGTTCATGGCGATACCTCGTGGGCGGGCTTTACTCCGAGGGCGACAACGCGCGTGCGACGGTTTCGGTCGCAGCGTCGGCCGGTGCCGGCGTCTTGGGGCGGTAGCGGCACAGGTCGGCAACCGGACAGCGCCAGCATTCGGGGCGCCGCGCCTTGCAGACATAGCGGCCGTGCAGGATCAGCCAATGATGGGCATGGACGAGGAACGGCTGCGGCGTCGCCTTGACCAGCTTGTCCTCGACGATCCGGACGTCCTTGCCGGGCGCCAGCCCGGTGCGGTTGGCGACGCGGAAGATGTGCGTGTCGACCGCGATCGTGGGATGGCCGAAGGCGACGTTGAGCACGACATTGGCGGTCTTGCGACCGACCCCGGGAAGCGCCTCGAGCGCGGCGCGATCCTCGGGCACGACGCCGCTATGCTCCTCGACCAGCATGTTCGCCGCGGCGATGACGTTCTTGGCCTTGGTATTGAACAGGCCGATCGTCTTGATATGCGCCTTGAGTGCCGCCTCGCCGAGCGCGAGCATCGCCGCCGGCGTGTCGACGTCGGCGAACAGCCGCCGCGTCGCCTTGTTGACGCCGACGTCGGTCGCCTGCGCGGACAGCGCGACCGCGACGAGCAGCGTATAGGGATTGGTCCAGGCAAGCTCGGTCTCGGGCGATGGATCGGCCTCGGCAAGGCGGCGGTAGAATTCGAAGATGTCGGCCTTTTTCACACCAGCCCCAGCACGTCCGCCATCGTATAGCGCCCCGGTGCACGGCCCTGGGCGAGCCACAGCGCGGCCTTGATCGCGCCCTTGGCGAAGATCGCGCGGCTCTCGGCGCGGTGGCCGAGCTCGATCCGCTCGCCGTCGCCCGCGAAGATGACCTGATGATCGCCCGCGACCGATCCGCCGCGCAGCGACGCGTAGTAGATGCCCCCTTCCTCGCGCGGGTGCGGGCCGGTCTGCATGCGATCGAGCCGGTTGAGCGCGGCTCCGTCGGCGGCGCCACGTCCGATGTTGGCCGCGGCGCCGAGCAGCAATGCGGTGCCCGACGGCGTGTCGAGTTTGGCGCGGTGGTGCATCTCGACGATGTCGATGTCCCACTCGGGCCCAAGCCGGCGCGCCGCCTCCTCGACCAGCCCGCGCAGCAGGTTGACCCCGAGCGAGGTGTTGTAGGTCTGGATCAGCGCAATTTTGGTCGCCGCGGCGTCGATCAGCGCATGGTGCGCGGGCTCGAGGCCGGTGGTGCCGATCACGATCGGAGTGGCGGCGGCGACCGCGGCGTCGAGATGCGCGGCGAGCGCATCGGGCGCGGTGAAGTCGACCAGCACGCCGGATGCGTGCGCCAATGTCGCGAGGTCGAGATGCGCGCCGACGACGCTGCCGTCGCGATCGATGCCGCCGGCGATCGTCGCGCCCTGGCCGGTCGCGACCGTGCGGATCGCCTGGCCCATGCGGCCGCCGATGCCGAGGATGCCCAGCGCGGTCATCGCGCAACCACGCCGAACTTCAGCATCATTGCGCGGGGGCGGGACCCACGAACGGCGGTCGGGGCGGGGGCAGGGGGGGGTGGCTTGGGTCATGCCAGGCTCATGCCATCCCAAATCCCGCAAGGGAACGGTGCGTTTAGTTCCGCACCTAGTTCCGGACCTTGCCGAAATGATGCGCGGCAAACAGCGCCATAGCGAGGAAGCCCGCGGCGCACAGCGCATCCTCGAGCGGTGCGACCCGGTGCGGCAGCCAGCGGATCGCCAGCGCCGCGCCGACCAGCCCGTTGGCGACCCCCCACAACACATTGATCACCGGGCTAGATTCGCCGCGACCGGGCGGGGTGGCGAAGGGCGTCGGGAAATGGTCTCCGCGCACGCCGCTGACCAGATGCGGGACGCCGTTGGCGAGCAGCGCGCCTGCGACGACGATCAGGAGATAGCCCAGTGCGCCGGTCATGCGTCGATCTCTTCCTCCGCCACGCGCGCGGCGTTCTCCTGGATGAAGGTGAAGCGGTGGTGCGCCTCCTTGCCCATCAGCCGGTCGACGAGGTCGCGCACCGCCGCGCGGTCCTCATAATCCTGCGGCAGCGTCACCCGGATCATGCCGCGGGTCTTGGGGTCCATCGTGGTCTCGCGCAGCTGCTGCGGGTTCATCTCGCCGAGACCCTTGAAGCGCGCGACCTCGACCTTCTTGCCCTTGAACGCGGTCTTCTCGAGCTGCGCGCGCTGCGCGTCGTCGCGCGCGTAGAGCGATTTCGCGCCCGCGGTGAGCCGGTAGAGCGGCGGCTGCGCCAGATAGAGATGCCCCTTGCGCACGACGTCGGGCATTTCCTGGAAGAAGAAGGTCATCAGCAGCGTCGCGATATGCGCGCCGTCGACGTCGGCGTCGGTCATGATCACGATTCGCTCGTAGCGCAGTGTGGTCGCGTCGCAGCGCTCGCGCGTGCCGCAGCCGAGCGCCTGGATCAGGTCGGCAATCTCCTGGTTCGCCAGGATCTTGGCTGTGTTTGCTGAGGCGACGTTGAGGATCTTGCCGCGGATCGGCAGCACCGCCTGGGTCTTGCGGTCGCGCGCCTGCTTGGCCGAGCCGCCCGCCGAATCGCCCTCGACGATGAACATCTCGGTGCCCTCGGGATTGTCCGACGAGCAGTCGGTCAACTTGCCGGGGAGTCTGAGCTTCCGCCCCGACGTCGCTGTCTTGCGCTTGACGTCGCGCTCGGCCTTGCGCCGCAGCCGCTCGTCCATCCGGTCGAGTACATAGCCGAGCAGCGCCTTGCCGCGCTCGACATTCTGGCTGAGGAAATGGTCGAAATGGTCACGCACCCCGGCCTCGACCAGTCGCGCGGCATCGGGCGAGGTGAGCCGGTCCTTGGTCTGGCTCTGGAACTGCGGTTCGCGCACGAACACCGACAGCATCAGCTCGGAGCCGACCATCACGTCCTCGGGCGCGAGGTCCTTGGCCTTCTTCTGCCCGATCTGGTCCGCGAAGCCGCGAATGCCCTTGACCAGCGCGGCGCGCAGCCCCTGTTCGTGGGTGCCGCCATCGGGGGTCGGGATGGTGTTGCAATAGTAACTGTACGACCCGTCCGAATAGAGCGGCCACGCCACCGCCCATTCGACCGAGCCTTGCGCATTGGGGAATTCCTGGCGCCCCGCGAAGAAGTCGGTGGTGGCGCATTCGCGCGTGCCGAGCTGCTCCTTGAGGTGATCGGCCAAGCCACCGGGGAATTGGAACACCGCCTCGGCGGGGGTGTCGTCGGTGATCACCGACGGATCGCAATGCCAGCGGATCTCGACGCCCGCGAACAGATAGGCTTTCGAGCGGGCGAGGCGATAGAGCCGCTGCGGCTTGAAGCGAAGCTCGGCGAAGATCTCGATGTCGGGGGTGAAGGCGACCGAGGTGCCGCGGCGATTGGGCGCGGCGCCGACCTTCTCGAGCGGACCGAGCGGCAGCCCCTTGCTGAAGCGCTGCTGATAGAGTTCCTTGTTGCGCGCGACCTCGACGACGGTGTCGACCGACAGCGCGTTGACCACCGAGATGCCGACGCCGTGCAGGCCGCCCGAGGTCTGATAGGCCTTGTCGCTGAACTTGCCGCCCGAGTGCAGCGTGGTGAGGATTACCTCGAGCGCCGACTTGCCGGGATAGCGCGGATGCTCGTCGACCGGGATGCCGCGGCCATTGTCGGTGATGGTCAGCCGGTTGTCGGCGCCCAGCGTGACCTCGATGCGATTGGCATGGCCTGCGACCGCCTCGTCCATGGCATTGTCGAGCACCTCGGCGGCGAGATGGTGCAGCGCGCGCTCGTCGGTGCCGCCGATATACATGCCGGGGCGGCGACGCACGGGCTCGAGCCCCTCGAGCACCTCGATCGAGGAGGCGTCATAGCTGTCCGCGCTACCGGGGCGGGGGGATGCGAAGAGGTCGTCGTTGGCCATCGCGGCAAGCGTAGCGGGTCAGCGGCCTCAAGCAAAGCGTTCCGTACCTGTTCTTGCGTGCTGCGGCGCTCACCACGGAACCGTTCCCCGGCGAAGGCCGGGGCCCAGGCCCGCCACCTGTGGCGGGCGCGGCGTGCGATGAGGGCGGTGAGGCCTGGGCCCCGGCCTGCGCCGGGGAACGCGGAAGAAGGGGCGCGCACGCCCGCCACTTTCGTCATCCTGAACTTGGGTTCAGGATGACGGAAGAAATCAGGATGGCGAAGAAAAGGGCGCCGGGATCGCGCCCGACGCCCTCGTCCGATCAGCGGACGCGCGGACCGCCATAGGGCAGCGGCGGCGGCGGGCGACGGTCGCGGCGGGGCATCTGCGCCTGGTAGGCGAGGCCGCAGTGCGCGACGCAATAGGGGAAGCCCGGATTCACCTGATCGCCGCAGAAGTGGAAGTCGGGCTCGCCGGGATGGCCCAGCGGCCATTTGCAGATGCGGTCGTTGAGCTCGAGCAGCGAGGTCTTGTCGGCGATCTCGGCGGCGGGCTTGGCGGGCACCAGGCGGCGCGGCGGCGCGGGTGGGATCGGCGGCTGCTGTTCGCCAGGCTGCTGGCGCTGAAAGCCGCCGGGGCCGATCGAGCGGAACACCTGCGCGGGCGCGGCCGGTGCGGCAGGCGCGGCGACCGCCTCCTCGTCGTCGCTGTCGTCGTC
>NZ_CALMAW010000006.1 GCF_937859915.1 uncultured Sphingomonas sp. | reverse complement strand
GCCGGGTGGTGCGCCGCGTGGCAACGATCCGCGTTCGGGCGGCACGCCGCACGGCGTGCGGCCGACGGGCCCGCGCCGCTAGTCGTTCGAACGGCGATGGCACGCATTCTGGTCGACGGCGACGCCTGCCCGGTCAAGGAAGAGATCTACAGGGTCGCCTACCGGACGGACGTGCCGGTCACGATCGTCGCCAACTCGCATCTGCGCGTACCGCCGCACCCCCTGATCACGCGCGAGACGGTCAGCGACGGCTTCGACGCCGCCGATGATCGGATCGCCGAACTGGCGGGCGCCGATGCGGTGGTGGTCACCGCGGACATCCTGCTCGCCGATCGCTGCCTCAAGGCGGGCGCGACCGTGATCGCTCCGACCGGCAAGCCGTTCACGACAAGCTCGATCGGCGCGGCGATCGCGACCCGCGCGATCATGGCCGACCTGCGCGCCGGCGGCGACCAGATCGGCGGCGCGGCGCCGTTCGCCAAGACCGATCGTTCGCGCTTTCTACAGGCGCTGGATACGGCACTGGCGAAGCTGTTGCGCGGCTAGGCGTCTTGCTCCGCCTGACACGCGCTAGACCAGCCCCAGCGCTTCGCGCCAAACCCAGCGCGTGACCATCAGCACCGAGGCGGTCGCCAGCCCCGCGGCCAGCCCGATCCATATCCCTACCCCGCCCCAACCGAGCAGGAAACCGAAGATCAGCGCCGTACCGAGCCCGACGATCCAATAGCCGGCGCCGGCAAACACCATCGGCATCGCGGTGTCGTGCAGGCCGCGCAGCATTCCGGCCCCGACCGACTGCGCGCCATCGACCCACTGGAACAGCGCTGCCACCGTCAGGAAAGACACCGCGAGCGCGACGACATGCGCATTGGCGGGATCACGGACATCCACGAACAGCCCGACGAGCAGTCGCGGCGCGATCAGCATCAGCCCCGCCGGTACCGCCATGAACGCCATGGTGATCGCGAAGGCGGTCCAGCCCGCGCGCGAGATCCCCTGCCGGTCGCCACGCCCGAAGGCGAATCCGACACGCACCGTCGCCGCCTGCGCGAGCCCGAGCGGCACCATGAAGCAGAGCGACGCTATCTGGATCGCGACCGCGTGCGCGGCAAGTTCCGGGGCGCCGATCAGGCCCATCAGGAACACTGCGGCGTTGAAGATCGTGACTTCGAGCCCCAGCGTCACCGCGATCGGCAACCCCAGTCGCCAAATCTGCGCGAAACGCGGCCAGTCGGCACGCCAGAAGCGCCCGAACAGCTGATAGCGTCGGAACCGCCGATGGCGCATCACGACGATCGCCATGCCAACGAACATCAGCAGGTTGGAGCAGGCGCTGCCGATCCCCGCCCCCAGCAGCCCCAAAGACGGCAGGCCGAACCGGCCGAAGATCAGACTGTAGTTCAGAAGTGCGTTGAAAACGACTGCGGCAGCGCCGACGAGGAACGCCCAGCCGGGCCGCTCGAGCGCTGACACGAACGAGCGCAGCACGAAATAGCCCATCAGCGGCAGGACGCCGAACATCATCGGCCGCACCAGCTGCCCGGCATCATGGGCAAGGCCCGCGTCCTGGTGAAAGGCGAGCAGGATCGCCTCGGCGTGCCAGAGCAGCATCCACATCGGCAGCGACACCGCGAGTGCGGCCCACAGCGCCTGACGCACGGTGCGACGCACGTCGCGAACATTATGCGACCGCGCGCCGAGCGCACGCGCCATCATCGGCGCCGACGCGGTGACCAGGCCGACCCCGAACACCATGCAGGCGTTGAACAGATTGACCCCCAATGCGCCCGCAGCGAGGAAGCGCGGTCCCGCCCAGCCGAGCAGCACGACGTCGGTGGTCTGGATCAGCGCCTGCGCGAGATTGGTCAGCACCAGCGGATAGGCGAGCGCGATCGTCGCGCGCGTCTCCTCCCGCCACCAAGGCTTGTCGATAGTCTCCATCGTGCGTCGCGTGCGGGACGGTGGCGCCCTTGGCAAGGCTATCCTGATCCCTCGCGGCAAGCGCTAGACGCGCACTGCCACCCGCACCCGCCGGCGTGCATCGACGACGGCCGCGATCCACACGCCGAACCCGCCGATCGCCAGCGCGCAGCCCACCGGGCCGGTCGAGGTCCAGCCCAACCCGGCATCGATCGCTAGGCCGCCGAGAAATGGCCCCAGTGCATTGGCGGTGTTGAAGGCCGAATGGTTGAGCGCGGCGGCGAGTGCCTGTGCGTCCTCGGCAACGTCCATCAGCCGGGTCTGCAGCACCGTGCCGAGCGCGCCACCGACCCCGATGAAGAACACGTTTGCGATCATCCAGCCGAGATGCGGCGCCGCGAGGGGGTAAACGATCAGCATCGCCGCCGAGAACAGGAGCAACCCGCCCGCGGTCGGCATCAGCGCGCGGTCCGCGAACCAGGGTATGACGAGATTGCCCAGCGTCATCCCGATCCCGAACACCGCGAGCACGACCGGCACGACCGCAGGCGAGACATGAGTCACCGCGGTGAGCGTCGTCGCCAGATAGGTGTAGACCGAGAAAAGCCCACCGAAGCCGATCGCGCCGATCCCCAGCGTCAGCCATACCTGCCCACGCTTGAGCGCGCCGAGTTCGCGGAGCGGGCTGGCATCCTGCGCGGCGGCGTCGCGCGGAGCGAAGATGGCGAGCAGCGCCATCGTCAGGACGGCGAGTGCGGCGACGATCACGAAGCCCGATCGCCAGCCGATCGCCTGCCCTACCCAGCTCGCGACGGGGACACCGATGACGGTCGCGACAGTCAGCCCGAGCATCACCCGGCCGACCGCCATGGTGCGGCGATTGGGGGGCACCAGCGTCGTCGCGACCAGCGAGGCGAGGCCGAAATAGGCGCCGTGCGGCAGTCCGGACAGGAAGCGGAACAGCAGCAGCCAGTGATAGCTCGGCGAAAAGGCCGACAGCGCGTTGCCGGCGGCGAACACCGCCATCAGCGCGATCAGCTGCGTACGCCGCGCCATCTTCGCCCCAATCACCGCGATCAGCGGCGCGCCGATCACGACGCCCAGCGCATAGGCGCTGATCGCGTGGCCCGCGGTGGGTTCGTCTATCCCGAGACCGCGCGCAAAATACGGTAGCAGGCTCATCGATGCGAACTCGGTCGTCCCGATCGCGAAGCCGCCCATCGCCAGCGCGAACATCACAATTCCGGCGCCGTGGACGGTCTGGGTGGGCGCCTGTGCGGCTACGGTCATGGCGCGCGACTCATGTTGTTGCGTCGCAGCATGTATGACAGCGATGGAAATGCGCAAGACAGCTCGGCGACCAGCCTAGCTTCTCGCCTGACGAACGCCGGTCCGGCATCGCCCTGGTCCGATGCGTCCTAGACCGCGATCGGCAATCGCAACCGCACCAGCAGGCCGCCCAGATCCTCGCTCTCCTCCAGCGTCACCGACCCGCCATAGATTTCGGCGACGTCGCGCACGATCGCGAGGCCGAGACCGGTTCCGGGCTTGCCCGTATCGAGCCGCGCGCCGCGCTCGAAAATCTTTTCGCGCGCCGCCTCGGGGATGCCGCGGCCATCATCCTCGACCAGCACGTCGACCGCATTGTCCGCGCGAGCCACCGTCACGAACACGCGTCCCCCGCCATATTTGGCGGCATTCTCGATGAGATTGCCAAGCAACTCGTCGAGATCCTGACGCTCGACGCGCACCGCCAGCCCGCGCTCGCCGTCGAGATCGATCACCGCGTCGGGAAACAGCCGATCGACCGCATGGCTGACGGCATCGAGCGACGGCCAGACCTCCGACCGGCTCTGCGCCGACCCGCGGCGACCGACCGCGCGGGCGCGCGCGAGATGGTGATCGACCTGCCGCCGCATCGTCCGCGCCTCGCGCATCACCGTTGCGGGCAGCTCCGGTGATTGCGCGGTGACCTCGTTCATGATCACGGTCAGCGGCGTCTTGAGCGCATGGGCGAGGTTGCCGGCATGCGTCCGCGCTTCCTCGGCCTGCTTCTCATTGTGCTGGAGCAGATCGTTGAGCTCCTCGACCAGCGGCCGGATCTCGACCGGCAGCGCGACATCGACGCGCGAGAAACGGCCGGAGCGGACACCAGCGATTGCCAGCCGCACGCGGCGCAGCGGCCACAGGCCATAGATCGTTTGCAGCGCCGACATCAGGATGAGGCCGATGCCGAGGATTGCGAAACTGCGGATCATCGTCTTGCGGAGTACCCCGATCTGCGCGTCGAGATCGTCTCGGCTCGCCGCAACCTGGAAACGCCAGGTGACCTTCGACCCGGGAATCGTCACGTCGCGCTCGATCACGCGCAGCGGCTCATCCTTGAATTGCTTGCTGTCGTAGGACTGGATGTCGGGCGCCGGGTGGGCGAGGTCGACCGCAAGCGTCTGATCCCACAGCGAGCGTGACGGAAAGGGATCGTGCCCCTTGCCGGAGACCTGCCAATAGAGACCCGAATAGGGTTCGAGGAAGCGCTGGTCGGCAAGCGGACGATTGAAGCGCACCTCGCCATCGGGCCCGACCTCGGCCTGGACGATCATCGCGGTCAGCACATAATCGAGATTGGAGTCGAAATTGCGGGTGATCGCGCCGGTCAGCACGCGGTCGAGCGCGACCCCGCCGCCGGCGAGCAGCAGCAGGATCCACAGCGCCGCCATGCCGATCATGCGGCGGGTCAGCGATCCCGTCGTGCGCACGCCCGGCCCCCACTCCGCCCCCTTCGGCCGCAGAAAGAGCAGAATGCGCAGCGTGTTGACCGGGATCATCCACCAGCGATCGCGCGGCCGACCGGCCGCGCCAGCCCCGTCTTCGGCGATCACCGCGGCGGGTCCGGTCTCAGGCGGTCGCGGTGTCGGGCTCTTCAAGGCTGTAGCCCAGGCCCCGGATGGTGGTGATGATGTCGGTGCCGAGCTTCTTGCGGATGCGCGTGACGAACACCTCGATCGTATTCGAGTCGCGGTCGAAATCCTGGTCGTAAATATGCTCGATCAGCTCGGTGCGGCTGACCACCTTGCCCTTGTGATGCATCAGATAGGACAGCAGCTTATATTCCTGCGCGGTCAGCTTCACCGGCTCGCCGGCGCGCGTGACCTTGCCCGATCGCGTATCGAGACGGACGTCGCCGGCGATCAGTTCGGACGAGGCATTGCCCGCGGCGCGGCGGATCAGTGCGCGGAGCCGGGCGATGAGTTCCTCGGTCTGGAACGGCTTGGCGAGATAGTCGTCGGCGCCGGCATCGAGCCCCGCCACTTTGTCGGACCAGCTGTCGCGCGCGGTCAGCACGAGCACGGGCATGTCCTTGCCCTCTTTGCGCCAGCGGTCCAGCACGGTCAGACCATCGACCTCGGGAAGCCCCAGATCGAGGATGATCGCGTCGTAATTCTCGGTCGAACCCAGATAATGGCCATCCTCGCCATCGGTCGCGAGATCGATCGCATAACCCGCCCCCTCGAGCGTGGCGCGCAGCTGGCGGCCGAGCGTGGGTTCGTCCTCGACGACGAGAATGCGCATGGGGCAGGCCTTTCGGTGTGGTCGTCCGCCCTATGTGGCGTCGCGAACATGAACGGGCAAGCAACGATCGGGTTGCGGGGGCCGCACACCCCACCGTTCGCACTGAGCGCAGTCGAAGTGCGTGTTATCTGGCGCAGCGTCTGCAGCCCGTCCTTCGGCTTCGCTCAGGAAGAACGGTGGATAGGGCGCGGCGCGGGATCCTACCGCGGCGAGCGCCGCACCTCGCGCCCGGTCCGTCCGTCGACATCGATCCACGACACCGATCCGCGGCGCATGAACTTCAGCCGGTAGCTGCCCGAATATTCGTCATAGTCCGAACCCAGATAGTCGTACCCGGGCATGCCGTTACGCCACTGCTGCTGGATCGCCCGGAGCGGCGGCGCGCCCTCGCGGTGCATCTCGCGCGCGCGCGACTGGTCCGGCGAGCGATGCGGCCCGGCGGCAGCCGGCGCAAGGGCGGCCGCCATCGACAGGACAAACAGGGAGACGCGGATCATCGGCATAGCGCTGACATGGCGTGTGGGCGTTGAACAAGCCGTGAATGTTGCCGCCGGCGCGGTTTGGACCGGCGATGTGTCGCTCGCGCATCGCCTAGGGTTACATTTTGGGCACACATCGCCTAGCTCGCACGCCATGGCTGCACCTGTACTCTCCTATGAAGGCCTCGGCCTCGTCCAAGGCTCCGGCTGGCTCTTCCGCGGGCTCGACATCCACATTGGCCAGCGCGATCGGCTCGCGCTGATCGGCCGCAACGGCGCGGGCAAGACCACGCTGCTCAAGCTGATCGGCGGCAATATTGACGCCGACGAAGGCCGACGCACGATCGTGCCCGGAACGCGCGTCATCATCCTCGAGCAGGAGCCCGACCTGCGCGGGGTCGCGACGCTGCGCGACTATGTCATGGGCGGCGACGACGCGCCGGTCGATTACGAGGCCGACGCGATCGCCGACCAGCTCGGGATCAACCTCGACCGCGAGGCAGCCTCGGCTTCGGGCGGCGAGCGCCGCCGCGCCGCGATCGTCCGCGCGCTGGCGCAGGACCCCGACGTGCTGCTCCTCGACGAGCCGACCAACCATCTCGACATCGCCGCGATCGAATGGCTCGAAGACTGGCTCAAGCGCTTCCGCGGCGCCTTCGTCGTGATCAGCCACGATCGTACCTTCCTCACCCGCCTCACCAAGCAGACGCTGTGGCTCGACCGCGGCAATATCCGCCGCGCCGAGATCGGCTTCGGCGGCTTCGACGCCTGGACCGAGCAGGTCTATGCCGACGAGGCGCGCAACGCCGAAAAGCTCGACGCCAAGCTCAAGCTCGAGGAGCATTGGCTGCTGCGCGGCGTCACCGGCCGGCGCAAGCGCAACCAGGGGCGTCTCACCAAGCTCGTCGAGATGCGCGCCGAGCGCGCGTCGATGATGGGGCCGCAGGGCTCGGCCAATCTTGTCACCGGCACCGACGATGCGCGCTCGAAGATCGTCATCGACGCCAAGGGCATTTCCAAGCGCTTCGGCGAACGGACGATCATCGACAACCTCACGCTGCGCGTCGCGCGGCGAGACCGTATCGGCATCGTCGGCCGCAACGGCGCGGGCAAATCGACCTTGCTCAAGCTGCTGACCGGTGAGCTCGAACCCGACAGCGGCGCGATCCGCTTCGCCAAGACCCTGGATGCGGTGGTGATCGACCAGCAGCGCAGCCTGATGGCCCCCGAGAAGACGGTGCGCGAGGTCGTCACCGACGGCGGCGACTGGATCGACGTGCTGGGAGTCCGCAAACACCTGCACGGCTATCTGAAGGAGTTTCTGTTCGATCCCAACATGGCCGACGCCAAGATCGGTTCGCTCTCGGGCGGCGAGCGTTCGCGACTGCTGCTTGCGCGCGAATTCGCGCGCCCGTCCAACCTGCTGGTGCTCGACGAGCCGACCAACGATCTCGATCTCGAGACGCTCGACCTGCTGCAGGAGGTGATCGGCGACTATGACGGCACCGTGCTGATCGTCAGCCATGACCGCGACTTCCTCGACCGCACCGTGACGATCACGCTGGGGCTCGACGGCAGCGGCACGGTCGACGTCGTCGCGGGCGGCTATGAGGATTGGGAGCGCCAGCGCGCGCCGCGCGCGGCAACGGGCAAGCGCTCCGTGATCCGACCCGTGGTGGCGCCGCCCCCTCCCCCGCCGGTGCGCGTGAAACTGACCTACAAGGACCAGCGTGACCTCGACATGCTGCCGCAGGAGATCGAACGGCTCGAAGGCCAGATCGCCCGTGACGAGCAGACCCTCGCCGACCCCAATCTCTTCACGCGCGACCCCAAAAGCTTTGATGCGCTGATGAAGGCGATCGCCACCGCACGCGCGACCAAGGAGGCCGCAGAGGCACGCTGGCTGGCACTGGCAGAAATGGCGGAAGGGCAGGGCTGACCGCAGTCGCGCCGGTCCACCGTTATATCGACGCAGGGTTGGGATGCGAGATAATGAGACGCGATCCGTAGATCGGCAGACGTTGCTCGACTTGCCGGCTATGAGACCGGCGAACGCGGACGCCTCGACTTTGCAACACAATGAAATGTTTTGTAATTAACCTCCCGACTATATTCTTCGTGCGATCCTCTCTCGCGGTTCACTATCGGACCATCGAACGGGGGGAGCACACCCGATGACGTCGATCACATCGTCCATGTCCACGGGTCTATCGATGATGGACAGTCGGATCGATCGCGCTGCGGCCACGGGCACGGTCAGCGCGACCGATCAGACTGCGCTTGAGAGTGCGCTGGGCAACATCCAGAGCGAGTTGTCCGGCGCGTCGAGCGGAACGAGCACGTCGCCAAGCGACATGAAGGACAAGATCAATACGCTGATCCAGGGTCAGGTATCGGCGGGTACTTTGACCAGCGACCAGGCGTCCGAGCTTCAGGGCTTCTTCGCGCAGGGCACCCAGGGGGCCCATGGCCATCATGGCGGCGGCCATGGCGGCGGCGGTGCAATCGCCGCGCTGGTCGGGACCAGCGACAGCAGCGTGCCGCCGATCGCCACCACCAGCACCACTTCACTCGACGGGACCACCTCGTCCGATACGGACGACAGCGACGACGGCACGGCGACAGGCGTGTCGTCGACATCGAGCACGCAGGCGACCGAGCAGCAACAGCTCGATTCGCTGATCAGCTTCCTGCAGAACATGCGCTCGAGCATCAGCTCGGGCACCTACGGCAGTTCGACGACGGCATCCTCGTCGAACACGGGCGTGCTGCTCGATACCGCGGCCTAGCGCCACGCTACAACGGGCGGCGCACCATTCTGGTCGCGCCGCCCATCCGTAATACGGACATGCCGTTTACCCGGCCTTTGGACTCCATGGCTAGGCACGCAGTAATGGATACCGAACCAATGCAGCTGCCCTCCGATGGCGACGGCGCCGGAGCCAGGCGCATCGAGCTGCGCACACCGCTTCGCCTGCCGCTGATGCTGCATATCGACGGCCAGGATGCGATCGCGGGGACGCTGACCGAGGTCAGCCCGCGCGGATGCAGGATCGAGACCAGCGCCGCCGCGGAGATCGGCAACTACATCACGATCGTCATCGCGGACCACACGCTGATCGGCGGCCGCGTCACGTGGCGCGAGGGAGACATCCTCGGTCTCGATTTCCGCGGACCGCTATTGCCGAAGGCGATCGCACGGCTATGCGCACTGGGCTCCTGATCGGAATCATCGACCGCTGCTAAGAAGACGCTATCGGCGCAGCAGCGACCAGCCGGGCGGCAGATAGTCGGTCGACATGAAATAATAAAGCGAACAGGCGCCGTCCGGCCGATAGCTCCCGCCCTTGACCAGACCGAAGGCGACCTCGCCCAGAAAGACAGGGCCGCCGCTATCGCCGTGCGCGCAGTTCGGTCCGGCGACAGCCACCCAGGTCGCCGGGCACGGCCCCGCGCACAGATCGCCCGGGGGCGCATAATCGGGCGCGACGACCTCGGCACAGCTATAGCCGGACGTGATGCCCTGATGGCAGACGATGTCGCCCGCGCGAAGGCTGGTGCGGTTGCGCCAGGTCGACACGCTCCGCAGGCCCGCGCCCGCCTCGAACAGGGGTGGCATCGCGTCCGGACCGACGTGGATCTGGATGTCCTGATAGCGCGCACCCCAGGCGCCGACCATCGACAGGACCGTCCGCGTGCCATTCATAGCGATATCGGTGAGCTCGTCGGGGCAGTGCGCGGCGGTCGTGATCCCGGTCCGCGGGCCGTCGGCGACAACAAAACCCGACGTGCACCGGTACCGCCGGTGCGCCTGGTGATCGACGTTCTCGAGCGGCTGGCCGCCTACGACCGCGAAATTGGCGTCGCGGCCAGGAACGATGGCGTGCGTGGGGACCCCGGCGATGGCCGCGACCTGCGCCTCGATCGCCGGCAACCCGATGTGATCGACATCGTCGGTGCCGACCGCCACCAGCAGCCGGCCGGTGCGCGGATCGACGCCCAGCCCCGGCGGGTCGATCAAGGACTGGCGGATTTCGGCCTGGTGCGCCTCGATCGCGGCAAGGATCCGCGCGCGCGACGCCGGCGCACCGGTCCGGAAGACGATCGACACGTCCATGCCCCCGACCGACAGCGTGCGCTCCGGCTCTGGCGCGTCGCCGGTCAGCAGCACCACGATCCGGTAGATCGGTCGGTGCTCGATCGTGATCCCGGCGAGCCGATCTTCATAGAGCCTCGCGATCGCGTCGGTCTCGCTGACGCTGCCCTCCTGCGCACGCAGCCGTGTCATCGCCGTCTGCAGCGTCACGCCGTACGTGGCGGCGTAGGCGGTCGCGTCATCGGCGAGCGCGTCGGCCGGACTGCGTATGATCGACAGATCCGGCGGTGCCGGGAACAGCGTGACGATCGGCGGCGCAGCCGGCGCGGGAGCCGCGATGGCCAAGGCCGCGACGCACCCTACGATCCGTTGGGATCTCACGTGGCGGGTACTGACGCTGCGAGCAGGCGATGACCGCCTCCGCGCGGTCCGGTGCGACGTGTAGGGTCGGGGCACCGGGCAAGTCGTGATCGCATCGCCAGTGCGATAGCATAGCGCCGGTCGGATCGCGGTAGCCATTGCGACGGATCAGATGACAGCCCGATCGCTGTATGGGCCCACCGACGGCCCAACGCTGCATCGCGGCATTCACGGCCGCATCGAATACAACCACGCCATCCGATTGGGCTGGATTTATGGCGTTGCGGCCGCTCGATGTCCGAGACTAGGGGACATTTGCAGGAAAGCGGTGCGGTCGCGAATGCCGGCCCGCGGGCGGTCGGACCACCCGGCATCGACCGACGGACAGCGCAAGCTATACCAAATGACAAGTGGAATTGCAGAAAAGGCACTTGCCTGATCCTGTTCGCAGATGCACAACAAACACGCCTTTCAGGCATCCTCTCCTAAACCTCCAGGCCGTCCTTCGGGGCGGTCTTTTTTTATGGCGACGTCTCGGGGGAGACGATGACCCGGCTGCCACCCGCCGGCAGCGCGGTCGTCCCGCCGGATTCTTCTACCGGAACCGTCAACCGACGCGGCCATTGTCGACGAGTAGTCGGGGGATATGGGTGGCAGCCAAATGGTGAGTAAGGGCGACCGATATCGTCGCCACCTCCAACCCTTCCATTGGCGCGAGGCAGCGCTGTGCGTGCCGGCGATGCCGCTGATGATCCTGTGCGGCGTTCTGTCCGGCTATCCGACGCGGGGGGTAATCGCGGCCGGTGCGGCGTTCGCGGTCGGCTTCGGCGCGGCGCGGGAACTCGGCGGCCGCCGCTGGGGCGCGATGCTGCTGGCGATGGCCGGAATGAGCGTCGCGGCCGTGACCGGTACGCTGCTCGGCCAGGACAGCATCGCCTTCGTCGGCATCGCAGCGGCGCTGGCCGCCGCCTGCGCCGCCCTCGCCCTGCACGACGAGGATATGTGGTGGGCCTTCCTGCAGGTGGTGATCATCTTCTTCGTGGCCGGCTATTATCCGGGCAACGTCCATGCAGCGTTCGTCCGGGGTGCGATGACGCTAACGGGCGGCGCGGCGCAGATCGCCATCGTCGTCCTGCTCGCCCGGCTCTTCCCCCGCGCCGGCATGGTCACGATATCGCCGGTCCGCCCGGCGCGCGGCGGGCGCGCGTTGCTGATCGCGCACATGACGCGCGCGGCGGCGGCGGTTGCGGCCTGCCTGCTGCTCATCGCGCCGCTTGGCCTTGCCAATGGCTATTGGGCGCCGATGACCGCGCTGATCGTGCTCAAGCCGCGGCTGAGCGAGACGCGCGCCCGCGGGATCGCGCGCGTCGGCGGCACGATCGGCGGATGCGCCCTCGCGACGCTGTTCGCTGCGGCGTGCCGCGACACCACGCCGCTGCTACTGCTCGGCGTCACCATGGCCGCGGGGGCGGCGTTCGCGCTGCAGAAAGCGCATTATGCCAGCCTCACCGCATCGATCACCGCCACGATCGTGCTTCTAACCTCGCTCGGCCAGGCGAGCGCGGTCGGTAACGCCGAGCATCGGATAGCGGCGACGCTGCTTGGCGGCGCGCTGGCCTTGCTCGCCGCAATCCTGGTGCCGCATCAACTTCCGCGTGCCCGAAATCGAGAAGATCGGGTGGGTTGATGATCCTTGACGCGTTCCCTCGATCACTCTGATCCGAACAATCGTCTTTACAGGTACCGTCGTTTTGCAGTGTTTGCTGCCCGTAGAGGGTGTCCGGCGCCGTCGGCTTGGCGATCGATCGGACCCAAATGGGAAAGGAACGCATCATGGCTTCTCAGGTCGAAGAGCAATCCGCCTCCGGCGAATGCCCGGTCGCGCATGGCGGCGGCGGTAGCGGCGGCCCCGGCAAGCGTGGCGGTGGTCGCGGTCATAGCAATCGCGACTGGTGGCCCGAGGGCCTGCGCCTCGAATCGCTGACCCAGCACGATCCCCGCGCCAACCCGTTGGGCGGCGCGTTCGATTACGCCGCCGCATTCAAGACGCTCGATCTCGACGCCGTGATCGCCGACCTGCACGCGCTGATGACCGACTCGCAGGACTGGTGGCCCGCCGACTTCGGCCATTATGGCGGTCTGTTCATCCGTCTCGCCTGGCATAGCGCAGGCACCTATCGCACCACCGACGGGCGCGGCGGTGCCGGCGGCGGGCAGCAGCGCTTCGCCCCGCTCAACAGCTGGCCCGACAATGCCAGCCTCGACAAGGCGCGCCGCCTGCTCTGGCCGATCAAGCAGAAATACGGCAGCAAGATCTCCTGGGCGGATCTGTTCGTGCTCGTCGGCAACGTCGCGCTCGAGTCGATGGGATTCGAGACCTTCGGCTTCGCCGGCGGCCGCGCCGACACCTGGGAGCCCGAGGAACTCTATTGGGGCCCCGAGGGCAGCTGGCTCGGCAGCGAGCGTTACAGCGGCGAGCGCCAGCTCCATTCCGCGCTCGGCGCGGTCCAGATGGGCCTCATCTACGTCAATCCCGAGGGCCCCGACAGCAAGCCCGATCCGCAGGGCTCGGCGCATGACATCCGCTCGACCTTCGCGCGCATGGCGATGAACGACGAGGAGACCGTCGCGCTGATCGCCGGCGGCCACACCTTCGGCAAGACCCACGGCGCGGGCGATCCCTCCTTCCTGGGGCCTGAGCCCGAGGGCGGCGTGATCGAGGACCAGGGGCTCGGCTGGCGCAGCAAGTTCGAGACCGGCGTCGGCGCCCACGCGATCACCTCGGGGCTTGAGGTCACCTGGAGCCAGACCCCGACGAAGTGGAGCAACCACTATTTCGACAATCTGTTCAAGTTCGAATGGGAGCTGACCAAGAGCCCGGCCGGCGCCTTCCAGTGGGAAGCCAAGGAGGCCGAAGCGTCGATTCCCGGCGCGCATGATCCCGAGAAAAAGCAGCGTCCGCGCATGCTGACCTCGGATCTGGCGCTCAAGGTCGACCCGGAATATGCGAAGATTTCGCGGCGCTTCTACGAGAATCCGGACCAGTTCGCCGACGCCTTCGCCCGCGCCTGGTTCAAGCTCACGCACCGCGACATGGGTCCGATCGAACGCTATCTGGGGCCGCTCGTGCCCAAGGAGCCGCTGATCTGGCAGGATCGCGTGCCCGCGCTCGACCATGCGCTGATCGACGCGAACGACATCGCGGCGCTCAAGGACAAGATCCACGGATCGGGTCTGTCGGTCTCGCAACTGGTCGGTGCGGCCTGGGCCTCGGCCTCGACCTATCGCGGATCGGACAAGCGTGGCGGCTCGAACGGTGGCCGCGTCCGGCTCGCCCCGCAGAAGGATTGGGAGGTCAACAACCCAGCCAAGCTCGCGCAGGTCCTCTCGACGCTCGAGACGATCCAGGCCGACTTCAACGGCGCGGCGACCGGCGGCAAGAAGGTGTCGATCGCCGACCTGATCGTGCTCGGTGGCTGTGCGGCGGTCGAGAAGGCGGCGAAGGATGCCGGCTCGGACGTCACCGTGCCGTTCACCCCCGGCCGTACCGATGCGACCGCTGAGCAGACCGACGTCGAATCCTTTGCGGTGCTGGAGCCGACGGCGGACGGCTTCCGCAACTACCGTCGCGGCGAGCAGTTCATGGCGCCCGAGGAAGCACTCGTCGACCGCGCCCAGCTGCTCCGGCTGACCGGCCCTGAGCTGACCGTGCTGGTCGGCGGGCTGCGCGTGCTCGGCGCCAATGCCAAGGGCGTCGAGGAGGGCGTGTTCACCGATCGGGTGGGGGTGCTGACCACCGACTTCTTCGTCAACCTGCTCGACATGAAGACGGAATGGGAGACGACCGACTCCGACAACCGCTTCCAGGGCCGCGACCGCCGCACCAAGGAGCCGACCCGGACCGCGACGCGCGTCGACCTGATCTTCGGTTCGCATTCGGAGCTGCGCGCGCTGGCGGAAGTCTATGCCTCATCGGACTCGCAGCCGAAGTTCGTGGCCGACTTCGTGGCGGCCTGGGACAAGGTAATGAACGCCGGACGGATGGACCTGAACTGAGATGCGGCCTCCCCTCCCTCATCGAGGGAGGGGAGGTGGCGCCCGCGAAGCCAAGTTGAAGGCGACGCGGCGACGTGACGCCTTCACCCCATCGTGACCCTGACCGTCGTCCCGGCGGACGCCGGGACCCATGGTTGCGGCGCGCCCGGGGCGTGATGTGAGCCGGATGGCGCAACGCCGCGCCCGGGACACGGGCGCCTTGCCGTCTACGGATCCCGGCTTTCGCCGGGATGACCGGAGAAGGAGAGCGCTGGCACGGTCCTCCCCCGAAGCGAGCGCTTGCGCCCCTCAAACGCCGCTGTCGGAACCGATATATTGGTAGAGGCTGATCCGGTTCTGGATGTCGGAGAGGATCGTCGAGACCTGCGTCTGCCGCGCCGCATAGAGGGTGCGCTCGGCGGTCAGCGCGTCGAGAAAGGTGTCGGTGCCCGCCTGATATTGCGCGGTCGACAGCCGGTAGCTCTGGCCGGCGGCGTCGACCAGCCGCTGCTGTGCGGCGCGCTGGCGGTTGATCGTGCCGCGCCGGGCGAGACCGTCGGCAACCTCGCGGAAGGCGGTCTGCACGGTATAATCATATTGCGCGGCATAATAGTCGCGCTGCGCCCGGGCATATTCGAGATTGCCGCGATTGGTGCCGCCGAGGATCGGTAGCGACGCCTGCGGTGCCGCGGTGAAGGCGAGCGCGCCGCCGGTGAACAGCGAGCTCAACGCCGTGCTGGCGACGCCGATCGCCGAGGTCAACGTGATCGTCGGGAAGAAGGCGGCGCGCGCCGCGCCGATCGTCGCGGTCTGCGCCTTCACCAGATGCTCGGCCTCGAGCACGTCGGGGCGCTGGAGCAGCACCGTCGAGGACAGGCCGGCGGGGACGTTGGCGATCGTGCCGTCGAGCTCGGCGAGCGACATGGGGATCAGCGCATCGTCGATCGGCGCGCCGACCATCAGCTGCAGCGCATTGCGGTCCTGCGCGACTTGCGTCGTCTCCTGTTCGATGTCGGATTGCGCCTGCGCGACGACGGTGATCGCGTCCTGCATGTCGACCGCGCTGTCGAGTCCGGCGTTGAACAGCGAGCGCGTCAGCTCGAGCGTGCGGTTGCCCGTCGCCAGCGTGTCGCGCGCGATGCGCAGCAGATCCTGGTCCGCGGCGAGCGTCGCGTAGGCGGTCGCGGTCTCGGCGATCAGCGTCAGCCGGGTCGAGCGCGTCCCCGCCTCGGTCGAGAGATATTGCTCGAACGCGGCGCGGCTGAGATTCTTGAGCCGGCCGAACAGGTCGATCTCGAAGCTGCTGATCCCGACATTGGCGTCATAGCTGTTCGACGAGTTGCGGGCGCTGGTGATCCCGCGGTCGATCGTCGCGCCGGCATCGCCGGTCAGCGTCGGCAGCTGCGCCGAGCGCGTGACATGATATTGCGCGCGCGCGGAGGCGACGTTGGCGACCGCGGCGCGCAGGTCGCGATTGTTGGCGAGCGCCTGCTCGATCAGCGTCACCAGCTTGGGATCGCTGATCATCGTCCGCCATGGCAGCCCGCCCGGCTGCTCGGCGGCTTGCGGCGCGGACGGCGCATAGGCGGCGCCGGTCGGCCACTGCGTGGGCGCGGCCGACGCCGGGCGGGCGTAATGCGGCGCCAGGTCGCAGCCCGAGAGCAGCGCGACGAGCGTCAGCGCGGAGGTCGTACGACGCATCAGGCAGGCTCCGGCGTCGGGTTGGTGTCGGGCGCGGGCTGCTTCGGCTTGGCGTCGCCGTGGAACAGCTGGGTGACCAGCGCGAAGAACATCGGCACAAAGAAGATCGCCAGCGCCGTCGCCGACAGCATGCCGCCGACCACCGCGGTGCCGATCGCGATCCGGCTCTGCGCGCCCGCGCCGCTGGCGATGGCAAGCGGGAATACGCCGGCGATGAACGCGATCGAGGTCATCAGGATCGGCCGCAGCCGGAGCCTGGCCGCCTCATAGGCCGCATCGATGGCGCTCTTGCCGCCCTGCCGCGCAGCCTCGGCGAACTCGACAATCAAGATCGCGTTCTTGGCGGCGAGCCCCATGGTGGTGAGCAGCCCGACCTGGAAATAGATGTTGTTCTCGAGCCCGCGCAACGTGACGGCAAGCACCGCGCCGACCAGCCCGAGCGGGATCACCAGCAGCACCGCGAACGGGATCGACCAGCTCTCGTAGAGCGCCGCCAGACACAGGAAGACGACGAGGATCGACACGCCGTAGAGCACCGGCCCCTGCCCGCTCGAGATATTCTCCTGATACGACAGGCCGCTCCACGCAAAGGACGTGCCCGGCGCGAGTGTCTTCTGGAGCTGGACGATCTTTTGCATCGCCTGCCCCGAACTCAGCCCCGGCGCCGAGCCGCCGTCGATCTCGTAGGACGAGCGGCCGTTGAAGCGCGTCAGGCTGGTCGGACCCTTGGTCCAGCTCGTCGTCGCAAAGGCCGAGAAGGGC
>NZ_CALMAW010000005.1 GCF_937859915.1 uncultured Sphingomonas sp. | reverse complement strand
GGCGAGCTGATCCTCGAAGATCATCTTCGAATCGTAGAGCAGCCGGCCGATCAGCGTCGACTTCCCGTCGTCCACAGAGCCGCAGGTGATGAAGCGCAGCAGCGACTTATTCTGATGCTGGACGAGATAGGCATCGATGTCCTCGGCGATCAGCGCCTCCGTCCGGTAGACGTTGTCTTGTAAGGAGGTCTCGGACATCAGAAATACCCCTCCTGCTTCTTCTTCTCCATCGACGCGTCGCCGCCGTCCTTGTCGATCACGCGGCCCTGCCGTTCGCTCGTGGTGGTGAGCAGCATCTCCCGGATCACCTCGGGCAGCGTCTTCGCCTCGCTCTCGACCGCGCCGGTCAGCGGGAAGCAGCCGAGCGTGCGGAAGCGGATCGAGCGCGTCTTGATCTCGGGCGGCCTGCCGAGCACCTTCTCCATCCGCTCGACGTCGTCGGCCATGAACAGCTGGCCGTCCTGCACGTAGGTCGGGCGCGGGGCCGAGAAATAGAGCGGCACGATCTCGATATTCTCGAGATGGATATATTGCCAGATGTCGAGTTCGGTCCAGTTCGAGATCGGAAACACACGGATGCTCTCGCCCTTGGACTTGCGCGCATTGTAGAGGTTCCAGATCTCGGGGCGCTGAGCCTTGGGATCCCAGCGGTGCGAGCCCGAGCGGAACGAGAAGATGCGCTCCTTGGCGCGGCTCTTCTCCTCGTCGCGGCGCGCGCCGCCGAAGGCCGCGTCGAAGCCATAATGGTCGAGCGCCTGCTTGAGTCCCTCGGTCTTCCACATGTCGGTGTGAAGCGGGCCATGGTCGAACGGGTTGATCCCGCGCTCGATCGCCTCGGGGTTCTGGTACACCAGCAGCTCCATGCCCGCATCCTTGGCGGCTTTGTCGCGCAACTCGTACATCGCCTTGAACTTCCAGGTCGTGTCGACGTGTAGCAGCGGGAAAGGCGGCGGTGAGGGGTAGAAGGCCTTGCGGGCGAGATGCAGCATAACCGCGCTGTCTTTGCCGACCGAATAGAGCATTCCAGGCCGCTCGGCCTCGGCCACGACCTCGCGCAGAATATGGATGCTTTCGGCTTCGAGCCGCGCGAGATGGGTCAGCCTCGTGGTCACTGCAATTCCGTTCGTCAGGGTCGGCGGGACATCGACGTTAGGGCGCTGTCGCGCAAGCCAGACATGCTCTGCACGTCCCAAGCTAAGCTAAGTCCAGTGCAGTTTGTTACGCCACGCACCGGTGTTGGCATCGAAGCGACACAAGGCTCGATCGCTTCTGTAGCTTAGCTTTCGCGCCGTTTGAGCAGTGTCGAACGCAGGCAGTGGCAAACCACCTCGTCGCGTTGATTTGTCAGCTCATGCATGAAGGTAACTATACCGGCGGTAGGTCGGGACCGGGATTCTCGCAATTCGATGACCTCGGTCGATGCGCGCATGGTATCGCCGATAAACACCGGCTTGGGCATCACGAGCTTGTCGTAGCCGAGATTTGCGATCAACGTGCCAATCGTCGTGTCGGAAACGGTCAGCCCGATCATCAGGGCGAACGTAAAAGTCCCGTTGACGAGGATTTGCCCGAACTCAGACGCCTTGGCTGCTTCAAGATCTATGTGCAGCGGTTGGGGGTTATGGGTCATCACAGAAAAGAGCAAATTGTCCGTCTCAGTCACCGTGCGGCGTATCTCATGTGCGATGTGGTCGCCCATTTGCCATTCGTCAAAATGCCGTCCCGTCATGCGTCATTCCTAATGTAGCCGCAAAGCGATGATTATAAGCGCCCGCGGCGCGACGACCGAGGGTTCGCCACCGGATGCTTCAGTGTGCGATCAAACGCAAAAGCTCATCACGCATAATTTCGGCGCCATCACAAACATGCGGAATCACTCATCCTGCTCGAGCGCTCCGACGAGGAGATCACGCAAAAGAAACAGCGTCCTGCGCATCTCCCCTTACGAAGAGGGCTATTTACCCTGATACGGTGACTCTTCCTCGAGACCCACGAGAACTGGCTGGAGGGCAACCGGTACCTCAGCGGGCAAGATCGCCCTGCCCTCAGGGTACGACGACCTCAGGCAATCGTGCCAATTGCGCCACGACCGTATCGGCTGCTACTTGGCGGCATTACGACCCTGACCGCCGACGGACTCGTCCGACTTTATCGCAGGCGCAAAGGTAAGAAGCTGTCGAACACAATTGGGAGAGCGCGACTGATCTGGATGCCAAGGTTGCCCGGATCAAGAATGGATCAGCCAGGTTGGCCGACAAGCCCGAGCATGCGGTCGATCTCGACACCGGCGTGATCGACGCGGCACCAATTCACCGGCTGACCAAGGCGATACGAACACGCTTGATCCGACGCTGAACGCCCCTGCACAGAACCTCTCCGGGATCGGCAAAGCGCAGACATCGAAAGATCCGTGGCCCGTGCGACCTTGAGACCGATAAAAGCTACGATTTGCGCGGTTTCCTCAGGAGTTTTGATTGGCGACGCGTGAAAGACTTGCATATCACAATCCAAGCCAGCCAATAGGTCTTGCATTGGCGTGGCGACGAGGCGGCGCAGGAGGCGGTGTGCGCCAGCGGGTCGTGCCGGGAATCGGCCGTCGGACGCTGGGCTAAGCGCAAACGTTGCGAGATGGTCGAACGAAGCGTCGCCCACGTCCTCGACCGTCGCGGCATGCGCTGCGGAACCTGCGCGGACGTGAGAACTTTGAATCGGCTCTGAAAGTAGGACCCCGACGGAACTCGTCCGATTTACGAGGTTTGCTTCGAAGCGAATACGGGCCGTAGCTCTCAATCGGCGCCGATCGGGACCCAACCATAACCCGCCTTTTGTCAAACATCGCAGGTCGTTGCATCACTCAGAGGCGGAGTTCCGATCACGTCCGAGGACGACGGTCAAGATTTATCATGTCGGCATTGGTCTTCTTGGCGATCGGATCTAGGCTTCGCCCGTGCATGACACGGATCGACGGATCGCCCCTTATCCAGCTCAACTTAAGATGTCTCTGGCGGACAGGGTGGAATTCGACCCGTCGGTGTCGAATTGACTTCACTGGAGTTTTAGGACGGCTTCTTTCATGTGGTTGGTATCGACGGAGGCGTAGCGCTGGACCATCCGGAGCGACTTCCAGCCGCCAAGCCGCATAATAGTGATGAGATCGATGCCGGCCATCACGCAGTGGCTCGCCCAATGATGACGCCAGTCATGGACGGTGAAGTTCGATATGCCAGCGCGAGTGCAGGCATTCTCATGCGCGGTCTGAAGCGGATTGCCGCCCTGGACCTTGAGGTCGCGGGTATCGGTGTAGGGCTCGCCTCGTCGGTTGAGGAAGACATGACCCTCGCTGGGCTTGCCACGCTCAATCCACATCGGGCGAAGAACCGCATCGACACGGGGATGTAGTTCAACCGTGCGCGGATTGCCGGTCTTGGTGCGCGAGAAGAAGATCGTGCCCCGTTCCATGTCGACGCCACCTGCCCCCCATATAAGTTGCAGCGCCTCCTGCGTCCTCGGTCCCTGGAAGGCGAACATTGTCGCGATCGGCTGGACGTGCTTCGAGTAGCTGGCGATCAGGCGGTCGCGATCGGCATGGCTCAGGAAGCGGATACGCTGGTTGTCGAAGGGGATCGCCTTCAGCTTGAACGGCGGCAGGTCGTACCGCTCGTTGTAGACATTGATCGCCGCCTGCAGCAGCGAACGATAGCGATCCTGCCCGGCCGGCGCATGGCCAATCAGATAGTCCTCACGAAAGGCGTGCCAAGCCGCCTTGGGATCGGAAAGGGCCACCTGCCCGATCCTCTCGTTCATCACGCCGACCCGGACCACGTCCGTCGAGTTCGGCGCCTTCGGTTTCGTTAAATACGCCTCAAATGCATCGGCTATGGTCCCGCGCCTCGTCACGGCCCGCGGACCGAAAATGATCGCTTCGCGAACCTCACGCTCACGGGTCGCCATGAGATGGGAGGCGGTCGCCTGGTCTGATGTTCCGGAGCAAAACTCGGGGATATTGACGGCCTTATCGCCGTAGGAGACCTTGCCCCGAATGTACCAGTTCTGTGCCATACCTCGGCGTCGCATTGTAAGCATTTTGTTCATTCCGCATTCTGCGGAGCGGCTCGACGCGATGCCGAAGACAAGCGAAGCCTACTCCGATTGCCATTAGAAGCCCGCGATAAGACCGCAGTTCGCTCGTAAGATCGGGGGCGCCATCACGCCCGCGCCGGACCCGTCGGCGGCGACAGTCTACCGGAAAACGACCTTCGCCCAAATCGTACGACCGCGGTGTGAAATCGGGCGCGGCTACCACGTGCCCACGAGATGCCCACAGACGGGGTCGAATTTGGGCGGAACCGGGCTGATTTTGGCGGATCGAGGCACGACACCCATGGCGCAACGGACATGAAAAACCCTCGGAAAACACAATGTTTTCCGAGGGTTAATCTGGTGGGCGTGGCAAGGATTGAACTTGCGACCCCTGCGATGTCAACACAGTGCTCTACCACTGAGCTACACGCCCGTGGGGGGTGCGTCTAACCATGCGGCCCGCGGATGGCAAGCGGCAGCAGACGGCTTTTTTTAGGGCTCGCCCGCCATCGTCCCCACCTTGAACAACCGATCGACCTCGAGCACCAGATCGCGCAGGTGGAAGGGCTTGGACAGCACTTTGGCGTTGGGGTGCATGATGCCGCTGCGCAGGGCGACCGCGGCGAAGCCGGTGATGAACATCACGCGCATATCCGGCGCGATCTTGGCGGCGCGCTGCGCCAGTTCGATGCCGTCCATCTCGGGCATCACGATGTCGGTCAGCAGCAGATCGAATCGCTCGGCCTCGAGCAGCGGCAGCGCCGCCGTCCCGCAATCGACCGCCTCGACCGAATAGCCGACGCGCTCGAGCGCACGCGCCAGATATTCGCGCATCGAGTTATCGTCCTCGGCGAGCAGGATTCTTATCATTGTAAACTGGTCTTTCCCGCCGGCGCGTGAGCGCTATCGAAAACGCATCGCCCACCGAACCTTAAGATTCGGCAAGCGCCCAGCCCCATTGCCCGGCGCGCTTCGAATGCCTAGCAGAATAGCATGGCGACGAAGCCCCCGGAACCGCTCGCCTATTCCAGGTTGGGACAGGTCGACGCACGGACGCCGCTGGTGATCGCGGTGCCGCACGCCGGGCAGCTTTATCCCGACGACATGCTCGCCGCCGCGAGGCTGCCGAGGGCAGCGCTGGAAACGATCGAGGATCGCCATGCCGACCTGCTCGTCGCCGACGCGGTGCGCGACGGCGCGGTCGCGATCGTGGCGCGGATGGCGCGCGCCTATGTCGACCTCAACCGCGACGAGCGCGAAATCGATCCGACGATCCTCGCCGAGCGGCCGCCCGCCGGCGCGCTGATCGCCACCGCCAAGGTGAGCGGTGGGCTCGGCGTGCTGCCGAGCCGGATCGCGGCGGGCGGCGCGGTGTGGCGCCGGCCGCTGACTTTCACCGAGATCGAGACGCGGCTTGCGCTCGCCTATCGGCCCTATCACGACGCGGTCGCCGCCGCACTGGATGCGGCGGTCGCGCGGCATGGCGTCGCGGTGCTGATCGACTGCCATTCGATGCCCTCGATCGGCGGACCAGGCCCGCGCCCGCGCGTCGTGATCGGCGACCAGCACGGCCGCAGTTCGGACGCGCGATATGTCGCCGCCGTGATCCAGACGGTCCGCCGAGCCGGGGTCGGCGTCGCCCGCAACCACCCTTATGCGGGCGGGCATACGCTCGACCGGCACGGCCGCCCCGAAGCGGGGCGTCACGCGCTGCAGATCGAACTCGACCGTGCGCTCTATCTCGATGCCGCGCACCGGGCACCGGGCCCGGGCCTGGCGGTCGCCAGACGTCTGATCGCCGCGATCGCCGCGGCGCTGATCGCCGAAACCGACGCTCAGGCCATCGCTGCCGAATAAAAAAACCGCCCCGCGCATAAGCGCGGAGCGGCCGAGGTTCAGGGAGGGACGCGCCAAAGGCACGTCACGCGCGGTCACGAAGGGGGGGACGTGAGCGCGCAGGACCCAGATAGGCGCCCGCAGATCGATTTCAAGCGATTTGATGCAAAAAGGCCACGCGCCGGGAAAATAACGAAATCGCCGATAAACAGCTTGCTATCTCGCCGACATGCCACGGCCGAAAGGCGACCATGCCGCGTCGATGGTCGTCTTTCCCGGTTCGAACGGCCGTCGCCTCAGCTCAGGATCGGCAGCTCCGGCGCAGGCATCTTGCCCTGCACGATCTGGCGACCGAACACGTCGGTCATCCGCTGCAGCGAAAAGAGATGCGCATAGATCAGCGGCAGCAGCCCGCTCTGCACCCATTTGCGGGCAACGTCGCCGCGCAGATTCTTGAGCGCCTCCTCCGAGACGATCTGGAAACCGCGATAGATATAGGGCTGCGGCGCGCCGTCGGGCTGTGCGCTGAACTCGCCGTCGATGAGCAGCTTCTGTTCCGCTATGTCGCGGAAGAAGGCCGCGGTGACGCCGCTCGCCTGCTCCATCTGCTCGCAAAAGCCGAGGATCTGCCGGGTGCGTTCGCTGGGCGCGCCATTGTCGAACAGCGGCTCGCCCTCGCCACCCGCGCCGATCGCCTCGGCGGTCGGATCGATGCAGAGCGACAACTCGTCGGCATCGGGGGTGAGCTTGGCGAGCAGGAACGGATAGCGGCGGACATAGGCCGGGACATAATAGTCGTCGGGAAACATGCCGCGCTCGTCGACGAAGGTGTTGACGCCCTCGTTGAGCCCCATCAGCGCCAGTGGCACCGGATCGGCGCCGAGCGAGAAGACGATCGGATAGAAGCGGCTCGCCGAGATGAACTCTTCGGCGAGCAGCGGCACCGCATGGACATTCTTGAGGAAATGCGCGCCCTGGATCGCGCGCAGCTTCCAGTCGCCATGGGCCTGGCTCGAGATCGGCGTCAGGTCGTTGTACAGCAGCGGCAGGCCCTGGGGTGCGCTCGCCATGATTCATTCTCCCGCGATGGTCATTTTCAAGGCAGCGGTGCCGCCACGTGGCTCAAGCTGCGCCGTCTATGGCGGCGGCGCGGCTTCCGCAAGCGGCAGCAGCGCGCCCGGATTCATGATCCCGCGCGGATCGAGCGCGCGCTTGATCGCCATCATCGCGGCGAGACGGGCCGGATCGGCCAGCGCGACGAAGTCGGCGCGCTTGAGCCGGCCGATACCATGTTCGGCCGACATCGATCCGCCCGCTTCGGTGACGAGGGCGTGGACGAAGCGCGAGACCGCGGCGGCATTGGCGGCAAACCACGCCTTGTCGTCGCCGCCCGCCGGCGACCGTATGTTGAAGTGGACATTGCCGTCGCCGAGATGCCCGAACGCGATCGGCCGCGCGCCGGGAAAGCGTTCGACCACCGCGGTGGCGGCACGCGCCATGAACCCCGGCATGTCGGCGACGGGGACGGCGACGTCGTGCTTGGCGGCGACGCCGTCGCGCGCCTCGGCCTCGGAAAGGCTTTCGCGTAGCTTCCATAGCGCGTCGGCCTGAGCTTCGCTCGCCGCGATCGTGGCGTCGCCCACCAGGCCGTGCTCGATCGCCTCCGCCAGCGCCGCCTCGATGCGGGCCGCGATCGGTTCGGCGCCCGGTGACGACACCGCCTCGACCAGGACGTTCCACGGCCATGCCGCGGCGAGCGGTGTGCGCGTGTCAGGGATGTGGCGGAGCACCAGCGCGAGGCCCTCGGCCGGGACCAGCTCGAATGACTCGACCGCTTCGCCCAGTCGGTCCTCGAGCATCCGCAGCAGGCCGAGCGCGTCCTCTGCCGTGTGCAGCCCGATCCAGGCGACGGTGCGCGCGCCGATCGCGGGAACCAGCCGCAGCGTCGCGGCGGTGACCAGCCCGAGCGTCCCCTCGCCGCCGATCAGCAGCTGCTTGAGGTCGTAGCCGCGATTGTCCTTGCGCAGCGGCGCGAGGCCTTGGAGCAGCGATCCGTCGGGCAGCACCGCCTCGATGCCCAGAACCAGCGCGCGCATCGGCCCGAAACGCAGCACCTGGGTGCCGCCCGCATTGGTCGAGACCAGTCCTCCGACCGTCGCATTGCCCTTGGCGGCGAGCGACAGCGGGAAGCGCCGATCGACCGCCTCGACGGCAGCGTGCAGGTCGGCGAGCACCACGCCGGCTTCCGCGACAACCGCATTGTCGTCTGCGGAGACGCGCCGGATCGTCCGCATCCGCCGCATCGAGACGAGCAGCGCGCGCGGATCGCTGTCGGAACCGATGCCGGCCGGCGTCGCGCCGGCGACCATCGAGCTGTTGCCGCCCTGGGGCACAAGCGCGACGCCGTCTGTTGCCGCCGCCGCAACGACGAACGCTGCTTCCTCCAAATTGGCCGGTGAAACGAGCGCGGCCGCCGACCCGGTCAGCCGTCGCCGCCAGTCGGTCAGCCACGGCGCGAGGTCCGCCGGGTCGGTCGAAAAGCCTGCCGGTCCAAGACGATCGCGCAAGGTGGCGAGCAACGCGGCGGAGGGAGCGGGATAGGCCATGCCGGACATCTAGCGCCCTGTCGCCCGATGGGACAGTGCCGTGCCCGACCGACAATTCATCGCCTGTTCAAGCGCGCTCGTCTGCCTACGAACGGATATGGTGATCCGCACAGCCCTTCTGCCGGCGATGGTCCTCGCGCTGTCGATGCTGACCGCCTCGGCAGCGCAGGCCGATCGCGTGACGATCGCGCAGCTTACCATCACCCGATCGTTCGTGATCCGCGTGCCCGGCTGGCGGCGCTCGGCGCCGCCCCCGCCCGCCCCGGGCACGCAGTACAAGGAGCATAAGGGCCCACGCTGCATCGACGCCGCCGCGATCGGGGGCGCCGCGATCAGCGCGCCCGACAGCGTCGACTTCACCCTCAAGGGCGGGCGGAGGGTAAGGGCAAAGCTTGAGGAGCAATGCCCCGCGCTAGATTATTATTCGGGCTTCTACGTCGTCCCGCCGCCCGACGGAAAAATCTGCGCGGACCGCGACTCGATCCACACGCGATCCGGCGGCGACTGTGGCGTCGATCGCTTCCGCACCCTCACGCCGCTGTCGACCCCCGCCCCTGCCCCGCATTGATCGACGCCGAAACGCCCGTCGGCCTTGACATTCGCGGCCCTTCCGCACAGGGCAGCGGGCGTTGCTGCCGGCGGTTCGCGGGCGGCCGTTTCCGGATGTGTGCATGAGCTTCGCCGATCTCGGCCTCTCCGACGAATTGCTCCGCGCGATCACCGACGCCGGCTATAGCGAGCCGACCGCGGTGCAGGCCGCGGCGATCACCCCCGTCCTCATGAACCGCGACCTGATCGCGATCGCGCAGACCGGCACCGGCAAGACCGCGAGCTTCGTGCTGCCGATGATCGACATTCTGGCACATGGCCGGTCGCGCGCTAGGATGCCGCGCTCGCTGATCCTTGAACCGACCCGCGAACTCGCCGCCCAGGTTGCCGAGAATTTTGAGAAATACGGCAAATATCATAAGCTTACCATGGCGTTGCTGATCGGCGGCGTGAACATGGGCGAGCAGGTCGCGGCGCTCGAAAAGGGCGTCGACGTGCTGATCGCGACGCCGGGCCGGCTGATGGACCTGTTCGGTCGCGGCAAGATCCTGCTGACCGGCTGCTCGCTGCTCGTCATCGACGAGGCGGATCGGATGCTCGACATGGGGTTCATGCCCGATATCGAGGAGATCTGCACCAAGCTGCCGGCGACCCGGCAGACCTTGCTATTCTCGGCGACGATGCCGCCGCCGATCAAGAAGCTCGCCGATCGCTTCCTGACCAACCCCAAGCAGATCGAAGTCGAGCGCACCGGATCGACCAGCCTGCTGATCGAGCAGGCGCTGGTCGCGACGACGTCGCGCGGCAAGCGCGCCACGCTGCGCGACCTGCTCAAGGCCGACGACGTCCGCACCGCGATCATCTTCGCCAACCGCAAGACGACGGTGCGCGAGCTCGCCCAGTCGCTCCAGAAGGACGGCCTGCGCGCCAGCGAAATCCATGGCGACATGGACCAGAGCTCGCGCATCCGCGAGCTCGAGCGGTTCAAGTCGGGCGACATCAACATCCTCGTCGCCTCGGACGTCGCGGCGCGCGGGCTCGACATCAAGGGCGTCAGCCACGTCATCAACTATGACGCGCCCTGGCATCCCGACGATTATGTCCACCGCATCGGCCGTACCGGCCGTGCGGGCGCGACCGGCAAGGCGTTCACGCTCGTCACCGACGACGACGCCGAGAACATCGCCAATATCGAGAAGCTGACCAAGCAGACGATCCCGCGCGTGGGGGCACCGAAGGCCGACCTCGTCGCCGATATCGCGGCTGCGCCCGAGCCGAAGCCGGCGGACGAGCCCCGCGGCGCGCGTCGTCGCGGCCCCGAGCGCGCGCGCCCCGAACGCGCCAAGCCCGAGCGTGCGGCGGCACCGCGTGATCGCCGCGACGCGCCTGTCGCGCGTCCCGCTTTCGCATCGGCACCGGTCGAGGTCGCGGAGCCGATCGCGGCAGATGCCGACGCGTCCTGGAATGGCCCGGTTCCCGCATTCCTGGCAGCCCGCATCGCCGAATGATCCGCGCTGGTGGATTTGTTACGCCTGTTCGCGCTTTCTTTACCGAGCTGACATAAAGCAGACCTGCGCGTGACGGCCTGCCGAGGGGCAGGGCGCGGCGCAGGGAGGCGGGCAACGGACTCGTGACCGACACGAACGCCATCTTCGATCATATCCGTACGCTGCTGACGGAGGGCGGGATCGCGCCCACCCCGTCCAATTACGAATTCCTCTATCGCTACGTGACCGGCGCCGACCCGCAGTTGGTCGCAGCGCTGGACGTCGCCCGCACCAAAGGCGCGGTGACCAACCGTACGCTCGGCACGATCCGCCGAGAGCTGTACGGCACCGGGCGCGTCGGCGTGGGGCGCGTGCTCGAGGACACCGAGGCGCAACTCGCGCGGATGAACGACTATATCGAGCGGCAGGACGCCGGTACCCGCGACTATCAGGAGCGGCTCGATGCAAGCCGTTCGGATCTCAATGCCTCGACGATGCTCGCCGAGATGATCGCGGCGACCAATGCCATGCTCGCCACCACCGAGCAGTTGCAAAGCGAGCTTTCCGCCTCGTCGCGCGAGATCGAACTGCTCAAGACCGATCTCGAAATCGCCCGCGTCGACGCCCGCTCGGACGCGCTGACCGGGATCGCCAACCGCAAGGCCTGCTGCGATTATCTCGACGCGCAGATCGAGCGCGCGATCGCCGATCGCCATCCGCTCAGCCTGATCTTCCTCGACATCGATCACTTCAAGAAGTTCAACGACAATTACGGCCATCGGATCGGCGACGAGGTGCTGCGCTTGGTCAGCGCCAGTCTCGAGAGCTTCTTCCACGGACGTGGCTTCGTCGCGCGCTGGGGCGGCGAGGAGTTCGTCATCGTCATGCCGCTGCACGGCGCCGAGGAGGCGACCGCGTTCGCCGAGCGCTTCCGCGTCCATCTCGGCACGCGCACGGTGCGGACGCGGCAGTCGGGCCGCGAGATCGGTCGCGTGACGATGTCGCTGGGGGTGACCGGGCTGCTCGCCGACGACACCGCCCAGAACCTGATCGATCGCGCGGATGCCGCGCTCTACGACGCCAAGGCCGACGGCCGCGACCGCGTCGTCTGTTGGAAGGCCGCCGCCTGACGCACCCGTGGGTGGACCGGCGCGCCGCCCACCCTTTTTCCGTCATTCCCGAAGGGGGTGATCGCTACGCGCCGTGCCCGGCTAAATGGGCGCTGCGCGTAGCGATCGCGGACAAGGTCCGGGATAAAGAAGAAGAGTGCGCCTATTTGGCGCCCGGTGCCAGGCCATGCTCCTCGAGCATCGGGCCGATGTCGGGATCCTTGCCGTAGAAGGCCTTGAACATTGGGCCGTAATCGAGCGTGTGCCCGCGCGACAGGATGAGGTCGCGGAAGCGCTGACCGTTGGCGCGGGTCAGCCCACCATGATCCATGAACCAGTGATAGCTGTCATGCTCGAGCATCTGCGTCCACAGATAGGCATAATAGCCCGCCGAATAGCCGCCCGCCCAGATATGCGCGAAATAGCTGGTGCGGTAGCGCGGCGGAACGTCGGCGATGTCCAGCCCCATCTTGGCGAGCGCGGCGGTCTCGAACTGGTCGACGTCCTGCTTGGGCGCCGAGGCTGGCAGCGAATGCCAGTCCATGTCGAGCGTCGCCGCCTCGACCAGTTCGCCAAGAATATAGCCCTGATTGAACTTGGCCGATTTCTTGATCTTATCGACCAGCGGCTGCGGCATCGCAGCGCCGGTCTGATAGTGTTTGGCGTAGTGCGCGAACACCTTGGGGTCGAGCGCCCAATGCTCGTTGAACTGCGACGGGAACTCGACGAAGTCGCGCGCCACGCTGGTGCCCGACAGTGTCGGATAGACCTGATCGGCGAACAGCCCGTGCAGCGCATGCCCGAACTCGTGGAACATCGTGGTGACGTCGTCCGAGCTGATCAGCGCGGGCTGCCCCGCGGCGGGCTTGGAGAAGTTGGCGACATTGTAGATCACCGGCTTGGTGCCGAGCAGCTTCGATTGGCCAACGAAGTTCGACATCCACGCCCCGCCCGACTTGTTGTCGCGCTTGAAGTAATCGAAATACATCAGGCCGAGCTCGGTGCCGTCCTTGTCGTAGACCGTGTAGGTCATCACGTCGGGCTGGTAGACGGGAATGTCGGTGCGGCGCTTGAAGGTGAGGCCGTAGAGCTGGTTGGCGGCGTAGAAGACGCCCTGCTCGAGCACGGTGTGCAGCTCGAAATAGGGCTTCACCTGCGCTTGGTCGAGATCGTATTTCGCCTTGCGGACCTGCTCCGAATAGAGCTCCCAATCCCACGGCTTGAGCGTGAAGCTTTGCCCGTCCTTGGCGATCACCGACTGGATCTCGGCGGCTTCGCGCTTCTGCTCGGCGGCGGTGGCGGGGACCAGCTTCTGCATGAACGCGATCGCGGCCTCGGGCGTCTTGGCCATCTGGTCCTCGAGCACATAGGCCGCCCAATTGGGATAGCCGAGCAGCGCCGCCTTCTGCGCGCGCAGCTGCGCGATCTGGACGATCGTCGCGCGGGTGTCGTTGGCGTCGCCCTTCTCGGCGCGCGTCCAGCTGTTATGGAACAGCGCTTCGCGCGTCGCGCGGTCGGTCAGCGATTCGAGCGCGGGCTGCTGAGTCGTATTCTGCAGCGGCAGAACGAGCTTGCCGTCGAGCTTGCGGTCCTTGGCGGCCATCTCGGCGGCGCCGATCGCGCCGGCATCGAGCCCGGCGAGCTTGGCCTTGTCGTCGACGATCAGCGCGCCGGCCTTGGTGGCGGCGAGCAGCTTCTGCTGGAACGCGGTCTCCAGCGTCGACAGCTGCGTGTTGAGCGCCTTGAGCTTGTCCTTGTCGGCAGCCGACAGCGCCGCGCCGGCGTGGACGAACTGCTGGTGATAGACTTCGAGCAGCTGCGCCTGCTCGGGGGTCAGCTTGAGGCTCGCGCGCTTGGCGTAGAGCGTCTGCACGCGCGCGAACAGCTTGGGATCGAGATTGATCGCATCCTGGTGCTGCGACAGCCGCGGCGCCTCCGCGGCCTGCACCTTGTCGAGCGTGTCGTTGGTGTTGGCCTGGACCACGCCGAAGAAGGCCATCGTGACGCGGTCCAGCATCCGCCCGGATTTCTCGAGCGCGACGATCGTGTTGTCGAAGCTCGGCGCCGCCGGATTGTCGGCGATCGCCCGGACTTCGGCCATCTGGATCGCCATCGCCTGCTCGAAGCCGGGCTGATAGTCGCCGTCCTTGATCTGGTCGAAACGGGGCGCCTGGAAGGGCAGCGTGCCCGCCGTCGCGAATGGGCCGGAGGCGGTCGGCGCCTGCGCGGCCGCGGCGAACGCCGCGCCGGTGACGAGCAGCACGGCGGCGGAACGGAGGAGGATGGTCTTCATGGGGGCCCCTTGGATCTAGTCCTTATGGTCGCATGAGTGGCGCGCGCCGGCGATCAAGGCAAGTCCATGTTGCGCTCGTCCCCGGCGCCGGCCAGAAGTCAGGCCCCGCCGCTCCGATCGATCACCACGCCTGCCACGAAGTGCGGGCCTGGGCCCCGGCCTGCGCCGGGGAACAAGGTCAGAGACGCGCCAACCTGCTATCCGCGATCCGTCGGCAGCAGCGGCGGAAGCGCAGGCCCAAAGCGCCTACCGTTCCCCGGCGCAGGCCGGGGCCCAGGCCCCGCCTTCCGCATCGACCGCCGCGCCTGCCACGAGCCGCTGGCCTGGGGCCCCGGCCTGCGCTGGGTAACCGCCCTAAATGCGAACCAGCGCCCCATCTTCGACCCGTCGGTAGAAGCAGCTCGCCTCGCCGGTGTGACACGCCGGCCCCGCCGGCTCCACGATCAGCCAGATCGCATCCTGGTCGCAGTCGACCCGCATCTCGCGGACGGTGAGCACATGGCCCGAGCTCTCGCCCTTCTTCCACAGCCGCCCGCGCGAGCGCGACCAGAACCAGGCCTCGCCCGACTCGATCGTCGTCGCCAGCGCCTCGGCGTTCATATGCGCGAGCATCAGCAGTTCGCCTGTCCCGGCATGGGTCGCAACCGCGGTCACCAGGCCATTGGCATCGTAGCGGGGATCGAGCGTGGAACCCTGTTCTCGGTCGTTCGTCATGCTTTCCGCTACCCCGAGATCGAGGGGGCGACAAGTCGCGCAACCCGCCCTATATGCCCGCCTGCCCCCACAGCTGCGACGGACGCCCCTTGATGCTCACGACTCATCCCTTTGATGACGATAAGCTGCGTGAAGAATGCGGCGTGTTCGGCATATGGGGCGCCGATACCGCCGCCGCCGTCGTCGCGCTCGGCCTGCATGCGCTCCAGCATCGCGGCCAGGAAGCCGCCGGCGTCACCAGCTGGGACGGCCGCGAATTCCACACCCATCGCGCGATGGGGCATGTCGCCGGCAATTTCGACCGGGACGAGGTGATCCGCAGCCTGCCCGGCAAGGTCGCGATCGGCCATGTCCGCTACGCCACCACCGGCGACACCGCGCTGCGCAACGTTCAGCCGCTCTATGCCGAGCTCGCCAGCGGCGGCTTCGCGGTCGCGCACAATGGCAACATCTCCAACGCCATGAAGCTGCGCCGCGATCTCGTCCGCCGCGGCTCGATCTACCAGTCGACCAGCGACACCGAGGTGATCATCCATCTCGTCGCAACCTCGACCTACCGCACGCTGCTCGACCGCTTCATCGATGCGCTGAAGCAGATCGAGGGCGCCTACAGCCTGGTCTGCCTGACCCCCGAGGGCATGATCGCCTGCCGCGACCCGCTCGGCATCCGCCCGCTGGTGATGGGCCGCGCCGGCGACGCCTATGTGTTCGCCTCCGAGACGGTGGCGCTCGACATGGTGGGGGCAAGCTTCATCCGCACGGTCGAGCCTGGCGAGATCGTGATCGTCTCGGAAAAGGGCATCCGCTCGCACCGCCCGTTCGCGCCGATCGCGCCGCGCCCGTGCATCTTCGAGCATGTCTATTTCTCGCGTCCCGATTCGATCGTCGACGGCACCAGCGTCTATGCGGTGCGCAAGCAGATCGGCGCCGAGCTCGCCGGCGAGAACCCGGTCGAGGCGGACATCGTCGTCCCCGTCCCCGATTCGGGCACGCCGGCGGCGATCGGCTATGCGCAGGCCTCGGGAATCCCGTTCGAGCTCGGGATCATCCGCTCGCATTATGTCGGGCGCACCTTCATCCAGCCGGGCGACGGCATCCGCCACCTCGGCGTCAAGCTCAAGCACAACGCCAACCGCTCGCTGCTCGAGGGCAAGCGCATCATCCTGATCGACGACTCAATCGTGCGGGGCACCACCAGCCTCAAGATCGTGCAGATGGTCCGCGATGCCGGTGCCAAGGAGGTGCATATGCGCATCGCCTCGCCGCCGACGCGGCATTCGTGCTTCTACGGGGTGGACACGCCCGAGCGCGCAAAACTGCTCGCGGCGCAAATGTCGGTCGCCGAGATGGCGGATTACATCAAGGTCGACAGCCTTGCCTTCCTCTCGATCGACGGCCTCTATCGCGCGCTCGGCGAAGAGGGTCGCGACGAGGCGCGCCCGCAGCATTGCGACGCCTGCTTCACCGGCGACTATCCGACTCATCTGACCGACCAGGAGGATGTGGCGCCGGGCGATCAGCTGTCGCTGCTGGGCGAGCGGGCGGCGTAACCACGGCACTCCTCCTCCGTTCGTCCTGAGCGACGTCGAAGGATGTGTTGCAGGCGTGGCGCTTTCAGCACGCACTTCGACTTCGCTCAGTGCGAACGGGTTTCTTGAAATGGCGGTAGCATGACCCTCCCCCTCTCCGGACACGTCGCGCTGGTCACCGGCGCCTCGCGCGGCATCGGCGCCGCCACGGCGGAGGCGCTTGCCGCACACGGAGCGCATGTCGTGCTGACCGCGCGCACCGCGGGCGGACTGGAGGAGGTCGAGGACCGTATCCACGCCGCAGGCGGCAGCGCGACCATCGCGCCGCTCGATCTGGCCGAAGGCGATTCGATCGCGCGCCTTGCCACCGCGATCGGGCAGCGCTGGCAGGCGCTCGACATATTGGTGATGAACGCCGCGATGCTCGGCGACCTGGCGCCGGTGCCCTCGATCGACGGCAAGCAGTTCAACCAGATCCTCACGCTCAACCTGCTCGCCAACCAGGCGCTGATCACCAATTTCGACGCGATGCTGCGCCGCTCGGCGCGCGCGCGGGTGATCGCGCTGACCTCGAGCGTCGGCGCCAAGCCGCGCGCCTATTGGGGTGCCTATGGCGCGTCGAAGGCGGCGCTCGAGGCGCTGGTGCTCGCCTATGCCGACGAGGTCGAACAGCTCTCGTCGATCCGCGTCGCGATCGTCGATCCGGGCGCCACCGCCACGCCGATGCGCAAGGCGGCATTTCCGGGCGAGGATCAGGCGACGCTCAAGTCGGCGGGCCTGGTGGGCGAGGCGATCGCAACGCTAGTGGTGGACGATTTCGCGACCGGATTTTGCACGCGGATCGCGGGGTAACCCGTTCCCCGGCGAAGGCCGGGGTCCAGGCCCCACGTCTTTCGTCGAGCGCCGCGCCCGCCACAGGCTGCGGGCCTGGGCCCCGGCCTTCGCCGGGGAACGATAAGGCGCTACCCCTTCGTCTTCGCATAGGCCGCCAGCGCGCGCTCGCGCGCCTCGCGGTGGCCGATCAGCTTTTCGGGATAGCTGTTCGGCCGGCATCCCGCCTCGTCCGCATCGTGGATCGCCTCGTCGGACAGATCGGCAAGCTCCGGGACCCACTGGCGGATGTACCCCGCGGCATCGAACTTCTCGCTCTGCACCAGCGGCGCCATGATCCGTGAGAACATGTTCGAGTCGACGCCCGATCCCGCGGTCCACTGCCAGTTGACGCCGTTGTTGCCGTAGTCCGCGTCGACCAGGCAATCCCAGAACCAGCGCTCGCCCGCGCGCCAGTCGAGCAGGAGATGCTTGATCAGGAAGCTGGCGGTGATCATCCGCACCCGGTTGTGCATCCAGCCCATCGACCAGAGCTGGCGCATCCCCGCGTCGACGATCGGATAGCCTGTGCGACCCTGCTGCCAGGCGCGCAGGTCCTTGTCCGCGGCCTGTCCCGTCCGCCAAGGCATGTCGTCGAACTGGTCTCGGGTGTTGCGGCGGCCAACGTCCGGATATTGCGCGATGATGTTCTGCGCATAGTCGCGCCAGGCGACCTCGCTCAGGAAGGTGCGTACCGATCCGCCGGCGTCGGCGACGCGGTGCCAGACCTGCCGCGGTGACAGCTCGCCGAAATGCAGATGCGGCGAGAAGCGCGACGTGCCGTCCTCCGCGGGCAGATTGCGCGTCTGCTCGTAGCGCGCCGCATGGCTGCGAAAGGCGTCGAGCGAAGCGTGTGCGCCCGCTTCGCCGGGGACCCAGTCCGAAAAGCCGGTGGCCCAATCGGGTTTGGTCGGCAGCAACTCCCACGCGGTCAGCGCCTCGCTCTTCGGCCAATGGGACGGCCCCGGCACCGCGTGCGGCGCGTGCAGCGGCGCGTCGGGCGGCATGTGGTGCGACAGTGCGCGCCAGAAAGGCGTGTAAATCTTGAACGGCTTGCCCGCACCGGTGACGATCGACCCCGGCGGCGCCAGCTGGTTGCCGTCGTGCAGCGCCAGCTCGACCGCCTCGGTCAGCCGGGTTTCCGCGTCGACCCACCAGGGTTCGTAATGACGGATGGCATGAACGCGCGCCGCGCCCGTCTCTTCGACCAGCTTGGCAAGCACCGCATCGGCCTTGCCGGACCGCAGGATCAGCCGCGACCCCTTGTCGCGCAGGCTAGCGTCCAGCGCGGCGAGGCTGTGGTGCAGCCACCAGCGCGACGCGCCGCCCATCGCGTGGTCGCCCGGCGTCTCGTCGTCGAGCACATAGACGGGGATGACCGGCCCGTCGTGGCAGGCGGCGACGAGGGCGGGCTGGTCGGCGAGACGCAGATCCTGCCGGAACCAGAGGATGACGGGCGTGGACATCCCTCCCCTACGTCCGATCGTCCGCTGCGTTCCGTGATCCGGCCGTCTCGTCAGATCGGCGTCGCGGCCTCGTCGGCGAGCGTCAGCATCGTCGCGGCATGGCGATGCGCGACCGCCATGCGATCGGCGCCATAGCCGCCACCCAGCACGCTTGCGAGCGGAACGCCGCGGTGCCGCGCCTGCCGCATCACGAAGCGATCGCGCGCCGCAATCCCCGCATCGCTGAGCGCGAGCCGCCCCAGCCGGTCGTCGCGGTGCGGATCGACCCCGGCCTGATACAGGATCAGCTCGGGACGAACCCGATCGATCAGCGCCGGCAGGTGCGCGGCGAGCGCGTCCAGATAGGCGTCGTCGCCGGTCGCGTCGGGCAGCGCGACGTCGAGATCGGAGACGGCCTTGCGGACGGGGAAATTCTTCTCGCCGTGCACCGAGAAGCTGACGATATCGTCGCGCCCCACGGTCAGCGCGGCGGTGCCGTCGCCCTGATGGACGTCGAGGTCGACGATCAGGATCCGCGCCACCGTCGCCTCCGCGATCAGCCGGTTGGCGGCGATGACGAGATCGTTGAACACGCAATACCCCGCGCCCGTATCGTAGAGCGCGTGATGGCTCCCGCCGGCGGCATTGGCGGCATAGCCGGTGCGCAGCGCCAGCCGCGCCGCCAGCCAGGTACCCCCCGGCGACAGCAGCGCGCGCCGGGCCACACGCGGCGTGATCGGGAAGCCGATGCGGCGCTCCGTCTCGGCCGGCACCGCGCAGCGCACGACCTGGTCGACATAGCCCGGATCGTGGATCGCCTCGATCCAAGCGCGCGGCATCTCGGACGGGCGGTGAACCTCATAGGCGGCGTGGCGTTCGTCGAGCGCGAGCATCACGAGGCCATATTTATCGTAGAGCAATCCGGTGCCGGGCGCGCCCGCGGCGACATAATCGGGATGGTGGACGACATGCAGCACGATGGCTCCCAACCCACCGGGCCTCGACTTGTGCCACGGGCTCGCCCAAAGGACGGGCGACCAGCGCAGGAGTCGCTCCGTGATCGAACCGTTCGTCCGACCCGACGTCGCCCTCTTCCTCAACTATCTCAATGCGCTGCCCGGCCCCAAAATCCACGAGATCGGCGCGGTCGCGGCGCGCGAGATGACCCGCGCGATGCGCGGCGTCGCCGATCTTGAGACCGGGCCGCTCGCGCTATTGCGCGACCTCACCATGCCCGGCCCGAACGGCGGCACGATCGCGCTGCGTCTGTTCGATGCCCGCGCGACGCGCGAACCGGGGCCGGTGCTGGTCTTCTTCCATGGCGGCGGTTGGGTGCTCGGCGATCTCGACGGTTACGAGCCGCCCTGCGCCGAGATCGCGCGCGTGCTCGACCTGCCCGTCGTCTCGGTCGACTATCGGCTCGCCCCCGAACATCCCTGGCCCGGCGGCCCCGACGATTGCGAAGCGGCCGCCCGCTGGGTGGCGAGCGCGCCCGCCGCGCTCGGCCTTACGCCGACGGCGCTGGTGCTCGCCGGCGACAGCGCGGGCGGCACGCTGGCGATCGTCACAGCGCTCGCGCTGCGCGACATGCCCGCCGCGGTGCCGGTGATCGCGCAATGGGCGATCTACCCGGCGGCGGATCTTGCCACCCACTATCCCTCCTACACCGAATTCCGCGACGGCTATTTCCTCACCGAGGAGAGCATCCGCTGGTTCGGCGAGAGCTATGCGCCCGACCCGACGCATTGGCGCGGTTCACCGATGGTGGCGCCGCTCGCCGGGCTGCCGCCTGCGCTGGTCACCACCGCGGGCCTCGATCCGATCCGCGACCAGGGCCGCGCCTATGCCGCCGGGCTCGCCAAGGCGGGTGTGCCGGTCAGCTTTGTCGAGGCGCGCGGCAACATCCACGGCTTCCTCAACCTCCGCAAGGCGATCCCCTCGTCGCAGGCAGACCTGCACGACAATCTCGCCCTCCTGAAGATCCTCGTCGCGCAAGGCGCGTCATGAGCAAGCAACTCCCTTATCGCCTCGCCGCCGGCATCATGCTGCGCAATGCCGAGGGCAAAGTGTGGGTCGGGCAGCGGCGCGACACGACGATCGAGGCGTGGCAGATGCCGCAGGGCGGGATCGACAAGGGCGAGGACCCGCAAGCCGCCGCGCTGCGAGAATTGTACGAGGAGACCGGCATCCCCGCGCATCTCGTCGAGATTGTCGCGCAGGCACCCGCGCCGCTCGATTACGACCTGCCCGACGAGCTGGTCGGCAAGGTGTGGAAGGGCAAATATCGCGGCCAGCGCCAGCATTGGTTCCTGCTGCGCTTCCTGGGGCGCGACGCCGACGTCGCGATCGACACGCCCGAACCCGAATTCCGCGCCTGGAAATGGGCCGAGCCGAGCGAATTGCCCGATCTGATCGTTCCCTTCAAACGCGCGCTCTATCAGAATGTGTTACGCGCCTTCGCGGACCAGCTTGCTTAGGATTCGGCCGCGTATGAAGCGTTTGTCTCGCGTCCTCGTCCTGTCGGCCGCGCTGGTCGGCACGGCTGCCGGCGCGCAGACCGTGGTGACGAGTTCGCTCGCGCAGCCGGAACCGGAGATCCCGCTGCTCTGGCTGGCGCCCCCGCCCGCCGATGTCGCACCCGAGGACGAGCGGCTGGCGATCGCGACGCTGCTGATCCCGCCGCCGCCCAATCCCAATGCGGTGGCGCTGCCCCCCGCGGCGCGTGCGCTGCTCGAGGAAGCGATGCAGAAGGGCACGCCCGAGAGCTTCGCGGCGGTCGAGAAGCTGGCGCGTGACACCTATCCCGCGGGCGGCGCGCAGATCGACGCACTGGGTGCGGAGAACAACGCCAAGATCGCGGAAAAGAAGGCGGCCGACGCGCGCACCAAGGCCGATGCCCTGGCGGCGGCGAGCTTCCTCGACAATTGGAAGGGCGAGGTCGATCTCGGCGGCTCCTATACGACGGGCAATACCGACGCGATCGCGATCTACGGCGCGCTCAAGCTCAACAAGGAGGGGCTGCGCTGGCGCCACGCCTTCACCGCCCGGGTCGACTATTCGAAGAGCGGCGGCGTGCTGTCGACCGACAAGGACACCGCCGCCTACCAGCCGCAGTACAAGCTCAACGACCGGCTCTACATATACGGACTCGGCCAGTTCGATCGCGACGAGATTCTGGGCTTCTCCTACCGCTTCACCGAGAGCGCGGGCCTGGGCTACACCGTGCTGCCCGGCTCCGCGCTGCATCTCGATCTCGAAGCCGGTCCGGCGCTGCGCGAGACCCGTTATATCGGCGATCTCGAAGGGGATCGCGAGACGCGCTTCGCCGGACGCGGCTCGGTCAACTTCCTGTGGAAGCCCAGTCCCAACATCCAGCTGACCGAGGTCGCGGCGATCTATGTCGAGACCAACAATTCGAACATCACCTCGACCACCGCGCTCGATACCAAGCTGTTCGGCCCGCTCAAGCTGCGCTTCTCCTACAATGTGACCTACGAGCAGGACACGCCGAGCGAGGCGAAGAGCCTCGATACGATCACGACCGCGTCGATCGTCTACACCTTCTAGACGGACGGCCCTGCCGTTCCCCCCGGCGCAGGCCGGATCCCCAAGCCCAATCCGCTAATCGAGCGCCGCGTCCGGGCCCATCCGCGCCGGGGAACGGCGCTCACGGTCTGCGCACGCAGATTGCCCCTCACCCCGCTTCGCATTAAGCCTCACCGATGCTGTCCCGCCGCGCCGACTACGAACCCGCCCTCGATGTCGCCGCCGCGCAGCCGATGCTGGCGCAGACGCTCGACTGGGCCGCGATCAACAGCGGGACGACCAACCTCGCCGGCCTTGCCACGATCGCCGGAAAGCTCGTCGACGCCTTCTCCGCCCTGCCTGGCAAGATCGGGCTGCGGGATGCCGATCCCGTCGAGGCGATCCTGCCCGACGGCGCCGTCCGCCCGGTTGCGCGCGGCCAGAACCTCCATCTCGCGGTGCGGCCGGGCGCCCCGGTCCAGATCCTGCTGACCGGGCATATGGACACGGTCTATGCCGCCGACCACGCGTTTCAGGCGATCGCCCGCCTCGATGACGGCCGGATCAACGGCCCCGGCGTCGCCGACATGAAGAGCGGCCTGTCGATCATGCTGGCCGCGCTGACCGGGCTCGAGACCAGTCCGCTGCGCGACCGCGTCGGCTACGAGGTCGTGATCAATTCGGACGAGGAGACCGGGTCGCACGGCTCGGCCGGGCTGATCGCCCGCGCCGCCCGTGGCAAGGCCGCCGCGCTGACCTACGAACCGTCCGCAACACCGGACGGGCTGCTCGCCGGCGCGCGACCCGGCAGCGGCAATTTCTCGATCGTCGTCACCGGCCGCAGCGCGCACGCCGGCCGCAATCCTGAGGACGGCCGCAATGCCATCCTCGCCGCCGCCGACCTGGCGCTGCGCCTCGCCAAGGCGGCGGGGCCTCGGCTGAGCGTCAATCCCGCGCGGATCGAGGGCGGCAGCCCCAACAATGTCGTGCCCGACCATGCCGTGCTGCGCGTCAACCTCCGCCCGAGCACGCCGGAGGACGAGCTGCGCGCCACGAGCCATATCCGGTCCGCGATCGCGATGGTCGCCGCCGCGCACGACGTCACGATCCACAGCCATGGCGGTTTCGCGCGACCGCCCAAACCGCTCGATCCCGCCGCCGAACGCCTGTTTGCGCTGGTCCGCGAGTGCGGCGCGACGCTCGGGCAGACGATCGGCTGGGCGCCAAGCGGCGGGGTGTGCGACGGCAACAACATCGCCGCCGCCGGAGTGGCCGTTGTCGACACGATGGGCGCGCGGGGCGGCGCGATCCATTCGGCCGACGAATTTCTCATCCCCGAGAGCCTCGCCGAGCGTGCGATGCTGTCGACGCTGGTGCTGCTCGAACTTGCCGAACGAGGCCAATCATGAGTTTCCGCGTCCGCGCCTCGCGCCCCGACGATCTCGAGCCGCTCTACGAAATGGCCAAGCTGACCGGCGGCGGCTTCACCAATCTGCCGCCCGACCGCGACGCGCTTGCCGCACGGCTCGCCACCTCGGCGGCGGCGTTCGGCAAGCGCGACGATACGCCCGGCGACGATCTCTATGTGCTGATGCTCGAGGAGATCGAGACCGGCCATGTCCGCGGTACCGCGCAGGTCTTTTCCCGGGTCGGCCAGCGCTGGCCCTTCTACAGCTACCGGGTCGGCACGATGAGCCAGACCAGCCGCGAACTCGGCCGCACCTTCCGCGCCGAGACGCTGTCGCTGTCGACCGACCTGGAGGGGTCGTCGGAGGTCGGCGGACTGTTCCTCCATCCGCGCGAGCGCGCCGGCGGGCTCGGCCAGCTGCTCGCCCGTTCGCGCTACCTGTTCATCAAACAGCATCGCGCCCGCTTCGCCGCGCGCCTCATCGCCGAGCTGCGCGGGGTGATCGACGAGGCGGGCGGCTCGCATTTCTGGGATGGGCTCGCCGGCAAATTCTTCGGGATGAGCTTCCAGGAGGCGGACGAGTTCAACGCGATCAACGGCAACCAGTTCATTGCCGACCTGATGCCCAAACATCCGATCTACATCGCGATGCTGCCCGAGACCGCGCGCGCGGTGATGGGCCTGCCCCACCCGACGGGACGCGCCGCGATGCGGATGCTCGAGGCCGAGGGATTTCTCCACGAGGGCTATATCGACATCTTCGATGGTGGCCCGACGATGGCAGCGAGCACCGATGCCGTTCGCACGGTGCGTGATGCAGCGCCGGCAACGGTGGTCGCAGCGGATGCCGACGCCGGCGAATCCGGCCTCGCCTCCACCGGCCGGCTCGAGGATTTCCGGTGCGCACGGGCGAGGGTAGAGCCGCGAGACGGCGGCATCGCCCTCGATGCGGACGGGGCCGCGGCGCTGGGCGTCGGCGCCGGCGACGAGGTGCTGTATGTCGGGCGCTAGCCTGTCCGTCGCCGCCGTTCCCGCGGGTCTGCTTGCGAGGCGTGCGTGAGCAGTCCCCTCGTCGAGATCAATTTCGACGGCATCGTCGGCCCGACGCACAATTATGCCGGGCTCAGCCTCGGCAACCTCGCGGCGACGAGCAATGCCGGCGCGGTCTCGCGTCCGCGTGCCGCCGCGCTGCAGGGGATTGCGAAGATGCGCGCCAATCTCGCGCTCGGGCTGACCCAGGGCATTCTGCTCCCGCATCGGCGACCCGACGCCGCCTGGCTCGCCGCGCTCGGCACCGATCCGATGTCAGCCGGTGCGCTATGGCCGCTCGCGTCCTCGGCTTCGGCGATGTGGGCGGCCAATGCCGCCACCGTCTCGCCGGCGCCCGACTGCGCCGACGGGCGATGCCATCTGACCGTCGCCAATCTCGTCACCATGCCGCATCGCAGCCACGAATGGTCGCAGACGCTCGCCCAGCTGCGGCTCGCCTTCGCCGACGATGCCTTCGCGGTGCACGGTCCCGTCCCGCCGCCCTTCGGCGACGAGGGCGCGGCCAACCATATGCGGCTGTGCGACGGTCATGGCGCCGCCGGCGTCGAGGTGTTCGTCTATGGCGAGCCCGGCGGGCCGTTCCCCGCGCGCCAGCACCGCCAGGCGAGCGCCGCCGTGATGCGCCGCGCCGGCCTCGATCCCGCCGCAACGCTGTTCGTCCAGCAAAGCCCCGCGGCGATCGCCGCGGGCGCCTTCCACAATGACGTCGTCGCGGTCGCCAACGAGCGCGTGCTGTTCGCGCACGAGCAGGCTTTTGCCGAAAAGCCTCTCTTCTTTGCCGCGCTACGCGAGCGCTTGCCGTCCGTCGAGATCATCGAAGTGCCGGCCGACGCGATATCGCTGGCCGAGGCGATCCAAAGCTATTTGTTCAACGCCCAGCTCGTCACCCTGCCGAAGGGCGGCGGGATGGCGCTGATCCTGCCCGCCGAAGCGCAGCGCGTCGATCGCGTCCGGCAGTGGCTCGAGGCACTGATCGCGGGCAACGGACCGATCCGCCGGCTGATCCCCGTCGACGTCCGCGAGTCGATGGCCAATGGTGGCGGCCCTGCCTGCCTGCGGTTGCGAGTCGTCTGCGATCCGGCGACGGTCGATCCGCGCTTTCTCGTCGACGACGCCAAGCTCGACCGGATCGCGGCGGTGATCGCGCGTGACTGGCCCGAACGGGTCGAACCTTCTGATTTCGCGACACTCGGCGCGTGGCCGGCGGCGGTGGAGGCGCGCGCCGCGCTGCTCGAAACGCTCGATCTGCAGGAACTGATCTGAGGTCTTAACCGCGCGTTAGCACCCGGCGTGCGACAGACCGCGGCGATTAGACCACCTAGCGGAGGCGAGCATGGCCGCATCGGCGTTCGAACTGCCGTACGACAAGCGCGACAACAAGCGGTCCCGGCTGCTGCTGACCGCGCAGATGGAGAGCGACCAGGGCACGGTCGAGGTGCATCTGCTCAACATCTCGCATTCGGGCGCCAAGCTCGATGCCGAGGCGCCGCCAGCGCGCGGCGAACGGATCACATTGGTGCACGGCGATCTCCGCGTCTCGGGCACGGTCGCCTGGGTCGAGGACCACCGGTTCGGCATGGCGTTCGACGCCGCGATCGACCAGCGCTACCTGATCACGCGCGGCCAGCAGCACCTCTCGGGCTGAGCGGAGCGGCGGACACGCCGAACCGACGACGGCATGCGACCCCGCGAACGCCCGGTGCGTTCGCGAAGCCGTAGCTTCCTCGGAGACCCGCATGCCCACCCTTGATCCCGCGACCACCGCGCTCGTCCTCATCGATCTTCAGAACGGCATCGTCGGCATGGACCTCGCGCCGCGCACCGGCGGAGAGGTCGTCGAGACCGCCAAGACACTCGCCGCCGGTTTCAGACGCGCAGGCGCCCCCGTCATCCTCGTCCACGTCTCCTTCGCGGACGGTCTGGCACCGCCGCAGGCTGTCGACCAGCCGCTCCCCTCGACGAATCCGCCCGCCGATTGGTCGCAATTGGTCGACGGCGTGCAGCACGACGGCGACATCGTCGTGCTCAAGCATCACTGGGGCGCGTTCACCGGCACCGATCTCGATCTCGTGCTGCGCCGTCGCGGCGTGAAGACGATCGTGCTGGGCGGGATCGCGACCAATTTCGGCGTCGAATCGACCGCGCGCTCGGCCTGGGAGCATGGCTATGCCGTCGTGCTGGTCGAGGATGCGTGCACCTCGGCCTCGGCGGAGGCGCATGGCTTCGCGGTGAAGACGATCTTCCCGCGGATCAGCCGGGTGGTGGCGTCCGCGGACGTGACGCTAGGATAATCGACCCGGCCGTTCCTGGCGAAGGCCAGGGCCCAGCCCCGCAGCCCGTGGCGGGCGCCGCACCGAACAAGGTGTGTGGGGCCGGGGCCCCGGCCTGCGCCGGGGAACAGGGCCTAGCTTACAGCGCGCCGTGGCAGTGCTTGAACTTCTTCCCCGAGCCGCACGGGCACGGCGCGTTGCGGCTGACCTGGCCGTCCCAGGCCGCCGGATCGGACCCCATCTCGGCGGGCATGGCGGGCTGCGGCGACTGCATCGGCGCGATCCGCGTCGTGATATAGCCAAGGTCGGCGCCGTCGATGTCGCGGGTGTCGTCGGTCGCGGTGAACGGATCGAGATGCGAGGTCAGGAAGTCGGGCAGTTCGGGCAGCGCCGGCGGTGCCTCGAAGCTGACATTGGCGAGCACCCGCGTGACATCCTCGCGGATCGTCTCGAGCAGTCGCTCGAACATCGCGAACGCCTCATGCTTATACTCGTTGATCGGCGTCTTCTGCGCATAGGCGCGCAGGTGGATCACCTGGCGCAGCGCGTCGAGCCGCGAGAGATGGTCCTTCCAATGCTCGTCGAGCGTCTGGAGCAGCACGCTTTTCTCGATGCCGCGCCAGCTGTCGACCGAGATTTCGGCGATCTTGGCGTCGACCTGGCCGTCGGCCGCAGTCTTGATCCGCTCGGCGAGCACCTCGGGCTCGATGCCCTCCTCGCCGACCCACTCGACGATCGGCAGCGCCAGGCCGAACACTTCGAGCACGCGCGTCTGCAGCGTCTCGCCGTCCCATTGCTCGGGATAGGAGCCGACCGGGCACGCGTCGCCGACCAGTGCGGAGACCGTCTCGCCGCGCATCTCGTCGGTGACGTCGTCGACGGTCGCGGAATCCATAATGTCCGAGCGCTGCTCGTAGATGATCTTGCGCTGGTCGTTCATCACGTCGTCATATTCGACGACCTGCTTGCGGATGTCATAGTTGCGCGCCTCGACCTTGCGCTGCGCGGTCTCGATCGCCTTGCTGATCCACGGCGAGATGATCGCCTCGCCGTCCTCGAGATTCTTGTTCATCATCCGCGCGAACAGCGTCTGCGGGCCGAAGATGCGCAGCAGATCGTCGTCGAGGCTGAGATAGAAACGGCTCAGGCCCGGATCGCCCTGGCGGCCCGAGCGGCCGCGCAGCTGGTTGTCGATGCGGCGGCTCTCGTGGCGCTCGGTGCCGAGCACGAACAGCCCGCCATTGGCGAGCACCTGCGCCTTCTCGGCCTCGATCTCGGTGACGATGCCGGCGGCGATCGCCTCATATTCGGGCGAGCCCGCGATCAGTTCGGGATGCTCGTCGAGCATGCGGAATTCGAGATTGCCGCCGAGCTGGATGTCGGTGCCGCGGCCGGCCATGTTGGTCGCGATCGTCACCGCACCCAGGCGCCCCGCCTGCGCCACGAGATGCGCCTCGCTCTCGTGGAAGCGCGCGTTGAGCACGTTGTGCGCGACATTTTCCTTGGTGAGGAATTCGCTCAGCAGCTCGCTCTTCTCGATCGACACGGTGCCGACCAGGATCGGCTGGCGCGTCGTCTCCTGCTTGGCGCGGATCGCCTTGGCGATCGCCCCGAACTTGTCCTGGATGCTCTTGTAGAACTCGTCGTCATCGTCCTGGCGCCGGGTCGGCACGTTGGTCGGGATCGAGACCACGTTCATCTTGTAGATCTCGAAGAATTCCGAGGCCTCGGTCGCCGCGGTGCCGGTCATGCCGCCGAGCTTGGGATACATGCGGAAATAATTCTGGAAGGTGATCGAGGCGAGCGTCTGGTTCTCGGGTTCGATCTTGACGCCCTCCTTGGCCTCGACCGCCTGGTGCAGGCCGTCGGACCAGCGCCGCCCGTCCATCATCCGGCCGGTGAACTCATCGATGATGATGATCTTGCCGTCCTTGACGATGTAATCGATGTCGCGCTTGAAGCCGACATTGGCGCGCAGCGCCTGGTTGAGGTGGTGGACCACCTGCGTGTTCTCATAATCGTAGAGATTGTCGCCCTCGAGGAGTCCGGCGGTCTCGAGCAGCCGCTCGACCTTCTCGGTGCCGTCCTCGGTGAGGATCACCGACTTGGCCTTCTCGTCATGCTCATAGTCGATCGCATCGAGCGTCTTCACCACCGCGTCGACCGACATGTAGAGGTCGGACTTGTCGTCGGTCGGCCCCGAGATGATCAGCGGCGTGCGCGCCTCGTCGATCAGGATCGAATCGACCTCGTCGACGATCGCGAAGTTGAACGGCCGCTGCACCATCTGCGCGCGGTCATACTTCATATTGTCGCGCAGGTAATCGAAGCCGAATTCGTTGTTGGTGCCGTAGGTGATGTCGGCATGATACGCCTCGCGGCGCTCGTGATCGGGGATGTTGGGAATGATCACGCCGGTGGTCAGGCCCATGAAGCGATAGACCTGGCCCATCCAGCTCGCGTCGCGGCTGGCGAGATAGTCGTTGACCGTGATGACGTGGACGCCCTTGCCGGGCAGCGCGTTGAGATAGGTGGCAAGCGTCGCGACCAGCGTCTTGCCCTCGCCGGTGCGCATCTCAGCGATCTCGCCGAGGTGGAGCACGATGCCGCCGACCATCTGGACGTCGTAATGGCGCTGTCCGAGCACCCGCTTGGCGGCCTCGCGCACCGTCGCAAAGGCTTCGGGGAGCAGGTCGTCAAGACTTTCGCCCGCCTCGAGCCGGGCGCGGAACAGCACCGTCTGGTTGGCGAGCGCGGCGTCGTCGAGCGCCGCGATCGTCGTCTCGAAACCGGCGATCTTGGCGACGATCCCGCGCAGCGACTTGACGTAGCGGTCGTTGGACGAACCGAAGATGGCCTTGGCGATACCGCCGAGCATGGGGCGTTCCTAGTCGTAAGTGGCGGCGGGGACCGGACGCGAAAAGCCACGCCCGAAACCCCCGCGCGAGCAGGCGGCTGATCTAGGGACGGGGCAAGGGGGTGTCAATTCGGGCGGGCATCACGGTGCCGCCCGCCGTCGCCGCCGGCCGGGCTCGCTACCCCGGCGCACCGGTGGCGGACCGATGATCGATACGCATTCGTCGGCATCCCGGACGCGATCCCTCCGAGACAAAACCGAGATCGGCGTCGCCCTTCGCCCGCCCCGCCCCATCCTCGACACCTGCCCGGAGCGGATGGGTTGATCCGACCTGCCGGGATCGATAGCGGACGCATACCCGCTTTCCACGGGCCAGGAACCGCCATGTCCGACGCCATCTCGCCGCTCGCCACGCCCTTCCCCACCCTGCCGCCGATCGCGGGAGTACGGATCGCGACGGTGCGCGCCGGCTATAAGGCGTGGGACCGCCACGATTTGACGCTGGTCACGCTCGATGCCGGCACGACCGTCGCCGGCGTCACCACCCAGTCGAAATGCCCCTCGCCCGAGGTCGAATGGTGCCGGCAGGTGCTGCCGCTCGGAGCCGCCCGGGCGCTCGTCGTCAACGCCGGCAATTCGAACGCGTTCACGGGCCATCGCGGGCGCGCGGCGGTCGAGGCGATCGCGGCGCGGGTGGCGCTGGGCACGCGCGGGCTGCCGTCGGACGTGTTCGTCGCCTCGACCGGGGTGATCGGCGTGCCGCTGCCGATCGACATCGCCGAGGCCGGTGTCGATGCCGCGCTGCAGGCGCCCGCGACCGACTGGCGCGCGATGGCCGCCGCGATCTCGACCACCGACACCTTCCCCAAGGGCGCGATGGCGCAGGCCGTCGTCGACGGCCGTACCGTCACGCTCTGCGGCGTGATCAAGGGTTCGGGGATGATCGCGCCGGACATGGCGACAATGCTCGGCTTCCTGTTCACCGACGCGGCGGTCGAGCCGGGTTTCCTCCAGCGGCTGCTCGAAGCCGCCAATGCGAAAAGCTTCTCCTGCATCACCGTCGACGGCGACACCTCGACCTCGGACACGGTGCTCGCCTTCGCGACCGGCCAGGCGGGCAATGCGCCGCTCGCCACGGTCGACGATCCCGGGGCCGACGCCTTTGCCGCCGCGCTGTCCGACATCTGCCTGCAGCTCGCCCAGCTCGTCGTCCGCGACGGCGAAGGGGCAAGCAAATTCATCGAGATCGCCGTGACAGGCGCGGTTTCGAACGACAGCGCGCGTATCGTCGCGCTCTCGATCGGCAACTCGCCGCTGGTCAAGACCGCAATCGCGGGCGAGGACGCCAATTGGGGCCGCGTCGTGATGGCGGTCGGCAAGGCGGGCGAACCCGCCGAGCGCGACAGACTGGCAATACGCTTCGGCGATACGCAGGTCGCCGACGCGGGGCTGGCGGTCGAGAGCTATGACGAAGCCCCTGTCTCCGCGCATCTTAAGGGGCAGGATGTGCGCATCGGCGTCGATCTCGGCCTTGGCGAGGGCCGCGCCACGGTGTGGACCTGCGATCTCACCCACGGCTACATCGCGATCAACGCGGACTATCGCAGTTGAGCGGGGGGCTCGGCTGATGCACGCGCTCCACGCCGCGGTCGACGGGATGATGCGCCGGATCGGGCGCGACGTGCTGCTGCCGCGCTTCCGCAACCTCGATGCCGCCGAGATCGAGGAGAAGGCGCCCAACGACTATGTCACGGTCGTCGACCGGGAGTCCGAACGCCTGCTCAGCGACGCGCTGACCGCCCTCCTGCCCGACAGCCATGTCGTCGGCGAGGAAGCGGTCGCGGCCGATCCCGCGCTGGTCGCGCGCGTCGCCGACGGGCACGCCTGGATCGTCGATCCGCTCGATGGCACGGGCAATTTTACCGAGGGCAAGACGCCGTTCGCGATGATGGTCGCGCTCGCCGAGAACGGCATCGTCCAGGCCGGCTGGATCCTCGATCCGGTGACGCGGCGTATGTGCCATGCCGTGCGCGGCGGCGGCGCCTATGTCGACAATAGGCGGATCGCCGCACGCGGCACCGGCGAGACGCTGCCGGTGGGGGCGCTCGCGACGCGCTATCTTCCCGACGATGTCCGTTCCGATATCACCGCGCGCGCCAAGGGCCGGATCACGATCGCCGACATCCCCAATTGCGCAGGCGAGCAATATCCGCGCCTCGTGCTCGGCACCAACGACCTTGCGTTGTTCTGGCGCACCAAGCCCTGGGATCATGCGCCGGGCGCATTGTTCGTCGAGGAGGCCGGCGGCAAGGTCGCGCGCCCTGACGGCAGCGGCTACCGGCTCGGCGACGAGCGGACCGGGCTGCTGGCTGCCGCCTCGCCACGACTATGGGACGAGGCGGCCGCTATCCTGTTCGGCTAGGCATCCGGATCCGGATAGCCAAAGCACCATCTCGGGCCGTCGTCCCGGACTTGATCCGGGATCCATAAACGCAGCGCTTGATGGTCGGGCGCTGCGTTTATGGATTCCCGCCTTCGCGAGAATGACGGCAAAAGATCGCTGCGCGAGCCTCAGAGCGCACCCTCGATGAACGCCTTGAGCTTGCTCTTGGGCGCAGCACCAACCTGCGTCGCCGCCGGCGCGCCACCCTTGAACAAGATCATCGTCGGGATGCCGCGGACACCGTATTTGCCCGGTGCATCGGGATTGTCGTCGATGTTGAGCTTGACGATCGTGACCTTGCCTCCGAGCTCGTCCGACAACTCCTCGAGCGCCGGCCCGATCATCTTGCACGGACCGCACCACTCCGCCCAGAAATCTACGAGCACGGGGCCGTCGGCGGACAGCACGTCGGCGTCAAAGCTCTGATCGGTGACGGTCTTGGTAGCCATGATACGAAACTCCTGTTCGACTTGGGACGGATGTAGGCGGCCGGGGGCTTTGCCTCAACCGGCGGAGGGCAAACTTTGCTCCGCGTCCGCGAAGCCCGGCTTGTGCGCCGCCAGCGTCGCGTCCGAGAGCGCTATCAGCGACGGACCCGATGTGTAGAGCAGCGCCGCCGCGATCGCCCGGCCCGGGAAGATGACGCCGAGCGCAGCGGCATAGGCGCCCATCTGCGCGAGATGATGCTCGGGCACCTGATCGAGCCCCGCCGGCACGCGCCGCCCGGTCTTGAAGTCGACAAGGGTGATGCGATCCGGCGTCACCAGCAGCCGGTCGACGGTGCCCGCGATCACCTGACCGCCGACCACCGCGGCGATCGGCGCCTCGGCGAGCGCTTCCGGCGAGAAGATGTCGCCATGGGCGGGATCGGCGATGATCGCGCAGGCATCCTCGACGAGCGACCGACGCGAAACAGGGTCGGCAAGCCCGGCGGACTGTTCGAGCCAGCGGTCGCCGGCCGCCGCGCGCAGCTCGGGGGCCAGCGCCGGCAACCGCTCGAACAGCGCGTGGAGCAACCGGCCACGCTCGGCCGCCTCGCGCAGCGCGGGGCCGGGCGGCGGATTGGCGACCGTGTCCGACCCGATCGACGAGGGCGCGAGCGGACGCGGCGGCCGGCTCTCCTGCGGCGCTTGCCGCCAGAGCCAGCCCGGCGGCGCAGATTCGGGCGCCGGCGTACGCACCGGTCGCGCAGCGCCCCGCGCGCGCTCCTCGGCATAGACGCGCATATTGCCCCACAGCGAGTCCTCGACGGTCGCGGCGTCGAGCCCGTCGAGCGCGGTCGCAAGCGCCGTATACCAGCTGCGCGGAGGCGGCACGCCCTTCGCCATCGGACCGAGCGCGCCGCCGATCGCAAGCCACTCCTCGGCGCGCGTCGCCGCGACATAGAGCAGCCGCCAATGCTCCTCGAGGTCGCGCGTCTCGGTGATCCCCATCAGCTCGGCGAAGGGCGGGAAGCGCTCGTGGCTGCGCGGGCGGATGATCGGCACCGGGTCCGCCCCCGCCTCCGCCGGCCAGCCGAGGCCACCGCCGGGCGAGCGATCGGGATCGCCGGTCGCATCCGCCAGCACCACCAGCGGCGCCTGCAGCCCCTTGGAGCCGTGCGCGGTCATCACCCGCACCGCATCGAGCGGAGCCGAGGGGTCGCGCTTGATCTGGACCTCGCCGCGATCGAACCAGTCGAGGAACAGCTGCAGCGACGGCGCGCCGCTCTCCTCGAACAGCAGCGCGGCGTTGAGAAGCTCCTCGATCGGATCGCGCGCCTCCGGGCCCAGCCGCCGCAGCAGCTTGCGCCGCCCGTCGAGCGCGCCCGACAGCAGCTCCTCGAAGAAGCGATACGGCGTGACGAGGTCGGCGCTCGCCAGGATCCGGCCGAGATCGTCGCGCACGGCTGCCATAGCGGGATCGGTGGTGACGGCGGCGAGCAGCCGGCCACCGCGTTCGAAGGCGACGTCGAACAGCTGCTGCTGGCTGAGCCCGAACAGCGGCGAGACGAGCAGCGACGCGAGATTGAGGTCGTCGCCCGGCTGCAAGGCGAAACGCGCCGCGGCGAGCAGGTCCTTGACGGCCAGCGGCGCATCGAGCCGCAGCCGGTCGATCCCCGCCACCGGCACGCCGTGCGCATGCAGCCGCGCGACGAGCAGCGCCGCGAGGTCGCCGCGCTTGCGCACCAGGATCATCACGTCCTCGGGGCGGAGCGTCCGGCCCTTGGTCGAGATCCACGGCGCCGCATCGATCCAGGCTTTCACCTGGCGTGCCAGCCTGTCGGCGAACAGCCGCGTGGCATCGTCGAGCCAGCCCTCCTCGCCCGCGGCGATGTCGTCGGCCTCGAGCGCGGAGACCGGGGGCCACAGCATGACCCGGCCGGGGCCCTTCTTCGCCGCCTCGTGCGGCGGCACGTCGTCGGGCAGGCCGAAAGCGGCGGCGCCGAGATGCGCGATCAGCTTGTCGACCACCGCCAGCACCGGCGGCGTCGAGCGGAAGGAGCGGTCGAGCGACAGCCGGGTGATCGGCTCGTCATGCTCGCCCGCCATCCGCGTGAACGCGAGTTCGGCCGCGCTGAACGCCTGCGGATCGGTGCCCTGGAAGCCGAAGATCGCCTGCTTGAAGTCGCCGACGGTGAAGATCGTGCGGAGCACGCCCTGGCGCGCGCCTTCGCCGGCAAAGAATTCCCCTGCCAATGCCGCGACGATCCGCCACTGGTTGACGTTGGTGTCCTGCGCCTCGTCGACGAGGATGTGATCGGTGCGCTGGTCGAGCTTGTAGCGCACCCATTCGCCCATCCCCGGGGTCTCGAGCAGGCGGACGGTGAGGCGGATCAGATCGTCGAAATCGACCCCGCCGGCGGCGCGCTTCGCCTCGACATAGGCCCGCGCATAGGCTTGCCCCGCGCGCAGACCCGCGGCGAGCGAGGCCGCATAGGCCGCCTTGACGCGCATCGCGAGCAGCTCGGCGCAGGCGCTGTGAAGCTTCGCCGCATCGGCTCCATAGCTGTCGTCCTGCGGCGCCTGTCCCTTGGCGAGCGAGCGCGGATCGCCGGTCTTGGTCGCCCACACCTCGTGCAGCCCCTGGAGTCCCGCCGCGCGTTCGGCGGGCGAGCCGGCGAGCCAGCGCGCGATCACATCGGCACGGTCCAATCCGCGGGCCGTGCCCCAGGCCGCGTTGGCCGCCGCAATCCGTTCGAGCGTGCGGCGATCGAAGGCGTCGTCCGAGCAGGACATTCCCAGCGCCGCCTCGATATCGCCGTCGGGCACGTCCATCGCGCGACGCAGCCGCGCCTCGATCCCGCCGCCCAGCGCCGCCATCGCATCGGGCGCGCGCGCGCAAGCGCGGAGAAAGCGCTCCGCCCCCTCCTCGCCCAACCGACGACTGAGCGCCTGGACGTCCCGGACCAGCGGCAGATCGCCGCCGCGCTCGGCACCGACCAGCATCTCGGCGAGCGTCGCATAGCCGAGCGCCTGCTCCTCGCGCTCCTCGAGCGGGCGGAAGCCGGGGACCAGCCCCGCCTCGGCGGGAAAGCCCGCGAGCAGCGTCTGGCAAAAGGCATGGATCGTCTGGATACGCAGACCGCCGCCGGTCGCGTCGAGCACGCGCGCAAACAGAGTGCGCGCCTGCGCCACCGCCTCGGGCGAAAAGTCCTCGCCGAGCGCGGCGAGTTCGGCGGCGAGCAGTGCGCTCTTCATCCGCACCCAGCTCGCCAGCCGGGCATGGATCCGGTCGGCCATCTCGGCGGCGCCCGCCTTGGTGAAGGTGAGGCAGAGGATCGCGGCGGGGTCGTTGCCGGCGAGCAGCAGCCGGATCACCCGCGCCGTCAGTACGTGCGTCTTGCCCGTCCCGGCCGAGGCGGACAGCCAGACAAGACGCCGCGGATCCGACGCTTCGGCCTGCGCGCCCTCGAGCGGCTTGAGCGGCGACGGACGGCGGCTCATAACGGTTCGTCCTCGGGCGTGCGCTCCTGCCGCCCATACCATTCGTCGAGCCGCATCAGCTGATCGTAATCGCCATAGGGGGCAAGCTCGGGATGCAGCTTGGCGACGAACGGCGCGTTGCCGGTCAGCCAGCGGTTCGCCGCGTCCGTGAAATTGCGATGCGCGAGCGCGGTGAAGTCGGCCGGGTCGATCCCGGCGCGCTTGCCGGTCGCGGCCGCGACATGACCGAGCTGTCCGTTCTTCTGCGCGAGCGACCAATATTCGAAGGCCGCAGCCATACCGTCAATGCCCTTGAAGCCGCCACGCTCGGCGATCAGACCGAGCAGCCCAAGCTGCATCGCATAGCCCGCCGCGACCTGCTTGGGGCCAGGCGGCATGCCGGTCTTGTAGTCGACGATCGCGAGGCCGCCGTCGGCCAGTCGATCGATCCGGTCGACCTTGCCGTAGAGCTTGATCCCATCAAGCATCGCCTCGCCGAACACTTCGGCGACGAGCGGTTTGCGGCCGTTCGCCAGCGCCGCGACCATCTCGGCCGCAATCCAGCCGATCGCCTCGCGCAACCGCGGCGCCCACAGCGCGCGCAACACCGGATGCGCCGCGATGCCGTCGAGCATCGCTTCCGCCCGGTCCGCCAGCTTGGACGGATCGCAGCCATCCTCCTTGGCCCAGGCTTCGAGCACGGCGTGCACCGCATTGCCACGCCACGCCGGGCTCGGCTCGGCGTCGACCGGATCGAGCGCCGACAGTTTGAGCATCTCCAGCGCGTAGAAGGCGTAAGGATCGGCCTTGAGCCGGTCGAGCCGCGTTACCGCCAGCCGGCGCGGTCGCTGCGCCGCGGGCGGTGCGGGGCGCGGGCGGTCGGCAGGCGCAAAGTCGCCGGGACGATCGATCGCCGCCGCCCAGCGGCGCAGGTCGGGCGCGCGGGCGATGCCCCCCGTCAT
>NZ_CALMAW010000004.1 GCF_937859915.1 uncultured Sphingomonas sp. | reverse complement strand
CGGTCGCAACCTGGCCCTGGCTGTTCCTGGTCAACGTACCGCTCGGGCTGGTGGCGGTGCCGCTGTTTCTCCGTATCGCCCCCGCCGGCGGCGCGCGCGCTCGCCGGCCAGTTGCGGTTCGATACGGTGACTCTCGAACGCGGTCTGGCGGCGGACCGCGATCGCGTCGCCGCGGCGCGCGCTGAGGCCAAGGGATGGCGCGCGCGCGCCGGCGACGCGGCGGGGCGGATCAAGGAGATGGCGGGACGGATGGGCGCGGCCGCCGACGAGGCGGAAATCCTCGCGCCTGCCCCCGCGCAATTCGCCCAGCGGATCGCCGCCGCGGAGGCCGAGCGCGTCGCCGCCGTCGCCGCCAGCGCCGCCGCGGTCGAAGACGAGACGCGCACCGGGGCGATTCTGCACGCCGCCGAAGCCGCCGCTGCACAGGCAGGCGAGGCCGCCGCCTCGGCGCGTGAGGACCGCGCGGCGGCAAGCGCGCGCTTCGAGAACCAGGAGCTGCGGCGCGTCGAGATGGGGCGCGTCGCCGGCGAGCGCTTTCAATACCCCGCGCCGCTGCTGCCTGAAAGGGCCGGCTTCGAGTCCGCCAGCGTCGGCGAGACCGCGGCCGAATCCGCGCGTTTCGATCGGCTCGGGCAGGACCGCGAGCGGATCGGACCGGTCAACCTCGTCGCCGAACAGGAGCTGGCCGAGCTCGACTCCGCGCGCGGCACGCAAGCCGCCGAGCGCGACGAGCTGGTCGAGGCGGTGGCGCGGTTGCGCGGCTCGATCGGCAGCCTCAATCGCGAGGGCCGCGCCCGGCTGCTCGCCGCCTTCGAGGCGGTCGACGGCCATTTCCGCCGGCTGTTCGCGCGGCTGTTCGCGGGCGGCGAGGCGCATCTGGCCTTGATCGACAGCGACGATCCCCTCGAGGCCGGGCTCGAGATCATGGCGCAGCCGCCGGGCAAGAAGCTCGCGTCGCTGACTCTGCTGTCGGGGGGCGAGCAGGCGCTGACCGCCGTCGCGCTGATCTTCGCGCTGTTCCTGACCAACCCGGCGCCGATCTGCGTGCTCGACGAGGTCGACGCGCCGCTCGACGACGCCAATATCGAGCGCTTCTGCGACCTGCTCGACCAGATGGTGCTCGAGACCGACACGCGCTACCTCGTCGTCACGCACAATGCGGTGAGCATGGCGCGGATGCACCGCCTGTTCGGCGTGACGATGGTCGAGCGCGGCGTCTCGCGGCTGGTCTCGGTCGATCTCGGCGGGGCCGAGACGTTGCTTGCGGCGGAATAGGGAGCCTTTTTGCGGCCGCCGGGTTGGGCCACGCATGGACATCACCAACGCTCCGCTCGAACAAGCCCTCGTCCGCCTTTCGGACGGTCACATGATGCCGCAGCTCGGTTTCGGTGTCTTCAAGGTCGATCCCGGCGAGGCGCAGGCGCTCGTCGCCGACGCCATCCGCGCCGGCTATCGCGCGATCGACACCGCCAAGGCGTATGATAATGAAGAGGGCGTCGGCGCGGGCGTGCGCGACAGCGGCGTGCCGGCGGAGGAGATCTTCCTCACCACCAAGCTGTGGAACGAGGACCAGGGCTATGACAAGACACTCGCGGCCTATGATGCCAGCGCGAGGCGGCTCGGCCTCGACACGGTCAACCTCTATCTGATGCACTGGCCGCACCCGCAGGCGGATCTCTATGTCGAGACATGGAAGGCGTTCGTGCGGCTGCAGGAGGAGGGACGGGTGACCTCGATCGGCGTCTCCAACTTCCTGCCCGAGCATCTCGAGCGGATCATCGGCGAGACCGGCGTGACGCCGGTGCTCAACCAGATCGAGCTGCATCCCAAATTCCAGCAGCACGCCCTGCGCGCGTTCCACGAGACGCACGGCATCCTGACCGAAAGCTGGAGCCCGCTCGGCCAGGCGCAGATCCTCAAGGACGACACGATCGTCGGGATCGCCGACAAACATGGCAAGACGCCCGCGCAGATCGTGATCCGCTGGCATCTCGACCAGGGCATCATCACCATCCCCAAGGCCTCGGACCGCGGCCATATGGTCGACAATCTCGCGGTCGGCGGCTTTGCGCTCGACGAGGCGGACATGGCCGCGATCGCGGCGCTCGACGATCCGAACGGCAAGATCGGGCCCGATCCGAAGACGTTCTGACGCGCGTATAAAAATACCTCCCCGAGCAGGCTCGGGGCGGTATGTCAGCCGCTCAACGCGCCCACCCTATCCCACACCCGCCGCAGATCCTCGACGAAGCGCGCATATTCCTCGGCGCGGCGGTCCTCTTCGGGGATGCGGAGCAGGAAGCTCGGGTGAACCGTCACCCAGCCCTCCGACCCGTCCGCGAGCGCGATCGGGCTCCCCCGCGTACGCGAGATCGTCACCACCTTGCCGAGCAGCGATTGCGCCGCGGTCGCGCCGAGCGCGACGGTGACCGCGGGTTTGACGATCTCGCGCTCCTGCTCGATCCACCAGCGGCACGCCTCGATCTCGCCGCCATTGGGCTTGCTGTGGATGCGCCGCTTGCCGCGCGGCTCGAACTTGAAATGCTTGACCGCATTCGAGACATAGGCCTGTGCGCGGTCGACCCCCGCCTCGGCCATCGCGCGGTCGAACAGCTGGCCGGCGGGCCCCACGAACGGCCGGCCGGCCAGATCCTCCTGGTCGCCGGGCTGCTCGCCGATGAACAGCAGCTTGGCATCCGCCGGCCCTTCGCCGAACACGGTCTGCGTCGCGGGTTTCCACAGCGGGCAGCGCTTGCACCCCGCCGCCTCCTCGCGCAGCGCGTCGAGCGCCATCTGCGCATTGCCGCCCGGTGCGGCCCTGGCGGTATCGATCATGCGGCTCTCCCGGTTCTGCGCGCCCGCGATCAGGCCCGGCACCAGCGCGGTCTCGGGCATGTTCTTCCAGTATTTCTTCGGCATTTCCTTGATCATCGTTCCGGTCTTGAGCCGTGCCGGATTGAAGGTGGAGGCATAATAGGTCTTCCACACCTCCTCGATCGGATCGCCATCGGGGGCGTCGGCCTTGATCGCCGCAGGACCTTCGGTGAGCGTATCGCCATCCCAATGGATCGTCGCCTCGGGTGTCAGGATCGACCAGCGCATCGTCGTAAAACGCCGCGCGAAGAAGCCGGCATTGGCGCGCACGATATGATGTTCGGGCTCGAACCAGGCGACGAAGCGCGGCGTGCCGTCATCCTCGACAAGCTCGCGGAAGCGCACGAAGGCGCGCATCTTGTGGATGTCGCGGCGCACCGACTTGGCCATCTCCTCGATCCGGCGACGTTGCGGATCGGCCTGGTCGTCGATCAACCCAGGCTGGGCGCGCAGCCTGAGCAGCATCGTGTAGAGCAGGGCGAAGCGCTCGGGGTCGGCATGGAGGATCGCGGTCTCGGCGAGATCGACGAAAATCCGCGATACCGAGAAAGCGGCGTCGGCGGGCGCCGGCGGGATCGCGGTCTCGGTGACGCCGGCAAACAGATCGCCGACGTCGTCGCCGACCTGCCAGCTGACCTGCTCGGCCGGAATGTTCGCCAGCGCGAGCGACCGGGCGGCGGCGCGCCAGCCGTCGAAATCGTCCTGGGTCTGCAATCGGGCGAGCGGCATATCGTCTCCGTTCCCCGGCGAAAGCCGGGGTCCAGGGCTTCAAACGCAGCGTCTGCAATTCTGGACCCCGGCTTTCGCCGGGGAACGGCCTCACGCCGCAAACAGCTCCAGCTGTTCCCGTTTCGGCGTCACGACCGGCACCGGATCGGCGCGATCCGAAAGCGCGACGGGCCGCCAGTCCTCCGCGATCAGGAAGGGGCGCAGCTTGGCGATCGAGCGCGACAGACGCGCGACGTCCTCGAGCCGGAGCCTGCGCCATTTGCGCGCGGTGATGATCCCGTCGACCGCCTTCACCCCCAGACCCGGCACGCGGAGCAGCGCCTCCCGCGGCGCGCGGTTGACGTCGACCGGGAAAGCGTCGCGAAAGCGCAGCGCCCAGGCCATTTTCGGATCGATGTCGAGCGGCAGCATGCCCGTCGCGGGATCGGCGGCGGCGGCGACCTCGTTCGGGCCATAGCCGTAGAAGCGCATCATCCAGTCCGACTGGTAGAGCCGGTGCTCGCGCATCAGCGGTGGGCGCTTGAGCGGCAGCACGTCGCTCGCATCGGGGATCGGACTGAACGCGGAATAATAAACGCGGCGCAGCGCATAGCGATCGTAGAGCGTGCTCGCACGGCCGACGATGTCGCGATCGGTCGCGGCATCCGCGCCCACGATCATCTGCGTCGATTGGCCCGCAGGCGCAAAGCCGGGGGCGGATCGATATTTCTTCTTGGCGTCGCGGCCATCCTCAATCGACGAGCGCAGACCGGCCATCGCGCCCTCAATCCGCGTCGCCGATTTTTCGGGCGCGAGCCGGGTCAGCCCGGCGACGGTCGGCAGCTCGACGTTGATCGACAGCCGGTCGGCATGCTTGCCAGCGGCTTCGAGCAATTGCGGGTCGGCGTCCGGGATTGTCTTGAGGTGGATATAGCCCCGAAAGCCATGATCCTCGCGCAGCGACCGCGCCACCTCGACCAGCTGCTCCATCGTATAGTCCGACGAGGCGATGATCCCCGACGACAGGAACAGCCCCTCGATATAGTTGCGCCGGTAGAAGGAGAGCGTGAGGTCGACCACCTCCTTCGCGGTGAAGCGCGCGCGGCGGACGTTCGAGCTCTTGCGATTGATGCAATAATGGCAGTCGAAGATGCAGCTGTTGGTCAGCAGGATCTTCAGCAGCGAGATGCAGCGGCCGTCCGGCGCATAGGCGTGGCAGATGCCCATGCCTTCGGTCGATCCGATGCCGTCCTTCTTGCCTGCCGACGATCGCTTGGCGGTGCCGGAGGATGCACAGGATGCGTCATATTTCGCGGCATCGGCGAGGATCGCGAGTTTGTCGCGTAAGTCGATCTGCGCCATATGTTCCTTGTACGTTCCAGCTTGCGCGATGGCAAGCGCGGCGCGTCAGTTCGGCGTCGTCCCGTCCGGATTATCCGCCTTCTGCTGCGTCGCCTGCAACTTCTCCTGATTCATCTGCGTGACGAAGTGCGAAAAGCAGCCCGATTGGCCGCCGGTGCCGACCGGCGAGCAGGTATCCGGAATGCCCGCCGCGGTCCGGCTCGCCTCGTCGATCGTCCGCGTCTTGTTGGCCCAGCTGTTGTTGGGGGCCGTGTCCTGCTTCTTGTCACGGAACCGCTTGGGGATGCGGTAGCGCTCGCTCTCGGGCTGGCGCGCGCAGACGACGATCTCGTCGTCCTTGCCGGGCGGGCACACATCATTGCCATAGACGATGATCGAGATCGTCTTCGAGCCGTCGGGGACTCCGGTGACCGGTCGGGCGGTCGGCGGCTTGGCCTGCGCCGCGGACGGAGCGGCGCCCGCGAGCAGCATGGCACCGGCGGCAATGGCGAATGTTCGAACGGACACGGGCATCATGGATCTCGGATTGCGAAGACGGCGGTCAGCCAGACCCCTTCGGGGCTGTCGGGGGGCTGAACGAGCGCGAATCAGGGGACGAGGCGACGTTCCTCACGTCGCGATCAGGGAATGCCGGCGGCGTCCTTCTTCTGCGCATTCTGGTCCGCCTTCCACGCATCGGCTTCCTGCTTGAGGCAGCCGGCGGCGACGCCCGCGCCGATCGTGCTGCAGCTGTTGACCTGCACGCCGGTGGCGCCCGTGCTGTTCATCGCGGCGAGGCCGGTATTGCCCGCGGCCTGCGGCGCGGGCGCCTGCTCGCGCAGATTCTTGGGAATGCGATAGCGTTCGGTTTCGTCATGACGACGGCAGACGACGATGTCCTGGCCGCCGCTGGATGGGCATTTGTCAGTGCCATAGATGTCGATGATCCGATCGGCCGACTGCGCCGCGGCGGGCGCCGCCGCGACACCGCCAAATCCAAGTGCGCCGGCCGCGGCGAGAGTGACGAAGAGCAAGCTGCGCATGGTGGGTTTCCTGTCCGCCCCGTTTCGTGATGCAACGCATGGGGCTGCGGATGGGTTCTCGCAAGCGAAAGGAACAGCCCATGGTTCGGATCGAGGTACAGCGCGGCGACATCACGACCCTGGCGGTCGATGCGATCGTCAATGCGGCGAACGAATCGCTGGGCGGCGGCGGCGGGGTCGACGGCGCGATTCACCGGGCCGCCGGTCCCGAACTGGTCGAGGCGAGCCGCGCGCAGGCGCCGTGCCCGACCGGCGAGGCGCGGATCACCGCAGGATTCGCGCTGCCCGCACGCCACGTCGTCCATGCGGTCGGGCCGGTCTGGCGGGGCGGCGGTCGCGGCGAGGCGGGGCTGCTCGCCAGCGCCTACATGACCAGCCTCGATCTGGCCGCCGCGGCGGGCGCGCGCTCGATCGCGTTTCCGGCGATTTCGACCGGGGTCTATGGCTATCCCAAGCCGGCGGCGGCGCAGGTGGCGGTCAATGCGATCAGGAGCTGGCTGTCGGCCAATTCCGCGGCGTTCGACCGGGTCGTGCTGGTCGCCTTTTCGAGCGAGGACGAGGCCGCGCTGACCGCGGCGCTGTAGCGCTCGCCGCTAAATCCGCTTCGACAGGCCGATCGCGGCGCGGCAGCCGAGCCGGATCGCTGCCGACAGCAGCGGATAGCCCGGCGCGCGCTCGGCGCCCTCGGCGATCGCGGTCGCGTGATGCTCGAGCTCCTCGGCCTGGAACTCGGCGATCGTCGCGGCCAGCGCGGGCTCGGCATCGCCGAGCTCGACGAGCTGGTCGGCATAATGTTTGTCGATCTCGGTCTCGACCGCGGCGGTGCACGCCATTGCCGCCTCGGGCGAGATCAAGGCGGTGACCGCGCCGAGCAGGAAACCCGCGCGATCCCAGAGCGGCGCCAGCAGCGTCGGGCGGACGCTCCGCTCCGCAATCATCCGGTCGAAGGTCTCGCGGTGGCGCTGCTCCTGCGCGGCCATGCGCGTAATCAGGCGGCCGGCGGGCGAGCTCGTCCCCAAGATCGCCAGCTGCCCGGCATAGATGCGCGTCGCGCCGAACTCGCCGGCCTGGTCGACGCGGATCATCGCCTTGACGTCGGGCTCGCTCATCGCACGCGCCGGGCGACGAGCGACAGGATCGCGACGCCCGCGATCAGCGAGACGATCGCGTTGAAGCCCGCCAGCGAGACATGGAACAGCGTCCATTGCGGCACGTCGCACATCACCGGCTTGGCCGCCATCAGGTCGGCGATCGAGGTGAAGCCCTGCGACGTGCACCGCGCCGGCCCCGCCCACCAATGATATTCGACTCCGGCATGATAGACGCCGATCGCACCCGAGACGAGGATGGCGACAGCGGCCAGCCCGGCGAAGCCGCGCGACGCGGGCGGATTGCCGCGCAGCGCGATCGCGACCAGCGCCAGTGCGATCGCGGCGACATGCGGCCAGCGTTGCCACATGCACATTTCGCAGGGGACGAGGTGGCCGATATATTGCGATCCGATCGCCCCCCACAGCAGCAGGTTGGGGACGAGAATCGCGATCAGGCGCGCGCGCGACAGGGATGTCATCGTCCGCTCAGTGCGCCGTCGGCGTCGCGAGCGCCACCTTGGCGGCGGGCGCGGCCGGGGCGAGGCGCGCCATCGTCTGCAGCGCGTAGCTCAGCTGATAGTCGGTGATGCCCTGCTTCTTGAGGCTGTCCGGCGTCGCGGTGAAGCGTGGGTCGGTCTTGTCGTCGGCCTCGAGCACGCTGTCGTCGACCTTGGCCTCGTTGATCAGGTGACGGCGCAGATCGTCCTCGCGGAAGCGCGGCCGGTCCTTATAGTCGGGATCGGTCAGCTGCGGCACCGACACGTCGGGCTGGATGCCGCCCTCCTGCACCGAGCGGCCCGACGGCGTGTAGTAGCGCGCGGTGGTGAGGCGCAGTGCGGTGTCGTCGGTCAGCGGCAGCAGCGTCTGCACCGATCCCTTGCCGAAGCTGCGCTCGCCCATCACCAAAGCGCGGCGCTGGTCTTGCAGGGCACCGGCCACGATCTCCGCGGCGGAGGCGGAGCCGGCATTGACCAGCACGATGATCGGCAGCCCGTGCGCGTCGTCGCCGGGGTGCGCGTAATAGCGTTCGATGTCGTCCTTGGTGCGCCCGCGCTGCGAGACGATCTCGCCATGATCGAGGAAGGCGTCGCCGACCTCGATCGCCTGGTCGAGCAACCCCCCGGGGTCGTCGCGCAGATCGAGGACATAGCCGGTCGGCAGGCCGCCGTTGAGCTTGGTGATCGCGGCGATCGCGGCGCGCGTGTCGGCGCCGGTCTGCTTGGAGAAGCTGTTGATCGAGATGATGCCGATGTGGTTGCGGGCCTCGTATTTGACCGACTTGACCACGATGTTCTCACGAGTGAGCGTGAGATCGAACGGCTTGTCGCGGCCGGGCCGCACGATCGTCAGCGTCACCTTGCTGCCCGGGGGGCCCCGCATCTGGTCGACCGCCTCGTCGAGCGTCAGCCCGTAGACGAGCTTGGTGTTGATGTGGGTGATATAGTCGCCCGACTTGATCCCGGCGCGCGCGGCGGGCGTGTCGGGGGTCGGCGTCTGGACCTTCACGACGCCGTCCTCGGCCTGCACGGTGAGGCCGAGCCCGCCGTAATTGCCGTCCGTCGTCAGCTTCATCTGCTGCGAGTCATGCGCGTCCATATAGCTGCTGTGCGGATCGAGGCTGGCGAGCATGCCGTCGATCGCGCCCTTGATCAGCTTGGTGTCGTCGGTCTTGTCGACATAGTCGGCACGGACCTTCTGGAACACGTTCATGAACTGGTCGAGCTGCTTGTAGGTGTCCTGGTCGGTCGCAGGCGCGGCCGCGGATTCGGCGGCGCGCGCGCCCTGCACGGTCGGGATCATGATCGTCGGAATGGCGGCACCGGCCGCGAGCAGGGCAATCGTGCGCAACAGGGACTTCGGCATCGATGATCGTCTTTCCGTGGGGCAGGGGCGCCCGTCCGACGCCCTTGTTACAGCGTTTCGCCAGCGGGCAAAAGCGATCGTTGGATGCGCGGGCGCGGGCGCCGGGTGCCGGGGAACGGTGAAGCGGTCAGCCGCCCTGGATCATCGCGACGACGTCGACGGGCCGATCATAGCGCCGCAATGCGCTGGTGACCTGACCGCCATGCGCGCCGCCCCGACCGATCGGCGCCCCCTGGGCGACGCGCGCGCCCTGCTTGACCAGCAGCGTGTCGAGCCCCGTCACCGTCGTCGTCCAGCCGCCGCCATGCGCGAGGATCACGATCCGGCCATAGCTGCGGAACGGGCCGGCGAAGGCGACCGTCGCCGCCGCGGGTGCGGTCACCATCGCGGCGCCGTCGGTCGCGATGGTAAGCCCGCGCGCGGTGACGCCCGATGACGACACGTCGCCGAAGCCGGTCGCCACCGTGCCCGCGACCGGCAGGCGGTAGCGCGGCGAGCCGGGGTGCGCAGGCAGCGAGTCGTCGGGGCCGGCGGGGCGCTGGTCCGGCCCGGTCAATCTAGCAAGCCGTTCGGCGACGTCGTCGGCCTTGCTCTGCGTCTGAATGCGGTCGGCAATGTCCCGCGCCTCCTCGCCGAGCCCCAAAGCGCGCTCCTGCTCGTCGGCGGCTTGGTCGGCGAGCCGCTGCGAGCGACGGATCGCGGTCGCCTCGACCTGCGCAAGCTGGATCTTGCGCTGGTCGAGCAGTTTCTCGCTCGCCGCGAGCGCCGCGATCGCGCGTTCGGCGTCGCCGCGCAAGGCGGTCTGCCGGTCGAGCTCCTCCCGCAGGCTGGCGGTGCGCGTCGCGATCACCGGCAGGGTGTCGGCGAGCAGCAGCCGGACGTGGACGATGTCCTCGATCGACCCGGGTTGCGCGATCGCCAGGGCCGGCGGCCGGCGGGCCAGCGTCTGCAGCGCGGCGACGAGGTGAAGGACAGGCGCCTGCTTGTCGGCGATGCGGCCGCGCTCGGTCTGCTGGAGCGCTGCGATCAGCGCGATCCGCGCGTGCGCGGCGGCGATGTCGGACTGCGCGGCCTTGACCTGCATGGCGAGCGCGGCGGCATGCGCGCGCGCCTTGGCGGCTTCGTCGCCGGCCGCCTCCGCCTGCTGGTTGAGCGCGGCGGCATGCGCCTCGGCGTCGGCTGCGGCCTGCTTGGCGCCGAGCAGCGAGGCGCGCTGGTCGTCGAGGCCGTCGGCGCGAATGGGGGCGAGCGCGGGGGTGGCGAGCGCGATCAGGGCGATGGCGATGACCAGCGCGCCAGCCTTCGTGAAAGCCTTAGCCCCGGGCAAAGTCGACGTCCGCGCTTCGGGCCCTGCCTGTGCAACGCATCTGTCGACCGCGCGCGGCACGAACGGGGATGGGGGCGCGAGCAAGCGGTCCATCATCCCTCGCGATGATAGGGATGGCCGGCGAGGATGCTGTTCGCGCGCCACAATTGTTCGGCGAGCATCGCGCGCGACATCATATGTGGCCAGGTCGCGCGGCCGAAGGCGAGCAACAGGTCGGCGGTGTCCCGCGTCGTCGCGGCATGGCCGTCGGCGGCGCCGAGCAGGAAGCGCGTCTCGCGCACGCCGTCGTCGCGCCAGCGTCCGAGTATCGCGGCAAGCTCGCGCGAGGGCAGGTCGCGACCGGTCTCGTCGAGCACGACGGTTCGCGTGCCCGGCGCCAAATCAGGCAACCGTCCGCCCGTATCGGGCAGTTCGGTCACCTTGGTCGGCCAGGCGATCCGCTTGAGATAGCGCTCGACCAGATCGGCTTCCGGTCCGCGCCCGATCCGCCCGCGTGCGACGATGTGCAGCAGCACGGCGGCCTCGGGAAGCGGACGGCGTCAGGCGTCGGACGCGTCGGCGGCGTCCGGCTCGGTCGGCGGCGTGCCGTCGACGGGCGGGTTGGAGGGCGAGGCAGTCGCCGCCGCCTCGTCGCCGAACGCCCACATCCGCTCCAGATTGTAGAAGGAGCGGACCTCGGGACGGAACAGGTGGACGATGACGTCGTTCGCGTCGATCAGCACCCAATCGGCGGCGGGAAGACCCTCGATCCGCACGCTGCGGCGGAATTCGGCCTTGACCTTCTCGGCGATCTTGGCCGCCATCGAGGCGACCTGACGGCTCGATCGGCCGCTGGCGATCACCATGTAATCGGCGATGCTCGACTTGCCGGCGAGCGGGATCGAGATCGTCTCGACCGCCTGATCGGCATCGAGCGATTCGAGCACCAGCGCATGCAGCGCCTGCGCTTCGGGGGAGACGCCGCCGGTGGGCGGAGCGGTGCCGTCCGTCATCGGGCGGGCGGCGGCGGGAGAAGCGGGCAATGAACCTCCGGGGAAACGGCCCGGCGCGTCACGCGATCACGCAGGGTCTTGGGGCTGATACGGCGGTGCCAATCGGGATCGGCGGCCCGCCGGGCGGTGGCTGAAGTCGGATCGGGAACGGTGTGCAGCTGCACGAGCGCCGGGATACTCCATCGCGTCCATCGCCTCGCGTCGGATGCGGGCCGGCCAAAACGGCCGAGCCAACCCATCGCGACGCCCGATCGAGCGTTCCCTCCATAGCCCGGACGCGCGACGACGGCAATGGGAAGCGTCTTCGCGATCCCGCGCCAGTCCTTCCAACGGCTGAATTGGGCGAGATTGTCGGCGCCCATGATCCAGACGAACCGATTGCGGGGGTAGCGGCGGACGATCGCGCGCAGCGTGTCGACCGTATAGCGTGTGCCGAGCCGGGTCTCGATCGCGGTCGGCACGATCGGCGCGCGGCGCGCCATCCGCGTGGCGGACGCCAGCCGTTCGGGGAGCGAGGCCATGTCGGTCGCGTCGACCTTGAGCGGATTGCCTGGTGACACCAGCCACCACACCTCGTCGAGCCCGAGCGCTCGACACGCGAACAGGCTGATTCGCCGGTGCGCCGTATGCGCCGGGTTGAACGAGCCGCCGAGCAGGCCGATGCGCTTCATCGGGCGGGCCGGTCCCGGCCGACGACCGTCAAGGACGTGTCTGCCCCGTCCCGCGCACCACCCATTTGTACGTCGTCAGGCCTTCGAGCGCGACCGGGCCGCGGGCGTGGAGGCGGCCGGTCGAGATCCCGATCTCGGCTCCGAGCCCGAACTCGCCGCCGTCGGCGAACTGGGTCGAGGCGTTCCACATGACGATCGCCGAATCGACCGCCGTCAGGAAGCGCTCGGCGACGTCCGCGTCCTCAGCGATGATCGCGTCGGTGTGGTGCGAGGCGTGTGCGGCGATATGCGCGAGGGCATCGTCGAGGCCGTCGACGATGGCGACGCTGCAGATCGCGTCGAGATATTCCGTGTCCCAGTCGGCGGCGTCGGCTGGGGCGATGCGGGGATCGAGCGCCATCGCGGCGCCATCGCCGCGCAGCGCGCAGTCGGCATCGAGCAGAGCCGTCACCAGCGCGGTGGCGGCCGGGTAGTCGCGATCGACGAGAAGCGTCTCGGTCGCGCCGCAGACGCCGGTGCGGCGCAGCTTGGCGTTGACCACGATCGCCTCTGCCATCGCCGGATCGGCCGAGGCATGAACGTAGCTGTGGTTGATGCCGTCGAGATGCGCGAGCACGGGCACGCGCGCCTCGTCCTGCACGCGGGCGACCAGCCCTTTGCCGCCGCGCGGCACGATGATGTCGACCAGGCCTTGCGCACGGAGCAGCGCACCGACCGCGGCGCGATCCGCGGTCGGGATCATCTGCACCGCATCGCGCGGCAGGCCGGCCGCCGCGATGCCCTCGACGAGGATGGCGTGGATCGCGGCGTTGCTTGCGCGTGCTTCCGAGCCGCCGCGCAGGATCGCGGCATTGCCCGCCATCAGCGCAAGCGCGCCGGCGTCCGCGGTCACGTTGGGGCGGCTTTCGTAGATGATGCCGATCACGCCCAGCGGCACGCGCACGCGGCTGAGACTGAGGCCATTGGGGCGCTCGCTCGCGTCGATCACGCGGCCGACCGGATCGTCGAGCGCCGCCACCGCCGCGAGCGCCGCGGCGATGCCCTCGACACGGGCGGGATCGAGCCGCAGGCGGTCGCGCATCGCATCCGCCATGCCGGTCGCATCCGCGCGGGCCATGTCCTGCGCATTGGCGGCGAGCACGCCGTCGCATCGTTCGCGCAGCAGTGCGGCGGCGCGGGTCAGCGCCTCGGCCTTGCGCGCCGTCGGCATCGTCGCCAGCGCGGTCGCGGCAGCACGCGCGCGCAATCCCATGTCGCGGATCAGCGCGTCGGCGTCGGCGTCGCTCATCGGCGCGGCGAGGGGCAGCGGAATATCCATGCGCGGCGCCTTAGCAGAAGCGTGCCGGTACCGGAACGGTCTCGACCCGGTGCAGGGATCATGTCTATCCTGCATAGCAACAAGGGGATAGGCATGAGCGACACCGCGGACGGCATCGGCGACATCCTCACCGGCGGCGTGATCGCGCGCAGCGTCGATGGTGCACGCGGTGGCACCGGGCACGACGCGCATGATGGCGCGGGCGGCACCTGTCTCAATTGCGGTGCGGTCCGCGTTGGCGGCTTCTGCCATGATTGCGGGCAGAGCGGGCACGTCCATCGCAACGTTACCGCGCTCGGTCACGACATCCTCCACGGCGTGTTCCATTTCGAAGGCAAGATCTGGAAGACGCTGCCGATGCTCGCGCTGCATCCGGGGCCGCTGACCCGGCGCTACGTCCACGGCGAGCGCGCCAAGTTCGTGTCGCCGATGGCGTTGTTCCTGTTCTGCGTCTTCCTGTTGTTCGCCGCGGTCAACCGGGTCAGCATGCCCGACGTCGCGGGCGCAGCACAGGGGCTTGCCCGGGCCAAGGACCAGATGTCCGACGCTGCGGACAAGGCGCAGGACAAGCTCGACGACCTCAAGGAAAAGCGGAGCGACCTGCAGGCCGACAATGCCAAGGCCAATGTCGCCGATCTCGACAAGAAGATCGCCGAGGCGACCGGCGAGGTCGCCGCGCTCAAGGCGGCGACCGCCAAGATCCCGGTCGATGCCAAAGGGGCGGCACGCATCGGTCAGGTCAAGGCCGCCGGGCAGACCGTCAATTTCGATGTCGCGACCGGCATCAAGAATATGAACGTCAACACCGGTTCGGCCGATCTCGACGCGAAGATCAACCATGTCCGCGCCAATCCCGAACTGTATGCCTACAAGCTCAAGATGGCGAGCTACAAGTTCAGCTGGGCGCTGATCCCGATCTCGGTGCCGTTCATCTGGCTGCTGTTCTTCTGGCGGCGCGATGTGGGTCTTTACGACCATGCGATCTTCGCGATCCATTCGCTGAGCTTCATGACCTTGCTTGTGGTCGGCCTGATCGGGCTCCAGCTGATCGGCGTCTCGCAAGCCTGGCTATGGCTGGCGCTGATCTTCGTGCCGCCGATCCACATGTATCAGCATCTCAAGGGCGCGTATCTCACCGGCCGCTTCGGCGCGATCTGGCGCACCGCGACGCTGCTGGTGATGACGACCATCGCGGGATCGCTGTTCTTCACGCTGCTGCTCTGGCTGGAGGCGGACTAGCGCGGGCCACGCCCTAATTCCCTCTGTCGTTGCGATCGGCTAGAGCCGCGCGGATGGACACCCCCGCCGCGTCACCCTGTGGAGTGACCCGCTCGATCCTCGGCCAGCCCTGGCGCTGGCGCGGGCTCGCGGGCGGGCTCGAGAATGACCGCGACTTCCGCCCCGACGCGCTGGTCGACCAGTTGCTGATGGCGCGCGGCTGCGCGCGCGACGCGCTCGATCGCCACCGCGTGCCGACGATCCGCGGCTTCATGCCCGATCCCTCGATCTTCCTCGACATGGACCGTGCCGCCGAACGCCTTGCCGACGCGATCGCCGCGCAGGAAGCGGTGACGATCTTCGGCGACTATGATGTCGACGGCGCAACCTCGGCGGCGTTGCTGATCCGGCTGCTGCGCGACCTCGGGCTCGCGGTCGGGCATTATATTCCCGACCGACTTCTCGAAGGCTATGGCCCGTCCGCGGACGCGCTGGTCGGGCTGGCGGAGGCCGGCGCGCGGCTGGTCGTCACCGTCGACTGCGGCGCGCTCGCTTTCGAGGCGCTCGGCGCGGCGCGCGCCGCCGGGCTCGACGTGATCGTCGTCGATCACCACAAATGCGCGACATCGCTCCCGCTTGCCCACGCGATCGTCAACCCCAACCGGCTCGACGAGGGGGAGGGCGCCGCACATGTTCATCTCGCTGCGGTCGGGGTTGCCTTCCTGCTCGGCGCCGCGCTGATCCGGGTGCTGCGCGCGCGCGGCTGGTTCGCGGGCGGCCGCGCCGAGCCCAAGCTGCTCGAACTGCTCGATATCGTGGCTCTCGGCACCGTCGCCGACGTGGCCCAGCTCAAGGGCCTCAATCGCGCGTTCGTGACGCAGGGGCTCAAGGTGATGGCGGGCGGCCGCAACATCGGGCTCGCCGCGCTGATCGAGGCCTCCAGGCTCACCCGCAACCCGACCTGCACCGATCTCGGCTTCGCGCTCGGGCCGCGGATCAATGCGGGCGGCCGCGTCGGCAAGGCCGATCTCGGCGTACGGCTGCTGACCACCGACGATCCCGCCGAAGCGCGCGCGATCGCGCTCGAACTCGACAGGCTCAACGAAGAGCGCCGCGCGATCGAGGCGGCGGTGCGCGAACAGGCCGAAGCGCTGCTCCCGGCGCAGGGCAATCGCGCCGTCGCGGTGATTGCGGGCGAGGGCTGGCATCCCGGCGTGATCGGCATCGTCGCCAGCCGGCTCAAGGAACGCTCGGGCCGTCCCGCGATCGTGATCGCGCTCGACGGCGGCATCGGCAAGGGGTCGGGGCGGTCGGTCTCGGGCGTCGACCTCGGTGCGGCGGTGATGGCGGCCAAAGATGTCGGGCTGCTGGTCGCGGGCGGGGGGCACGCGATGGCGGCGGGGCTGACGATCGACGCGGCCAAGCTCGACGCCTTCGCCGATTTCCTCGACGAGCGACTCGGGGCCGATGTCGCCGCCGCGTCGGATCGCCGCGCGCTGCTGGTCGACGCCGTGGTCGGCGCGGGCGGGGTGACCCCGGCGCTGGTCGAGGCGCTCGAGGCGGGCGGTCCCTATGGCGCGGGCTGGCCGTCGCCGCGCGTCGCCGCCGGCCGGGTGCGCGTCGTCAAGGCCGATGTGGTCGGCAACGGCCATGTCCGCGCGATCGTCTCGGGGGACGACGGTCGTCCGATCAAGACGATGGCGTTCGGGCAGGCGGACAGCGCGCTCGGCCTGGCCCTACTCGGTGCCGGCGCGACCCGGCGACTGTGGCTCGCCGGCCGCGCCAAGATCGACGATTGGGCACAGCGCCCGGCCGCCGAGCTCCATCTCGACGATGCCGCCTGGGCGGAGTGAAGCTGGCTTGACCGGGCGGGCGCGCTGCCCTAATCGCCCGCCACCGCGGCCCCATCGTCTAGCGGTCTAGGACGTCGCCCTTTCACGGCGAAAACACGGGTTCGATTCCCGTTGGGGTCACCAAGCTTTTTCAAGCGCTTAGTGAGCGTAGGCTCACCACAAGCACTCGGACTTGGGTAACGAATGGGGAATAAGCGCGCTGAGACGCGCTGATACCCACGCCAATGCAATTCGCTGAGAACGGCCGTTGAGGGCGTCTTCACTAGTCGATTCTATATTCCGTTGCCGCCATCGGCCGACCCGGCCGAATGCAAGCTGAACGGCTAGGCCTTTAGCAGGATAGCGCGGCCATGACTGGGCCACGAGCGTCTCAGCGGTAGCGTGGTTAATCGTTCGCAGCGTTCATGAGGCCCGCACGAACGATCAAGGTCCGCATCACATGCGGCGGGGTATCGTCGTCTATCACGATGAGGACGCCGCACTTGCAGGAAGCCGCCCTCAGAATGCGATTTGGAAATACGGCACGATGATCGACGTCCCGCAGTCGGGGCAGTCGACCAGCGTCATGGCGGCGTTGAGAACCGGGCGTGGCATCTGTGCCGCATACATGCCGCCGCGGAGTCGGCGCAACGCCGACACCTTCGTCTGGCCCTTCCCGCAGGTTCTGTCTGACCGGGCAGCTACGGACGTCATTCCCGCGCTTGGCGCGCAGGCATGAGGGCCGGGACATCTACTCCTTTCGTCGCACCTGGAACTCTTATCGTCTGTTAACTACCACCGTTTTCGCGAGGCAGCGTTGAGCGCTCACCATCATGGAGGCGTCATGCTTATCAATCCGGTAACCGAGCGCATCGAGTGGGCCGATCGGGTCGCGCGTCAGGCCGAGCAGCTTCTGATCATCGCCAAAGCCACCAATGATGATGATATGCGCGACGAGCTCTTAGGGTACGCCGAGCGGCTGGACGAGCAGTGCGCCTGGATCAGAGCGTCGGCGGCGTAAGGGTCCGCCCCGGTCGAAAGACTGGTGGCAGATGTTGTTAATGACAGGTACGCCTCTTGACCGCCTGATTTGTCGCCAATTGGACGACGCTGAGGTAAGGGCCGTTATGGCCGTTCCCGCAAAATCAGGAGTCCTTGCCGCCCGAGCCTGTCTCGTCGCTGCCATTGGCTTCACGATATTTATGGCGTTCGAACCTCATCCGCCCGCGCTACCCATCGATAGCTGGGGGGATAAATTCGAGCACTCGCTCGCGTTCGTTGTACTGACGGCGCTGGCTTGCGCGAGCTTCCCGAAGGCGAGCCTGTTGAGGATTGGCGAACGGCTATCGTTCCTCGGAGCGCTGATCGAAGTCGTTCAATCCATTCCAGCGCTTCACCGCGACTGCGACATCCTGGACTGGGTGACGGATACAGCTGCGATCGCCGTGGTGCTGATCGTGGTGGTGGTGTTTCGGCGGACCGGGACCGGGACCGGGCCGAGAAACGCATAGGAACTTCGCCCGGCGATAACGTGTCTCAGTCGAGAGAAACGCGTGGCGCAAAATCGCCGAATGGCCTTAAACGAATCAGATGATCAGCACGACAGCAATAACGGAACGGGAGCTACGGCAGCGAGCGATCGCGGAGGCCGCAGACCTGTTCCGGGCCGACGGCCCAGCCGCTATCCAAACGGTATCGGCACGAGCAAAGGATCAATCCAAGACGATCGATCAACGTCGTTTTGATCGCCTCACGTTGCTTGAGCTTGAACGGCTTGATCGCATGGAGGCAGCCAAGCGCACGTCAAACGCGCTCGCTCTTTGGACCCCTGCAATTTTCAGTCTCGCCGGGCTTGCATCTCTGCTGGGGATCGCGCGACGGCCGCGGCGATAGCTTCACCATGCCCAACACGATCGCCGATGATAGCCCGTATTCTTGATTGGAGGGACATAGGGAAAACAGTGTGATGGCGAGCCCGCCGCCTTATTCGCGGGGACAGCGGAGCTCTAAGTCGACAGCGCCTGCGGGCGTGCCGACCATGCGCGCTTCATATCCTGCTTGATTACAAAAGCGACCCCAGCCGATCCGCAGCGCAGAGGTTTAGTCCGCTGATTGTCTCGGCGGGACAAAAGACCGGACTGTTGGCGTTGAAACCGATGCTTGAAGTTCGCTCCGCAATGGAAGATATAGTGTCGTCATGATGAGACAGGCCGTCGGGGAATAGATCAATGTCTCACGTCGGCATCGCTATAGTCGGCATTGTCACCAGCATCGCTGCTTACAGGGCCGGGCATGCTCAAGGTGGCCGGGATAGGTGGCGGAACTTTCATGGCAAGGCGGCGCGGCAGGGCGAGCGGCGTGTTGGAAAGATCCATCGCTTCCGCCCATGAGCTAAGCGGGGGATTGTCCGCCACGCGATCATACGCTGCCTCACGCCATATGGCCGCAACCGTGCTCGCGGCATTCATATTCCTGCCCGACGCGGGGTGACTTTCCACTCAGGAACACGTGTCCGCCGATTGACCGCTCGTGTGAGCAGTCCAGACGGATGAAAGTGCGGCCCGCAAATTTGCCGGTGGCCCATTCGATGTGTGTGATGGTGCGGCGCATCAGTGTTGCTCCGCGTCTACTACGGCCCTGTCTTTGATCTGAATGATTAGCGACCGAAGCGACCGCCACTGCGCTCGGCCGGCGGCATCGACAGCGAGGTCCGCAATCCGGTCATCCGCAATTGCCAACGCTCGCCCTCTATACTGTCGCACAAAGGCCAGCGCCTCCGCCCAGCGCTCCGCGTCTGACGTTGTCGGTGGCTCACCATGGAAGCTCAGCACGTCGGGCATTCGTCCGCCATGAGCTTGCGCTTGCGGTCGGTGATAGCTTTCGCCGGGCGTCCTAGCGCCTCCGCGATCATACGCCTCTCGTACCCATCTCGGTACATCCGCAGGAGACGCTTGTCCTCGGCATCGGTCCAAGGCCTTGCTCCATGAAACGGCATCAGCAGCTCAGCCAATCCGTTTCGGCGTCGTCGACGACAGCATGCATATCGCCGTCTGCCTGCATTTCGTTAAGACGCTTGCGGACGTCGTCGGGATTGCCTCGACGAGGGAAGGCGCGATCAGCTTTCGCCGCACTGACGAGATCGGCGATTGCGCCTTCCCGGTCTTTCTGAGCAAGAACCCATTCGCCGAACGTCTCACCTTCGTTGTTGGTCTGCGCCATAGCCCCTCCGATTCGCCCGGCAGCATATCACCGCTCGCTCGGCTTGCTCGATCTTTCCTGGGTGCCGGCAACCTAATCTGATTGAGCGCCACGCGCGACCGACCGGATTAATTGCGGCGCACACTCACCGGATGCAGCTTTGCGTGAAGCACGTTGTTATCAGCACGGAATGTTAATTTCTGCGGATCGTGAGCGGCAGTGACAGCGAGCGATCTGCGTCAGGAGCTTATCACAATGCTAGCGGCGTCGACCGGTACGCCGCGAGCTTTTTGGGACAAGATTATCACGCGGATCTCCGTAGACACATCTGCATCAAAAAGCTTCCGAACTGGTCGGTGAAAACAACATGTGGGCATCGCAAGGCCCCATCTATCCGTCGTCCAATGAACGATGCGATCACGAAGCTTCGTGCAGAGTGGCCCTACGTAGACCCATGTGGGTCACGTTCCGCCTGACGACGGTGGCCGCCATAATAGCCAGATCGACGCGGCATCCGTTCCTGAGATAGCAGCGGCTCCTAAGACCAGCGTGTCATGCATGCCCCGCTGGTCTTGCGCGCTTAACATACGCGACCCTGGGCAGTTGCGAGCCCCGCTGCGCACGTGGGGCGGGACAGCGGGGCTCTGAGACCGGCAAAGGGAAATGCCCATCCCTTCACCAGCTCTGCATTCCCCGGTAGCGTTGACATTTAGCAAAAGCGAGCCCCGCCGCCCAGGGATGGTGGCGAGGGGGCTCTAAAGCCGGTCGCGGTGGGAGTGGTCGACTGGCCCTCTCCGCAAGATGTTTGTCGGGCATCAGTCCTTCAAGGGCGGGGGATGCTAACGCCGGCAAAGCATGATGGCAGCGGCGACGTAGGGCTCGGCCTTCGCTTTGCCCTCCTTTGCCAAGGTGTCGCTATATAAGCGAAGTGCCACTCTGGAGCCGTCTGCCCCGAATCGATCGGCTATCACTGTAACGATCTCGGCCGCGTTCATCCGACAGACCCCCGAACAACGAATCCCCCGACTCGTTCGATTTATCGAGGCTATCGCAGACACGCCTCCACCGCCAGAACACGTTTCCGCAAAGCCAAGCAGCGCACAGGGCTGTGCCGCGATTTGAGAAGTTGCCACCTGTTTGCCGGCTCTGACGCCAAACGAGCCCCGCCAGGTTGTTCAATTCCGGCGAGGCTCTAGGCCAGTGAGATGCGGCCACCACTGGCCCTGCGCTCATCATAGCTGCATCGTGGCGGTTTGCGACCCCCGCCGCGGGTTTCTGCCGCGCCGACGTTCTAAGCCGACGCTTGGGCTGCACGCCAGAATATCGGCCTGCCGCGAGAACGAAGGCTTCTAGTTAGCGTTGCGAGCCCCGCCGCCGATGGAAGACGGCGAGGCTCTTGCCGCTAAGCTTAGGAGGTCCTGGCGGCCGCCGGCATAACTCGCAATGTGACGTTCGGTTTCAACGGCTCCAGACGCCGTTAATCGATTCTTGATCGACAATCCCCATCATCGCGGCGTCGCGCTTCCGTGGTGGAAGACGATACCCCGCCGGCTCTCCCAACTGTCGGCGGGGATGCCACGCTAGCGCTGCGTCAAACAGGGCCGCCCATCCTTCAGCGGCTCACGCCTGAGCGTCTGATCGGTGTCGGTACCGGCGGCACAAGGCTTCAAATACGAGTGGAAAATGCACGCCGAGAGCCGGTCGCCGGCGTGGACGACGCCGCTGGACGAGGTGCCGGTCGTGTGCGCAAAGTACCGGCTTCAATGCCCAGACCCTAGCAAGTTACGCAATTATAGTCGATATGGGCTATAACAGGCTGCTGAAAAAGGGCCTGGCTATCGCGGCGTGAAATGATTCATCGTGTCAGCACGCGATGAATGGGGTCGATGGATCCGCGGTACGGACGAGCGGTCGGGCAAGCTGTTTTCCTACGTCGATCTGAAACAGCGGGTGCCGGCGCGGCATCCGCTTCGGGCGATCCGTGGGCTGGTGAACGAGGCGCTGGGCGACATCTGCGCGGAACTGAAGAGGGTATATTCGCGGATTGGGCGGCCGTCGATCGCTCCGGAGAAGCTGTTACGTTACGGGCGTTGTTGCTGCAGCTGTTCCACGGCATCCGCTCGGAGCGGCAGATGATGGAGCGGCTGGATTTCGACCTGTCGTTCCGTTGGTTCGTGGGTCTGGGTGTCGACGATCCGGTGTGCGACGCTTCGACCTTCTCGAAGAACCGCGAGCGGTTGCTGGACGGCGAGATCGCGGCGCGCTTCCTGTCGGCGATCCTGGCGCGGCCGCAGGTGAAGCGCCTGCTGTCGACCGAGCATTCCTCGGTGGACGGTACGTTGATCGAGGCATGGTGCAGCATGAAGAGCTTTCGTCCCAAGGACGACGCCGGAGCCGATGAACCACCCGCCGACGGCCCGAATGGTCGTAACGTCGAGGTCGACTTCCGCGGCACCAAGCGCAGCAACGACACCCATGCCTCGACCACCGATCCGGACGCGCGCCTGTATCGAAAGAGCCCGGGGGCGGGCGCAAAGCTGTGCTACAGGGGCACGTTCTGATGGAGAACCGCAACGGCTTGGCGGTCGATGCCGAGACGAGGCGGGTGGCCGGCTTTGCCGAACGGCTTACCGCGATCGCGATACTCGACGATGTTGACCGCACAAATGGCCGCCGGGTCACTCGGGCGGCCGACCGCGCGTACGACCGCCGCGATTTCGTCGCCGAGTTGCGGGATCGGCGTGTCACCCCGCATGTCGCGCAGAACGTGAACGGCCGGCGCGCCGGCATCGACGGTCGCACGACGCGGCACCCGGGCTATCGCGCGAGTATCCGCATCCGCAAACGGATCGAGGAGGTGTTCAATTGGGTGAAGTCCGCGGCAGGGCAAGGCAAGACCCAATTCCGGGGACTAGCCCGGGTGCGCTTCGCCTTCACGCTGACGATTGCCGCCTACAATCTTGTCAGACTACCCGAGCTGCTGGAGACGGGTTGATGGTTGCGAGCGTCGCCTTCGTCGGCAAATGGCAGATCGTGGAGAGCGGAGCATGGCCGCGCGACCATCTCGATCTATGCGGCCCGGCTTTCCTGCGCATTGACGCCGATGGCGCCGGTGAAATGGCGTTCGGCGCGCTCTCCGCTTCGCTTGACGGCGGGTTCACCCCGAGCGTTGTCGACTTCGACTGGAACGGCGAAGATGAAGGCGATCAGGTCACTGGCACCGGATGGGCCGACCTTCGCGACGATGGCTGGCTCGAGGGCGAAATCGCCTACGACAATGGCGACGACACCACCTTTATCGTCAAACCGTGGCCTTTTTCAGCAGCCTGCTAAGCGCTAGCTAGGCGCCACAGACAAACCTCGTGATCGAGTCACCCGGACTACCCTCGAGCGTTCGTGTCCATCGCGTGTCTGCGTCGTCACTTTCGCAGAGCTGTCCTGCCGTGTCGACCCAGACCCATTTAATGCCTTCAAACTGATTTTGCAGGCAATCGATCGCCACCAGCTCCTTTTTATAGCGGTACGCACTCTTCGTCGTATCAAACCAGGAGAGAACCCATGCGTATCGAAGATCTCCGTCGCGGCGCATGGTCTGCATCTCGACATATAGGGATTTGACCGCACCGGGAGACGTGCCGATTTCGACCGGACGCCAATCCTCAGCCTGCGCGATCTGAGCAAGTATAACGGCCGAGCCTAAGGCCAGGATTGCTTTGTGCATCCGCCATTCCTTCAATCGAAACATCGCGGGTCCGGACGCGGAAAACCAGCTGATTTATCGAGCAACAGGTTCAGGATGTCGCCCGCCGCCAAGGGTTGGTCTTTGTTGTCAGCATTCGCGGATTCGTTCTACTTGTCAATAAGCCGGTCGGCACGCTCGGCTGCCGCATCTGCTGCAAGCGTCAATCGCAGCCTTTCGCTATGGTCTGGCTCACTCTGCGCCAGGCGATATAGCCTTAATGCTTCGTAGCGTAGCTCAACTACATCCATGTGCACCTTCCCGTAACATGCCGGGCGAAACGGTAAGCCACCTGGCTTGATCCGCCTATTCCAAGTGCGAAATGAGAAAAGCCATTTGAGGATTGTTTGCGGGCCTTCCCGGATGGCGCTATCACGGCTTTCCGCTATGGAGTGCCGCGCGCACCGCTCGACCATCTTAGAGTCGGATTCGAAACTAAGCATCTGATTTTGCGAGCCTTGCTACGCGGC
>NZ_CALMAW010000003.1 GCF_937859915.1 uncultured Sphingomonas sp. | reverse complement strand
CGGCCGGCTCTCCCGAAGGCGTCGATATCGACCAGGTGTAGGGCGACGTGACATTCGGGAGTTAAGGCGACACCCACCTTTACGAGACGTCGCCTCCGGCTGAGCTATCTGACGAGATCCTTGAGGGGTTTCGGAGGGAATATGAGCCGGCTCGATCTGGAGGCTCGAATGGCCATCAAGACCTTGTCAGGAAAGACGACGAAGACGGAGATTGCCCGGCTTCTGGGCGTGAGCGAAGGCGCGATGCGCTACCACGTATCGCGGATGAAGGCGGAAGCGGTCGACGGGCGATCGCGGCAGTTGTTCAAAGCTCAAAAGCTTGCCGAGGCGATCGAGCACTGGCGGGGCCAGCAGCAAGGCCCTCTCAATCTCAGTCTTTTGTACCAGTGGCTGCGCACCGAGAAGGATTATGACGGCAGCCTGCGATCGGTTCAGCGTTTCTGGAAACGGACATACCCTGCGCCGGCAATCCGGGCGCGTCGCCGTGTGGAGACGCCAGCCGGCGCTCAAGCCCAGGTGGACTGGGCGCATTTTCCCGGCGTTGTGATCGGAGGCGAACGGACTGATTTGCTGGCGCTGCTGATGGTTCTGTCCTGGAGCCGCAAACAGGCGATTGTGTGGGCGAAGTCCAAAGATATGTTGTCATGGCTGACATGCCATTCGGCGTGTTTGACGCGGTTGGGCGGCGTCCCTGCGACACTACGGATGGTCGCAGTCCATGCACGCAGAACCGCCGAACTCCTCGTTATCGAGCAGGCTCACTATGATGGGCCGGGTACCGATCGTGTCACAGCGCCACCACCGCTCGGACGAATGGGCGCTCGAAATCAGGAGCTGGCGTCAACGGCGGTCGCGTACAGGTCGATCGATCTGTACGCCGCGTTGGCGGAGGTCGCACGATGAGCGCGCCCCGTCTGGACATCGACGCCACCCGGGAAAAGCTGCTGGCGCTCGGGTGTAGCCACGCGGCCGAGAAGTTCGGTCGCTTGCTGAGCGACGCCGTTGCTCGGGATATTCCTTCTCACGCCTTTGTGGATCTGCTCCTGGAGAGCGAGATTTCCGGGCGCGAGACGCGGCGGATTGCGGCGACGTTGAAGATGTCGGGACTGCCGACCGGGCAAACGCTCGAGAACTTTGACTTTGCCTTTCAACCGGCAATTGAGCGCTCCCGCATCGACACGCTGGCCACGGGCGCCTGGATACGCAACGCCGAGACGGTCCTGATGCAAGGACCGCCCGGGGTCGGAAAGACGCACCTTTCAATTGCGCTGGGCACCCGTGCTGTCGAGCTCGGCTTCTCCGTCCTCTACTATCGTTTCAACGAGCTGATGGTCGCGCTCAAAGCGGATGCGGCCTTACCGCCGTCACGCCTCAGGCGTCGTCGCTACATGAATATGGCGCTGCTCATCATCGACGAATTGGGCTTCGAGCCGATGGACCGCGAGGAAGCCAGTCTGTTTTTCCGGCTCGTAACCTATCGGTACGGCCGTGGTGCCATCATCATTACGACGAACAAGAGTATCCGGGACTGGACCGAGTTGCTCGCCGGCGACGAGGTGCTCGCGACCGCCATTCTCGACCGCCTACTGCACCGCTCAAACGTGCTGAACATCAAAGGCCGGTCGTACCGCCTGCGCGACCTCGAGGCCGCGCTCAAACGCGTCGACGCATAAGAGCTAAAGCTATTCCGGACGTGCCGCCCCGCGGGGCGGCACGTCCGGAATAGCTGCCGCCTGGATTCGTAAAACTGGGTGTCGCCTTAGCCCGTAAATCTGGATGTCGTTTGACACCAGGCGCAGCTCGCGCGTCCTCTTGTCATCGTGGACGAGGCGGACCGCCTTTCCATCAAGTCGCTGGAGGAATTGCGCGATCTATCTGATCGGCACCGCTTTGGCCTGATCTTGATGGGCATGCCGGGGCTGGAGAAGCGGCTTGCTCGCTACGCGCAGTTCTACTCGCGCATCAGGTTCGTCCACGAATTCAAGCCACTCACCGAGACAGAAATGCGTCTGTTGCTGGCGACCCATGCAGCCGACTTCGGGATCAGTTTTGATCCCACACAGCTCAACGCGATCGAGGCTCAGGCGGCGGTGATCCGGATCACGCGAGGCAACTTCCGGCTGATGGAACGTCTGTTTGCGCAGATGCGGCGGATCATGACGCTCAACCGCGTCGAGGATTTCCACGCCGACATCGTGCAGGCCGCCCGCGATTGCCTCGTGATTGGGTCGGCAATTGACAGATACGCTGATTAGAACGCCGCCAAATAGCGTGCACGTTCACACCTGATGACCGGCCAGACTTGCAAACAGATCGACTAGTGCGAGCGACTTCGTCTGCAGGAAGTTGCCGTTAGTGGGAAAATTGCAGAAGTTCGGATTCTTGCCCTGGAAGTTCACGTTGAAGCGGAAATAACCGTCGAAGCTGGACGTGAGCGGAATGTCGTAGCTGCCGTTGGCGGTCGCCTGGAACGGCGCCTGCGTGTTCAGCGTCTGACCCTTGGCGGACTGGGAGAAGTTGATCGAGTTCGCCCCCGTCAGTGCCGCCGTAACCGTGCAGGGGATGAGTCCGCCCTTCGATTCGTTCTTCGAGTAGCTCAGGTTGAGCCCGAGGGAGAGTTCGGTGAACGGCTTCGCCGCAATTTCCCGGTCGGCGCCGCGCACGCGCGAGCCGATATTGCGATAAAAGGCGATGCTGGTCAGGGAAGCCTGGCCGGACACGCTGTTGAAATACGGTATACCGGAGAACGCGGTCAACTGGTTGCCATAGTTGATCTGGTAGACGTCCGCATTGATACGCAGACGACGGTCCGGGGTCGTCTTGACACCAATTTCGTAGGACGTCGCCCGTTCGGCTCGGGAATCGTCAGGTTCGAGGGCAGGCCGGTGTTGCTGATTGCCGGAAGCCCCGCGCGGAACGACGTGCCGGTCGTCGCATAGACGAGAACGGCATCCGTGAACTTGTGCGACAGCGAGAAATTGTAGAGCGCGTCGGAATATTTGTTGTTGAAGTTCGACGCGGAATTGCCGACCCCGGCCGGGATCAGCGCATCGCAGAACCCTGGATAGTTGCTGTTGACCAGCCCGGTGACGAACACGCCGGGAATACCCGCGCAAGGGAGACCGCCGAGTGCGGACAACGGCGTCGCCACGCCACGTGTTGCGCCGGTCTGGACGTTGAGACGCGTATCGTCCTGGTCGCGAAGAATGCTCAGGCCCCCGCTCAGTTCGGTCGCATCGTCGAGATGGAAGCGTACGTTGCCGTAGAACGAGTCGAACGACTGCGCAGATCGTGTTCCACGGGGTGGTGTAGCTTCGGCGGCGCGGCCGCAGCGATCTCCGGCTAAGCCGGGGTCGATCACGCTGCCATGGCTGGCAACGTGATGATGTGATTATCGCTCAAACCGGAGACGCTCTCAAGCGTCATGTACCTGCAGCGCTGGACGGACCATTCATCATTCTGTTCCAGTAGGATAGCTCCAACGAGGCGGATGATCGCCTCTTCATTGGGGAAGATGCCGACGACGTCGGTGCGGCGTTTGATTTCCCCATTGAGCCGCTCGATCGGGTTGTTGCTGTGCAGCTTGGTGCGATGCTGGGCGGGGAAGGTCATGTAGGCGAGCACGTCGTCCTCTGCGCTGTCCATCAGGGTCGCGAGTTTGGGCACTGTGGGCCGGAGCTGGTCGGCGACGCTGCGCCACTGCGCCTTGGCAGCTACAGGCGTTTCCTGGGCGAAGGCGGTGGCGATGAACGCGGAGACGACACGACGTCCGCTCTTGCCCGCATGCGCCAGGGCGTTGCGCATGAAGTGAACCCGGCAGCGCTGCCAGGTTGCGCTGAACACCTTGGCAACCGACGCCTTGATACCCTCATGGGCGTCGGAGATTACGAGCTTCACGCCGCGCAGCCCCCGCCTGGCAAGGCTGCGGAGGAAGTCGATCCAGAAGACTTCAGCCTCGGAGTGCCCGATCGACATGCCGAGCACCTCGCGACGGCCATCGTCGTTGACGCCGACCGCGATGGTGACGGCGACGGAGACGATCCGTCCATTTTGCCGCACCTTAAGATACGTCGCGTCGATCCACAGATAGGGCCAGTCACCCTCGATGGGTCGGTCGAGGAACGCCTTCACGCGGACGTCGATCTCCTCGCACAGTCGACTGACCTGGCTCTTCGAGATCCCGCTCATTCCCATGGCTTTTACCAGGTCATCGACGGAGCGGGTGGAGATTCCCTGGATATACGCCTCCTGGATCACGGCGGTCAGCGCCTTCTCGGCGAGGCGTCGTGGCTCCAGGAAGCCCGGAAAGTAGCTGCCCTTGCGTAGCTTGGGGATGCGCAGCTCCACCGTGCCTGCACGCGTCTCCCAGTCGCGCTCGCGATAGCCGTTACGCTGCGCAAGCCGCTCCGCGTCCTTCTCCCCGTAAGCAGCGCCGGTCAGGCCGCCCACTTCGAGCTCCATCAGCCGCTTCGCGGCAAAACCGATCATGTCGCGCAGGAAATCGGCGTCCGGGCTCTTCCCGTCCATCGCCTGAAGGTCCATCATATCCTCGGTCATCGGTGTCTCCGTAAGTTGAGTGTTGCAACCCAAACTTATCCGAAGTTCGCCGATGACCACCCGCGAAACTGCCCGTCCGCTACAGCGCTTGTGGATAGCGCGCGGCCGGGCAGCTTCGCTACCGTCGACCTACACCACGCCCCGGGACGTGACCACTGCGCCAGATAGATCAGGCTGCGAACCGGCAGGACATACCGACTGTCGGGCGTCGTCTTGACGCCGGGACGCGTCCCGGGCGCGCCGAACGCGCCACCCAGCGGCGTCAGCGAATAGATGTCGGTCCCGAAGAAGATCTCACCATGCGAGTGCTTCTGGAACCAGCCGATGTCATAATCGAATGGCCGGTTCTCATCGCGCTGCGACGACAGGCGGATCTCCTGCGTCTGGAAGAACTGATGCGTCGAGTTGCCCGTCGTATCGTAGGGCTCGAAACCGGGCAGCATGTTGGCGAAGTCGTTGATCTGGTAGCTGTTTCGTTGCCCCGGCATCTGACGACCGTAATTGTACGTCAGAGTCTGGCCGGCGACTTCCCAGCTGGCATTGGCGGTGATCAGGTCGGGCCGCGACGTGTTGCGCGTTGGACCATCCTGCACACCCAGACACTGGTCGCCACGAATAGCGGGAGCATTGAAGTTCGCCGGAATGCCCGCCGCCGCGTTGCTGGGCCTGCCCGTGCCCGCGACTTGCTCGAATACCGTCGAGCCTGCCGCCGGCGCTGGTACATCGCGCCGATCGAGATCGTGTCGGTGGGCTGCAGCAACGCACTGATGCGATAGACTCGGCTGCGGAAATCCGGATCGACGCTGCTGTTCGCGCTTCTCACGCGATTTGCGTTCGAATCCTCGATGTTCGCCGCGGCACGCGGCGCGAAGACGCCCTTGATGATGGGGATGTTGATCGCACCCTGCGCGACGCGATGGTCGCCCTCGCCATATTGCAGCTGAACATAGCCGCCGAACTCGTCGAGGTCGGGACGACGCGTCGTGATCGTGACCGCGCCGGAGATCGACGGCGCGCCACGCGAGGTGCCCTGCGGGCTGCGAAGCACTTCGATCTGGCCCACGTCGAACAGGGTCTTCAGCGTGCTCGAGGGATCGAACGGCGCTTCGTTGAAATAGATCGGATGGGCTAGTTTGATACGCCCGGCATATTACCGGTTCGCGCGAAACGCGTGAGATGCGGGCGCAGCACCTCAACCCACGCCGCATATCCGGCAACCGACAGGTGAAGGCCGTCATCGGTCAGGTCGCGACGGATCGCGCCGTCGCGATCGGCAAGCGCGGAGAAGACGTCGACATAGGTCGCGTCGTTCGCCGTCGCGATGTCGCGATACTGCGCGTTGAGCGCGACGATGCGATCGCGAAAACGCGTTGATCGGGGCATGACGCTGTTGACGAGAAGACACGCGTTCGGAGCCATCGCGCGGATCGTGCCAACCAGCGTGCGGCATTGATCCGCGATGTCGTCGATGCCGGTCGATCGCCCGAGCCCGTGCAGGTCGTTCGTCCCGATCAGCAGCGACACCGCGACGGGATCGACGATCGCGCTATCGAGCCGCCGCTGGACGTCGCCGACCGCTTGGCCGCCGATCCCGCGATTGGTCGCGGCGAGATCGGGAAACCAGTCCTCCCAGGCTGTCCATTCGGTGATGCTGTCACCCAGGAAGACCACGCGACCGGTTGTCCTGGGCATGGCGGCGAATTGCCGTTCGCGCTGCGCCTGTTCCGACCGCAACATTCGGCGCAGCAGTGGCGCGGCGGTCGGCAGGATGCGATCGAGGTTCACGGGCATGGCTATTCGAACGTCACGCCGGGATACTCGCCGAGGATGATGCTCTCCATGTCGCCATAGCCGCCGTTCTCGCCCTCGCGGATGCGGACCGGGCGGTCGCGGATCTGCCATTTGTAGTTCTCGGCGGTCTTTTCGGGCGCGTTGACGTCGTCGATGCATTCGCCGTCGAGCACGTCATCGCCCTTGTAGCTACCATGGATCTGCCCCTTCCACCGACCATAGAGGCCCGGGAGCAGGCGGAAGCCCATATCGGAGTCGATCGCCTCTATCTCGAACACGCGACTGATCGTCGTGCCGCGTGGCCCCGCAATCACCGCGGTGACACGCCCGCGCAGCGCCGCGCGGTCGCTGCGGCGATAGACGATCTCCGGGTGGAAATGCAGGATCGGAATCTGTCGGCCATCGGATTCGTTGATGTAGCCCGAGAAGAAGTCGGGCACGTCGTGACCGCCAAGGTCCCGGAAGTAATAGGCCAGATCGTAGGATGACCCGTCGGGCCGCTCGATCCGCGACACCAGCCAGTTGAAGTGGAACGCGGTGCCGGTCTTGTCGCCGCCGCTGCCGCCCTGATGCCCGGGGACGAGATCGGTCGGATCGAGCCCGACATGCTCGCGCACGCCCCAGCTGTGATCGCGAAAGCCGTACCAGTCGCCCGGCTCAACCGCGATGCGTTCGCCATCGATCTCGATCCAGCCCGAGGCGGTTCCGGGCTGGTGATAGCGGATCACGTCCGAACCGGTGCGGCCGTTGGTAATGACCGTGTCGCGCTTTTCGAAGAAGGCGGGCATCGTTGCGTGGAATGTGAGGTCGTAGGCGATCGGCTGTGCATCGTTCGGCGCGAGCGTAAGGCGCAATTCCTCATACGGCCTGACGATCTCGAGCCGTAGCGGCCCCGCCGCCATCTCCTCGCCGCGCGGCAGCAGCACGCGGCTGGCGCGCACGGTGTATTGCCGCGTACCGCGCTGCACGCCTGCGAAGCCGTCGATCACGTTGCGGTTGGTGTATTTGCCGAGTCCGAAGCTTGCCTGCAACGCGCCGTCCTTGCGCATCAGCGTGAACCAGCATTTCTCGGTCCAGTTGCGATCGGGGGTGACGACGGTCGCGTGCGTGTTAACGATCTGGTGATTGAAGTATTCGTCCGCGGGTGTCAGCGGGGCAATCGTCGGGATCATGCGGCGTCTCCGGTATAGGCGTCGAGCATCGCGCGCATCGCGGCCTGTGAGGCATCGAAATAATTTCTAAAGGCGGCGAACTTGGGGTCGCTGCTCGCGCCGGTCGCGATCATGTGGATGCCCTTAGCCATGATCGTGCAGAGTTTGCCGATCTGTGCGATCTCGTGCCATTCGACTCCCGCCGCCGATCGACTCGAGGTCTGCTCCCAGCAGTCGATCACGCCGGCGCGATCGAGCATCCCCGACTGCGCCGGGCCGCGCGTCGCGCCGTGGAAGGGGCTGGCGAAGAAGAACAGCAGGTAGCCGAGATCGGACAGCGGCTCGCTGTTCAGCGCCATCTCCCAGTCGAGCATCGCCGAAATCCGACCTTCGTCCCACATCAGGTTCGAGATCTTGGGATCGCCGTGGACAAGCGACGGCGCGCCGCTGACCGGCGCGGACAGCGCCAGCAGCCGGTCGTAGAGGTCGACCAGCTCGCCCGCTTCCGCCTCCGCGGCGACACCGCGCCAGCGCCGCACATAGTCCTCCGCGCTGACCGCAGGGCCCAGCACGTCGAGCGTCGGCAGCGTCGCCAGCCGCGCGAAAGCGGCGATCCAGTCGCGGCACATTTCGGTACGGCGCTCGGGCGGCACGTCGGTGAACCACGGCTGCATGTCGAGATCGTGCAGCGCCTCACCCGGCACCAGCCCCATCACGAAGAACGGCACGCCGAGCACGGCGGGATCGTCGCCGATATGCGTGATCGCGGGTACGGGTGGCGCACCCGGCATCTCGCCCAGTGCGCGGTAGATACGTGCCTGACCGAGCACGTCGTGCCCGTCCAGCACCGCGCCCGCCGAGGGCGGAAGGCGCAGGATTGCGTCGAGCCCCTCGAGCCGGTAGGTTTCGTTCGAGAAGCCGGTTGCGAGCGTCCGCACTGCGGTCAGGCGCTCGCCGCCCGGCAGCAGCGTGACCAGTGCCTGCCGGATGCTGTCGGTATTGGTCATGCAAGCTCCCAGGAAAGTTCGCTTACCGGCCCGACCAGCCACAGCCAGCTGGCTACCGCGGCGAATGCGAAGGCCGCGGCGGCAACGAACGCGGCGAGGAAGTCGCCGGTCGCATCGACCAGCGCACCGGTGACGATTGGCGCGACGACGCCGGCGAAATTGCCCGCCATGTTCTGGATACCCATCCACCGCCCCGCGGCGCGGCGGCCGGCCAAGTTCTGGCCGACGGTGAAGATCATCGACTGGCACAGTCCGATACCGCCGGCCATCAGCGTCACGCCGACCAGCGCGCCGTCGCCGGTGCGCGTCCCCGCGATCAGCAGACCGACGATGGCGATGGTGAGTCCACCGACAAGCGGCGCCTGTCGCGCGACTGTCAGCGATATGCCACGCCGGATCGCCGCATCGGACCCCACGCCGCTCGCGAGCGCCATGCCTGCCTGGATCAGATAGATCGCGCCGCTCGCCCAGCCCATACCGGTCAACGACAGATGCTGTTGCTGCGTCAGGTAGAGCGGCAGCCAGGTCAGCAGCATGTACGCCGGATAGGCGTAGCAAAACTGGCCGAGGCAGGCGCCCCAAAGCCGCGGCTCGCGCAGCAACAGTGCATAGCTGACGGGTATGACCGGTTCGTCATGTCGGTCGGGCGCGGCGGTTTTTCGGTACAGCAGCCAGGGTATGAGCCACAGCAACGATACCGCGCCGAGCGTGACGAACACCGCGCGCCAGCCCCAGGTCGCGAGAATCTGCGCGCCGACGATCACGCCGAGCGTCGGCCCGAGCGCGAGCCCCATCATGCTGACGGCATTGGCCTTGCCGCGCTGGTCCTCGCGCGCGCGGTCGGCGATGATCTGCGCGGTCGCGGGAAAGATCACCGCCTCGCCCAGGCCGAGCACTAGGCGCAGCGCGAAGAGGCTCGCGAACCCGACGGCAAGTCCGCACGCGATCGTCGCCACCGACCAGGTCGCGACGCCCACCGCCAGCACGACGCGCGTCGGATAGCGCTGCGCCACCCATCCCGCGAGCGGCTGCGCCAGCGCATAGGTCCAGAAAAAGGCGGAGAGCAGCAACCCCATATGCTTGCCGTCGAGCCCGAACCCGACCGTCAGTACCGGCGCGGCGGTGGAGAGGCTACCGCGGTCGGCGTAGTTGAGCAGCGTCGCGAGGCCCAGCAGGACGATCATCCTCGCCCCGATGCCTGCGGGCATCGCGGGGCGGCGGTTCACGCGGGCCGCTCGAACAACAGGCGCACCTCGCGGCGCAGCAATTTGCCCATCTCGTTGTAGGGTAGCGCATCGACGCGGACGATCCGCTCGGGCACGCGCGACGAGCGCAGCCGCTCCCGAACGAGTGCGCGGATCGCGTCGTCGTCGGGTGCGTCGGGGGTGCAGGCAATCGCCACCGCCACCACCTCGCCCCATTCCGCGGACGGTACGCCGACCGCGGCGACGTCGCTGATACCGGGGTGCGCGACCAGCACGTCTTCGATCTCGCCAGGCGAGATGTTCTCGCCGCCGCGCACGATCACGTCGTCGGCGCGTCCCGACAGGAACAGATAGCCCTCGGCATCGAGATAGCCTGCGTCGCGAGTCGGGAACCAGCCGTCAGCATCGAGTGCGCTACGCTCTCGATACTGACCCGACACCTGGTCGCCGCGGACGTAGATTTCGCCGGGGGTGCCCGCCGCGCAGACGCGACCGTCCTCGTTGCGGATCTCCAGTTCGATCGTCGGCAGCGGTTTGCCGACCGAGCCGAGCCGGGCCTTGACCGCAGGGTCGGCACTGACTTGCGCGTCGCGGTGCTCCTGCGGGCCAAGCAGCGCGACGGTCGAACTCGTCTCGGTCAGGCCATAGGCGTTGGTGAAGCCGGTGTCGGGAAACAGATCCAGCGCGCGCGCGATCAGCTCGGTCGGCATGCGGCCGCCACCATAGGCGATCGCGCGAAGGCGCGAGAGGCCGGCGGCGGCTTCGGCGTCGAGCGTCTCGACGACCCGCGACAGCATCGTCGGTACGACGAATGCGTTGGTGCAGGCTTCGCTGGTGCACAGCGCGATCCAGTCCTCCGGACTGAAGGCGGGGAGCAGCACGATGCGCCGCATCGCGTAAATCGACGAAAGCAAGGCCGCGATCCCGGCGATGTGGTAGGGCGGTACGCTGACCAGCGCCGCTTCGTCCGCGTCCGCCGCGCCGAACTCGACCGTGCCGAGAATGTACGAGACCAAGTTGGCGTGCGCGAGGATCGCCGCCTTGGGCGCGGCGGTGGTACCGCTGGTGAAGAGCTGGACGGCGATGCCCCCATTATCCTCGGCGCCTTCGTTCGCCTCCCGCTCGGGGTCGGCGGCGGCTTCGGCGGCGGCGACGAACGCGGCGCGGTCAAGCGCGGTATGCCCGGCGTCGGCGGCCAGCTTCGCGACGCGTGCGGTGTCGCCGACGATATAGGCCGGCGCGATCCGCGCGGTCAGCGCGCCGAGATCCGCATCCGCCAGCCGGTAGTTGAGTGGGCAATAGGGCACGCCCGCAAGCGCCGCGCCGAACAGCGCGATCGGTGCTGCCTCGCTGCCCGTATCGAGCAACGCGACGTGGGTCGCACCGCTGTCGGCGATCGCCGCCGCTGCCCCGGTCGCGGCGTTCCACAGCTCGCCATAGGTCCAGTGCCGGCCGTCGCAGGTCAGCGCGACGCGGTCGGGCTCGGCGTCCGCCGCCATCTTGAGGAGGAGCGAGATGTCCATGCGCGCGTGCCCGTCAGTCGGAGGAGGGCAGGGGCTTGGCGTCCTTCAGCAGCAGCGCGACGCCGTCGAGCGCCAGGCTGCCCTTGCCGGGCTTGATGCACAGCAGTTCGATCGTGCCCGCCGCATCGGTGTATCGCTTGCCCATCTTGGTACCGTCGGCGTGCGCGGGATCGATCTCGGCCTTCTTGGCAGGCTTGTCGTCGCCCATCGGCGCACCGCCGCAGCTGACGGTGCCGCCGGCGGGGGCCTTGATGACCATCACCTCGGTATCGTCGACCGCGCTCTTGAGTTTGCTTCCGGCTTTCATGACGTGTCTTTCGAATGCAGGCTCAGGCGATCGCGCCCGAGGCCTTGAGGCTCTCGATCCGGTCCCATTCCAGTCCCAGCTCCATCAGGAACAGCTCGGTATGTTCCGAGGCCTGCGGCGCGCGCGTGGTCTGGACGGGTTCGTGGTTGAACTGGACGGGATTGCGAACGAGCTTGAGCGGCGCGCCCTCGTCGGCGTCGACCTCGATCAGCATGTCGTTGGCGATCGCCTGGTCGTCCGAGGCGAGGTCGAGCAGGCTCTGCGCGGGCGCCCATTGTCCGGTATAGGTCTTCAGATGCTGACGCCAGTAGGCGAACGGCTGCGCGACGATCGCCGCGGCGACGCGCGCGCTGACCTCCTGCCACTTTTCCATCAGGAAGCGCCCGTCGAGATATGCGGGATCGGCGGCGAGATCGTCGAGCCCGAGATGCTCGAACAGGCTTTTCGCGTACGGCCCCGGCGTCAGCGTCGTGAAATTGATGACGCCGCCGTCCGAGGTGGTGAAGTTGCCGAGGAACGGGTTGCCCGGGAACGCACCCGACTGCGGCATGCGCGCCTGCGCGGAGATGCCCGTCTCGATCGCCTGGTTGACCGCAAGGCCGGTCGACCACCATGCGGTTGACAGCAGCGAGACGTCGAGTTCGACCGCCTCACCGGTGCGTTCGCGGTGGAACAGCGCAGCGGAGATGCCGCCTGCGATATAGGTGCCGCCGATCGTGTCGCCGAACGCGCCGATCGGCTGCATGATGACGCCGTCCAGCTCGGGCGGGGTGACCGCATGCGCGATGCCGCCACGCGTCCAGAACGCGGTCGAATCGAACCCGCCCGCCTCGCGCTCCTCGCCCTTGTCACCGAACGCCGAGCCGCGCGCGTAGATGATGTTCGGGTTGGCGGCGCGGATATGCTCCAGGTCGATCTTCAGCTTCTGCCGCGCGGCCGGCAGATAGTTGGTCAGGAAGACGTCGGCGGTCTTGGCGATCTCGTAGATCAGCGCTTGGCCCTCCGCGGTCGAGATGTCGACGCCGACCGAGCGCTTGCCGCGGTTCGGATGCTCGATCATCGGGTTGCGGTTCGGATCGACCTTCACGCCACCCATGTTGATGAAACCGCGCTGCGTGTCGCCACGCGTCGGATGCTCGATCTTGATGACGTCAGCACCCCAGTCGGCCAGCACCGCACCGGCGGCGGGGACGAAGGTGAACTGCGCCACCTCCAAGACCCGAACGCCCTTCATCACCTGGGTCACGCCAATTCCTCTTATGTTCGTATGCGTAACTATCGCGTCGCGGGGCCCCGGCCTAGCGCCGAGGCTGCTCCCGCCGGACTGATCGCGCCCGCGATGACGCGTCAGCGCTTGGCGCCAATGCCCTCGACGTGGCGGCGCAGTTCTTCCTGGTAGCTCGGCGCCAGCATCAGCGCGCTGTTCGTCAGCCGCTCGACCGCCGCGGCCTGATCGACGCCGAGATCGGCGGCGAGCTCGATCGCGATCTTGGCGGCGCCCATCATCTCGCCGTTCTGCTGCGTCAGGTGGCGACAGAACGCCATCACGTCGTCCTCGAACGTCGCGTCGGGGAAGACTTCGTGCACGAGCCCCATGGTTAGCGCACGCTCGGCGGTCGCAGGCTTGTTGGCCATCACCAGGTAGCGCGCCCAGTGCGTGCCGACCACGCGCGTCAGCCGGCTGACGCCGTTGGTCGCAGGCAGCGCGCCGAACTTGGCCTCGGGAAACGCGTAGCCCGCGCTCGCCGCGGCGAGGCGGAAGTCGCAAGACAGTGACATCTCGAGGCTGCCGCCGACGCACATCCCCTGATGCGCTACGACGAACGGCTTTTCGACATGCTCGATCTCGTCCCATATTTGCCGCATCCGGCTGGGGAGGCGGCGATGCATCTCGCGGATTCCCGACCCCGTCGCCGGCATGCCGCCGCCCGCGCCCTCGCGCAGGTCCGCCCCGGCCGAGAAATAGCGCCCGGTCGCGCGGATCAGCATGACCTTGAGGTCAGGCGTGTCGCGGAACCGCTCGACTTCCTCGCCGAGCGCGTGCGTGAGCGCGAGGCTCATCGCGTTGAGCTTGTCGGGCCGGTTGAACGTGGCGATCAGGATGCCGTCGACATCCTCGACCAGCAGGTGCGGGGCTTCGCTCATGGCAGGCTCCTCAGGCGCGGGTGCGCGGCAGGCCGAGCGCGCGTTCGGCGATGACCGAGCGGTGCACCTCGCTGGTGCCGCCATAGATCGTCGTGCCGTGCGCGTGGCGATAGCATTGGTTGATGAACGCGGCGGCGCCGGGACGCTTCGACAGCGACAGCGGCGCGGTCAGGTCGAGCAGGTCGCGCGCGTCGTCGGTGAACTTTTCCGACGAGAACAGCTTGGCCATCGGGCCGAAATACATCGCGCCCTTTCTCTCGATCGAGCCCCATTGCGCGCGGTAGCCGATCATCCGCGCCGCCCACATGTCCGCGGTCGCGCGCGCTAGGCGGCTCTGCGCGTCGGGCTGGTCGATCAGTGGCTTGCCGTCGACGACGATCTCGCGCGCCAGCGTCTCGGCCGCCTCGACCAGCTGCTGCTGTACCTTGTCGAACCCGCCGCCATGCTCGAGCTCAAGCGCCGCCGACATCGTCCGCACGCCGCCGTCGACCTCGCCCAGCCGCCAGCTGTCGGGAATGCGGACATTGTCGTAGAAGGTGATGTTGGTGCGTTCGTCCTGAAACGTGTGCACCGCCTGGATGGTGACGCCGTCCGCCTTCAGCGGCACGACGAACATCGTCAGCCCCTTGTGCTTGGCTACCTCGGTATTGGTGCGGCACAGCATGAGCACGTAGCTGGCGAGATTGGCTCCGCTGGTGAACATCTTGGTGCCGTCGATCCGCCAGCCATTACCGTCCGAAATTGCCTTGGTCTGCGCGCCGAACACGTCCGAGCCCGATTGCGGTTCGGAATAGCCCAGGCTGCAGATGACCTCGCCATTCACGATATGCGGCAGCACCTCGCGCTTCAGCTCGTCCGATCCGAACTTGTGGATCATCAGCGCGACCATCGACGCGACGCCCGCGGCGGGCGTCAGATACCCGTTGTCCTCCATCGCGTGATGCGCGGCGATGCTGGCATAGCCGCTGATCTCGCGCCCGCTGAGCTCGGGCGGAAGACCAGGGAACAGCAGCTTGGCCTCGGCGAGCTTCCTGTGTACCTCGGGGTGGTAGCCCTCCCACGAATAATGGAAGGTCTCGCGCATCTCGGGCGTGACGTTCGCGGCGAAGAACGCGTCGATCTCGGCATGCACCGCCGCCGCCGCCTCGCCCAGTTCGAAGTCGATCGGCATCGCGCCCACATCCAGCCGGGTTGCGGTCTCGCCTGCATAGAGGCGGCGGCCGGCTTCGGCGAGCAGCCGCTGTGGATCGCCGAGCACCAGCGGCCAAGCCTTGGCGCGCAAGTTGTACAGGTAGATGTCGTATTCGGTGGTGAGGCCGTAGCCGCCGAAGGTGTGGAGCGCCTGCGTCACCGCGCGCGCGCCGTGCGTAGCGTTCCACCACAGCGCGAGCGACGCGCCAGCCCCCGCCTCGGGCTGACCGTCAGCAGCGTCGCGGATCGCCTTCCACACCAGCAGACGCCCGCCGTCTACATGCGCGAGCAGATCGGCGAGCGGGTGTGATATCGCCTGGAACGTACCAATCAGCTGGCCGAACTGCTTGCGCTCGGACGCGTAGGCGGACGCGAGTTTCAGTGCCTCCCGCGACAGCCCGGCTAGCCCCGCGGCGACGAGCAGCTTCCATTCCTCGAGCCCCGCCGCGAACGCGGTCGTCGCCTCCGCGCCCGACCCGATCACGTTCGCATCGAGTGCGGTGAAATCGATTTCGGCAAGCGGGGTGAAGGCGAGGTTCTCCTCCGCGTTCCGTGCGCTTGCCGGCACCGCCACCAGCACGACCTCGTCACCACGCCGGGCGACGACTGCCTCCGCGACCGCGCCGCCCGCGATCCATTGACTGGGCTGCGCGGCGATGTCGTGCAGCGCCAGTCCGACGATCGCGTCGCCCGCTGTCAGCCGGCCGAGCGTCTCGCTCTCGCCCAGCGTCGCGAGCAGCCGCGCAGCGACGATCGCCTCGACGATCGGGCCCGAGGCGAGCGTGCGCCCGACCTCTTCCATGATGAGCGCGGCGTCGAACGTGCTTAGGCCCAGCCCGCCGGCATCCTCGGGGACGCGAAGCGCGAATGCGCCCATCTCGGCAATGCCGCGCCACAGATCGGCGTCGAACCCCGACGGCAGCGCCGCCCGCACCCGCGCCATGCTGCTATGCTCGTCGAGGAAACGCGCGAAGGTCTCGACGACCATCGCCTGGTCGTCGGTGGGTTCGAAGTTCATGTACGGGTCAGCCCTTCTACCGGAGGCCAGACCTGCTGGCCGGTTTCGTCGTTCACGAAGATGATGCGTTCGGGGCAGGCGCGTGCCCCGTTCTTCGCGTCGCGCTCGCGATCGGCGGGCACTTCGAACCCGTCGGTCGCGATATAGCCTTCGTCGTCGAGCGGATAGAGATCCTCGGCAATGGCGAAGCAGCGAGCGTTGCCGACGCACTGCGCGCGTTCGATGCGGATTTTCATAGTCGTTTCCACGCATGTCCGGCCAGCGTTGGCCGGGTTCACGACATGGCTAGAGCGAAACGCGCGCGTCCAATCAATCGCCCGTCTCCGAAATCGCCAGAGCGATCGAACCGGATCGCTGCGGCGGTATCGGGATCGCAAGCTTGCCTGTCGGGAACATCGGTAGGAAAAGCTGTCTCGAACGCCGTATGTCGGCATGTCTCACGAAAAGGATCTGTGCGCGCCATGGAATCGGGAAGCCCCACCGATACGCTGCATCCCCCCGTCGAGCTCAGTGCTGTGGCGACCGTCCCTGACCATATCAGTCCGGAGGCGGTCTACGACTTCGACCTGTGGCTCGACCCTGCGCTGCTGCGCGATCCGCACGCCCGCGTGCGCGACCTACTCGACAACGCGCCGCCGGTGTTTTGGACGCCGCGCAATGGCGGTCACTGGATGGTGACCGGGCATCACGAGAACTACGTCGTATCGCGCGACACCGAGACGTTCTCGAGCGAGCTGTTCCCGCGCGCGATGGTCGACGGGCTGCGCC
>NZ_CALMAW010000002.1 GCF_937859915.1 uncultured Sphingomonas sp. | reverse complement strand
GAATTGCCGGTGCCCTTGAACTCCTCGAAGATCACCTCGTCCATCCGGCTGCCGGTATCGATCAGCGCGGTGGCGATGATCGAGAGCGAGCCGCCCTCCTCGATGTTACGCGCCGCGCCGAAGAAGCGCTTGGGGCGCTGCAGCGCATTGGCGTCGACGCCGCCGGTCAGCACCTTGCCCGACGAAGGCACGACGGTGTTGTAGGCGCGGCCCAGACGCGTGATCGAATCCAGGAGAATGACGACATCCTTCTTGTGCTCGACCAGCCGCTTGGCCTTCTCGATCACCATCTCGGCGACCTGGACGTGGCGCTGCGCGGGTTCGTCGAAGGTCGAGGAAATCACCTCGCCCTTTACGCTGCGCTGCATGTCGGTGACTTCCTCGGGGCGCTCGTCGATCAGCAGCACGATCAGGAACACCTCGGGGTGGTTGTCGGTGATCGCCTTGGCCATGTTCTGCAGCATGACCGTCTTGCCGACCCGCGGGGGCGCCACGATCAAGGTCCGCTGGCCCTTGCCCTGCGGGCTGACGATGTCGATCACCCGCGCCGACTTGTCCTTGACGGTCGGATCGAGCGTATCGAGGCTGAGCTTACGCTCGGGATAGAGCGGGGTGAGGTTGTCGAAATTGACGCGATGGCGGACCGCGTCGGGATCGTCGAAATTGATCGAGATGAGCCGGGTCAGCGCGAAATAGCGCTCGCCATCCTTGGGCGCGCGGATCTCGCCCTCGACGGTGTCGCCGGTGCGCAACCCGAATTTGCGGACCTGGTTGGGCGAGATGTAGATGTCGTCGGGGCCGGCGAGATAGTTCGCCTGCGGGCTGCGCAGGAAGCCGAAGCCATCGGGCAGCACCTCGATCGTGCCCTCGCCCATGATCTGCTCGCCCTGTTCGGCCTGCTCCTTGAGGATGGCGAACATCAGGTCCTGCTTGCGCATCGTCGACGCGCCCTCGACACCGAGCTCCTCGGCCATGGTGACGAGATCGGCGGGCGGGGTCTTCTTGAGGTCTTTGAGATGCATGGGGAGTCCTGGAGCGGGAAACTTTTGGAAGGGAGGCTTCGCGACGGGGAGAGAACGACAGGACGTCGATGTCGGGAAAGAGAGTCCGCAGCGGTGGCGGACGGCCTTGGGTCGCAGCTAGGTCGCGGCGGGGGCCAAGTCAAGCGGGGTTGTGGGCGGACCTGGCACGTGCACCTGCCCGCGTCCGCCCTTGCCACCAAAGCAAGAATGCAAACGCGTTGCGCGCGCCCGTCGGACGCCGCGTCTATCGATCCCCGATCGCGTCCGGGATGACGCAAGACGATTCAGAACGGCTTCACGATCGCAAGGATCACGATGACCACCGTGGCCACGCCCGGGACCTCATTGAGCAGCCGCAGCGTCTTGCCGCTGACCGTCGCATGACCGGTCGCCAGCTTCCTGGCGTAGCCCACCGCCCAGCCGTGATAGCCCGACAGCAGCACGACCAGCGCGATCTTGAGATGCAGCCAGCCCAGACCGGGCACGCCGTTGGCGATGCCGTCGTTGAGCGCCAGCGAGAAGCCGAGCACCCATACGGCGATCATCGCGGGCGTCAGAATGATATGGCGCAGCTTGCCCTCGCGCTCGACCCAGCGTCCCTCCTCGGCCGAATTGCCGAGCGCCTCTTGGTGATAGACCAGATAGCGCGGCAGCATGAACAGCCCGGCCATCCAGAAGATCACGAAAATCAGATGCGCCGCCTTCACCCAGGGATAGGCGTCTCCCAGCCATCCGATCATGCCGCACGCCTCACCAGTTCGAGCAGCCGCTCGACATGCTCGATCGGGGTGAACTGCCCGATGCCGTGGCCGAGGTTGAAGATGTGTGGACGATCCGCGAACGCCTGACGGATGCGCGCGACGCTCCGGTCGAGCCCGTCGCCGCCGGCGAGCAGCGCGATCGGATCGAGATTGCCCTGTACGGGCAACCCGGCCGGAAGCACGGCATGCGCCCAGACCGGATCGACCGCCTCGTCGAGCCCGATCGCATCGGCGCCGACGGCACGCGCATAGTCGCCAAGGCGTCCGCCGGCGCCCTTGGGAAAGGCGATCACCGGCACATCGGGATGACGAACCTTCAACGCCGCGACGATCCGCGCGGTCGGTGCGATCACCCAGCGGTCGAACTCGGTCGGCGCAAGGCTGCCCGCCCAGCTGTCGAAGATCTGGACGGCATGAACGCCGGCTGCGATCTGCCCGCTGAGATAGTCGATCGTCGCGGTCTCGATCGCGGCGATGATCGCGGCGAAGCCGGCCGGATCGCGATAGGCCATCGTCCGCGCGTCATGATGGTCCTTCGACCCCTCGCCGGCGACCATGTAGGTCGCGACCGTCCAGGGCGCGCCCGCAAAGCCCAGAAAAGTCGTCTCAGGCGGCAATGCAGCGGCAACCTGCCGCACGGTCTCGTAGATTGGCTCAAGGCGCTGTGGCGCCCCCTGCAATGCCTCCAGCGTGGCCTCCTTGAGCGGAGGTGCCAGGCGCGGGCCCTCGCCCGCGCCGAAGGTGAGGTCCTGGCCGAGCGCATGCGGGATGACGAGGATGTCCGAGAACAGGATCGCGCCATCGAAGCCGAAGCGGCGGATCGGCTGGATCGTCACCTCGGCGGCGCTCGCCGGATCGTAGCATAGCGCGAGAAACCCGCCTTTGTCGGCCCGGAGCGCGCGATATTCGGGAAGATAGCGCCCGGCCTGCCGCATCAGCCAGACCGGCGGCGGATCGCGTCGTTCGCCGCGCAGCACGGCGAGCAGAGGGCGGTCCGGTGACGACGAAGCCGAAGACTCCATATCTATCCTTTAGATTCAAGATGAGTTTGTTGAGAGTCAGTAGGGCCGCGCGAAACGGGGTTTATGCGTACAACACCGAATTGCCAACATCGGCACCACGGATTGACTCGACGCCGCCCTGCCGAGTCGCAGGATGCATATCCCGGGACTCACAGCCTGTGGATAAGTCTGGTCGCCTGTGGATGAATATGTCGATGACCCGCGGATGATGGGCATCGATCGGGCGACCGCCGATCCGCACGGCTTGTCGGCAGGCTGTGCCCATGCTTATCCACAGACTTTGCCCGAATGGTTCGGGACAGGGGTTTCCCGCCATGCGCATCCATCTCCATCTCCTGTCCGATTCCACCGGCGAGACGCTGGAGAATGTCGCCAAGGCGGGCCTTGCCCAGTTCGAGGGCGTCGAGGCGGCGAAGCATTTCTGGCCGATGGTCCGCTCCGAAGGCCATCTCGATCGCGTCTTGCTCGAGATCGCCGCCAAGCCCGGGCTGGTGATCTATACATTGGTCAATTCGACGGTCCGTCGACGGCTGGAATCGCGCTGCCAGGCGCTCGGCCTGCATGCCATCTCGGCGCTCGATCCGGTGATCGACGCGCTGTCGCGGCTGCTCGGCAAGGAGACGATCACGCGTCCGGGCGGGCAGCATACGCTCGACGCCGCCTATTTCGATCGTGTCGAGGCGATCCATTACACGATCGCGCATGACGACGGCATTGCCTCGGAGGATTGGGAAGAGGCCGATATCGTGCTCGCGGGCGTGTCGCGGTCGTCCAAGACGCCGACGTCCATCTATCTTGCCAATCGCGGCTACCGGGTCGCCAACATCCCGCTCGTCGTCGAAAGCCCGCCGCCGCCGATCCTGTTCACGCTGGTCAAGCCGCTCGTCGTCGGGCTGACCACCAGCCCGGACCGCTTGATCCAGATCCGCCGTAACCGGCTGCTGTCGCTCAACCAGACCACCGAGACCGCCTATGTCGACCAGGAGCGTGTCGCGCGCGAGCTCGCCTATGCGCGGCGGCTATTCTCCGATCATGGCTGGCCGGTGATCGACGTCACGCGGCGCTCGATCGAGGAGACCGCGGCGGCGATCATCAATCTCGCTACCGAACGCCGCGACAAGCTCGGCGCGGTCGCTGCGGTGTCCGCATGATCGTGCTCGCGTCGGGTAGCGCTTCGCGGCGCGCGATGCTGACCGATGCCGGGGTGGCGTTCGAGGTGATCCGGCCGCAGGTCGACGAGGATGCCGTCAAGGCATCGCTCAAGGCCGAAGGGATAGAGGCGCGCGGGCTCGCCGACGCGCTCGCCGAACTCAAGGCGATCTCTGTCTCGCGGCGGCAGCCGGGGCGGATCGTGATCGGCAGCGATTCGATCGTCGCGCTCGGCGCGCATGAGTCGGCCGGCGGCGCGATGCTCGACAAGCCCGACAGCCGCGACCGTGCCGCCGAACAGCTGCGGATGATGCGCGGCGGCACGCATCGGCTGGTCAGCGCGGTGGTCGCGGCGCGCGACGGCGTGCCGGTGTGGCGGCATGTCGACACCGCCAAGCTCCACGTCCGCGCCTTCTCGGACGCCTTCGTCGCCACCTATCTCGACGCCGAATGGCCGGCGATCGCGGGCTGCGTCGGCTGCTTCCGGATCGAGGGGCCGGGGGTCCAGCTCTTCTCCCAGGTCGAGGGCAGCCAGTTCACGATTCTCGGCATGCCGCTGCTGCCCCTGCTCGGCTGGTTGCGCGACGTCGGCGAGATGCCGGCATGATGTACGCCGAGGTGATCGGCGACCCGATCGCGCAATCCAAGTCGCCGACGATCCACCGCTTCTGGCTGATGGCGCTCGATATCGCGGGGGATTACCGCGCGACCCGGGTCGTCGCCGGCGGGCTCGCCGCCTATCTTGCCGACCGCCGCGCGGATCCCGACTGGCGCGGCTGCAACGTCACGATGCCGCACAAGCAGGCGGTGCTGCCGCTGCTCGACCGGATCGATGATCAGGGCGCGGCGATCGGCGCGGTCAACACGGTCGTGCGCGGCCCGGACGGGTCGCTGACCGGCCACAATACCGATGCCGACGGGTTCCTGGAACCGCTGCGTAGCGTGTTCGCCCATCGCCACCTGTTCCGTATGGCGCGCGTGCTCGGCACCGGCGGCGCGGCGCGTGCGGTGGTCGCGTCGCTGGCTCGGCACAACATGACGCTGGTGGTCGCCGGGCGCGATCCCGCCAAGGCGCAGGCGCTGCTCGACGAGCTTGCCCCGGCGACCTCGTCGATCGCGCATCATGCGGTGCGGCTCGCTCATTTCGCCGCGCCCACCGACTTCGCGTTCGACGATCGCGCCGGCTGTCTCGATCTCGTCGTCAACGCGACCGCGCTGGGCATGACCGGCCAGCCGCCGCTCGTCTTCGATCTCAGCCACGCCCCACCGGGCAGCATCGTCTATGACATCGTGACGTCGCCGGTCGAGACCCCGCTGCTGGCGGCGGCGCGGGCGCAGGGGCTGCAGACCATCGACGGGATCGAGATGCTGATCGGCCAGGCGGCGGTGGCCTTCCGCCTGTTCTTCGGTGCCGAGCCGCCGCGCGACCGCGATGCCGCGTTGCGCGCACTGCTGACGGCATGATCCTGCCGCAATGATTTTGCTGGGCCTCACCGGATCGATCGGGATGGGCAAGTCCACGGTCGCCACGATGTTTCGCGCCGCCGGCGTGCCGGTGTTCGATGCCGACGCCGCCGTGCACCGGCTGCAAGGGCCGGGCGGGCCGCTGCTCTCGGCGATCGAAGCCGCTTTCCCCGGCACGACCGGGCCGCGGGGCGTCGATCGCGCCGCGCTGGGACACGCCGTGTTCGGCGACCGCGTCGCGCTGCGCCGGCTCGAGCGGATCGTCCACCCCGCGGTGGCGGCGGCGCGCGACGCGTTCGTCCGTCGCCACCGGGCGCACCGCATCGTCGTCGACGACGTGCCGCTGCTGTTCGAGACGCACAGCGAGCACCGCGTCGACGCGATCGTCGTCGTCTCGGCGCCCGCCTGGATGCAGCGCCGCCGCGTGCTCGCTCGGCCGGGCATGACGCCGCAGAAATTCGCCGCGATCCTCGCCCGGCAGACGCCCGACGTCGCCAAGCGCCGGGGTGCCGACTTCGTCGTCCCGACCGGCGTCACCCGCGCGGAGACACGGCGTCACGTTGACGATCTGCTCGCTTGCCTCCGGGCGCGCGGGGTCCGATATTGCCGACCATGCGCGAGATCGTCTTCGACACCGAAACCACCGGCCTGAGTCACGCGAGCGGCGATCGTCTCGTCGAGATCGGCTGCATCGAGCTGGTCAACCGCAACGAGACCGGGCGGCATTTCCACGCCTATTTCCACCCCGACCGCGACATGCCGAGCGAGGCCGAGCGCATCCACGGCCTGTCGATCGCCTTCCTGTCGGACAAGCCGCGTTTTCATGAGGGCGTCGAGGACCTGCTCGAATTTCTCGGCGACGCGCCGCTGGTCGCACACAATGCGTCGTTCGACTTTGGCTTCCTCAATGCCGAGCTGACGTTGTGCGGCCGGTCGATCGTCGCGATGGAGCGGATGATCGACACGCTGGCGATGGCGCGCACGCGGCATCCCGGCGCCAAGCACAGCCTTGATGCGCTGTGCTCGCGCTACGGCATCGATCGCAGCCATCGCGTCAAGCATGGCGCCTTGCTCGACGCACAGCTGCTCGCGCAGCTCTATGTCGAGCTGTGCGGCGGCCGGCAGATCGGGCTGGGGCTGGCGGATGCGTCGGCAACCGCGCTTGCGGTCGCCACCGCGGCGGCCGATGCCGCCGCCAGGCCTTCGGTCCGTCCGATCCGGTCGCCGCGGCCGCATGCTGCATCTGCGACCGAAATCGAACGGCACGAAGCGTTCGTCGCGACGTTGATCAATCCCGTCTGGACCCTTCCGGGCCCTGCGGTTGACGCAACCGGACGGTCGGCCTAGCCCGCCCGCCCGCAGACCAAGTAGGAGATCGAGACATGGACATCCGCGTATCCGGCCATCAGGTCGACACCGGCGACGCTCTCCGTGAGCATGTGTCCGATCGACTGGGTGGCATCGCCGAGAAATATTTCGCGCGGGCCATCTCGGCCAATGTGACCTTCGGGACCGCCCCGCACGGCGCGTTCAGCTGCGACATCATTTCCAACGTGATGAAGGGCGTCGTGCTCAAGGCCTCGGGCTCGGGCCAGGAGGCGCATCCCGCGTTCGACGAGGCCGCCGCCAAGATCGAGAAGCAGCTCCGCCGCTACATGAAGCGGCTGCGCAGCCACAATGGCAATGGCCACGCCGCCGAGGTTGATGGCGGCGTCGACGCCAATGCGGGCTACACCGTGTTCAACGCCGGCGGCGACGAGGAGGAGGTGCCCGATGCGCCGCTGATCATCGCCGAGACGCGCGTCGACGTCCCCGACGCCACCGTGTCCGACGCCGTGATGATGCTCGACCTGCGCAACACCGGCGCGCTGCTGTTCAAGAATGCGGGCACCGGCGCGTTCAACATGGTCTATCGCAGGGCCGACGGCACGATCGGCTGGGTCGAGCCGAACCGCGCGGGCTGACCGCGCGTTACGTCCTGACATATGGACGATTTCAGCGACCTGTTGCCACCGCATGCGGTGTTCCACGATCTGGCGGCGTCTTCCAAGAAGGCGCTGTTCCAGTCGTTGTCGGGTCTTGCCGAACGTCAATTGGGGTTGACCGGTCGCGACGTCGCCAAACGGCTCGCCGATCGCGAGAAGCTCGGGTCGACCGGCTTCGGCGGTGGCGTCGCGATCCCGCATGGCAAGATCGACGGGCTGCCCCGCGTCGTCGGTCTGTTCGCCAAAACCGCCCAGCCGATCGACTTCGCCGCGATCGACGGTCTGCCGGTCGATCTCATCTTCCTCTTGCTCTCGCCGACCGACGCTGGCGTCGAGCATCTCAAAGCCCTCGCGCGGGTGAGCCGGCGACTGCGCGACCGTGGTTTCGTCGCCAAGCTGCGCGGCGCGGGGTCGGCGGACGCGCTCTACGCGCTGTTCGCGGGCGGCGAATCGCGCGACGCGGCATGAAACGCGCATGACCCGCGGCGCCTCCGCAGGCGAGCGCGCGCATTTCGCGGCGCTGGAAAGCCTCTACCGTGCCGCGCCGATCAACCAGCTGTTCCAGTCGCGGCTCGAGATCGTCGAGGCCGGCGTCGCGCGCATCCACTTCCTCGTCGACGAGAGCGTCTATCATGCCGCCGGCGCCGCGCACGGCACGATCTACTTCAAGATGCTCGACGACGCCGCTTTCTATGCCGCGAACAGCTTGGTCAGCGATCGCTTCATGCTGACCACCGCGTTCAACCTGTTGCTCACCCGGCCGATCAAGGCGGGCCACGCGGTGGCGGAGGGGCGCTGGGTCAGCGGCAAGCGCCGCGTCATGGTCTCCGACGCGCATCTGCTCGACGCCAGCGGCGAGGAGGTCGCGCGCGGAACCGGCACCTTCATGCGCTCGCACTTCCCGCTTTCCTCGCTGCCCGGCTATGGCCCGCCGCCGCCTGCGATCCCGGCGGAATGACCCCCCGGCTCACCACCCGGATCGAGGTATCGGCGCTGATCAGGCGGGTCGAGGGGCAGGGCGGTCACGGGATGGTTCTGGCCAAGGGCGACGGCGACGCGGGCGCGATCCTGCTGGTCCTGACCGAGCGCGGAACCCCGCATATGCTGCTCGAACGCGCGCTTACTGTCTCGGGCGACTATGGCTGGCGGTCCGCCGGACCCCAAGATGTGGCGGATAATCGAGCGTTCGACCCCTATATTCAGCGCCGCCGCCAGTCCGACGACGACCTTTGGGTGGTCGAGCTAGACGTCGCAGGAGTCGAACGGTTCGCCGCTGAAATGATCGCGACGGGTTGACGCGACCCGGCCGCACGGGGAAAGGGGGGCCATTGATCGGGGACGGCTCCGCCTGCGTTTATAGGGCGGTTCCGTAGTCGGGGGATCAAAACCGGCTCTATGTACTGAGAGGGCCGGCGGGGTTCACCGCAGTTTATCGGCACGTAATGCGCAATTTCACTCGCGCGGCCCTCGCGGCTGCGTCCTTTTTATGCCTGCTCGGAACGGCCACCATCGCCGAACCGACATTCGCCGCCGAAGGCGACGCTTCCACTGGAGCGGCCACGGCGATGCTGGCATCGGTCACGGCACCACTTCTCGCCGTCGATGCGCGGACTCTCGAAGCCCGCGATCTGGATTTCTCAACGTCGGGCATGGCCGAGGGTTCCCTCCCCGCCGCCCAGACCCCCCGCGCCGACGCGCCGCAAGCCACGCTGCAGACGCCGCAATCGCTCGACGATCTCGTCGCGAACCGCGTCGCGGCCACCACCGGCGACGAGCAGGGCGACTGCCTCGCCACCACCGTCTATTATGAATCGAAGGGCGAGCCGCTCGACGGCCAGCTCGCGGTCGCGCAGACGATCGTCAACCGCACCACCTCGGGCCGCTTCCCGTCGTCGGTCTGCGGCGTCGTCCGCCAGCCCGGTCAATTCTCCTTCCTCCGCAACGGCAGCATGCCCACCCCGCCGCACGAGAGCAGCGCGTGGAAGCGCGCGGTCGCGGTGGCGATGATCGCCCGCGACGGCCTGTGGAAGCAGATCGCGCCGGCCGCGCTGTTCTTCCACGCGCGCCGCGTCTCGCCGGGCTGGGGCAAGATCAAGGTCGCCTCGCTCGGCAACCACATCTTCTTCCGCTGAGGTTCCGCTTATCGTCATCCCGGACGTGATCCGGGATGCAGGGCGTCACACGCTATCGCTTGAGGCTCAGGATGCCGGATCGAGTCCGGCATGACGACGGTGCCGGTATCTTCCCTCCGTTCGCCTGATGTTCTAATCCGGACGCCATGGCGACTCGCATCTCCCCGCTCGATTGCTTCACCGACGCGCCGCCGCAGGCGGCCGATGTCGCGCGCGGCGTGTCGCGGCTGCTGTTCCGCGCGGATGCGATGTCGCTTTGCGAGGTGCCGCTGGGCAATGGCCGGCGCGCCGACCTGATGGCGATCGACGCCAAGGGCTGCGTCGTCATCGTCGAGATCAAGGTGTCGCGCGCCGATCTGCTCGGCGACGCCAAATGGCCCGATTATCTCGACTATTGCGACCGCTTCTACTGGGCGGTGCCGGCGGGGTTCGACTGCGGCCCGTTCGAGCGCAAGCAGTTGCGCCCCGAGATCGCCGGACTGATCGTCGCGGATCGCTATGATGCGGTGATCGTGCGGGAGGCAGCGGTGCGTCCGCTCGCCGCGCCACGTCGCAAGGCCGAGACGCTGCGCTTCGCCCGCCGCGCCGCTCGCCGCACGATGGCCGCGCTCGATCCGGGGCTCGACGCGCGCGACTGAGCCCGTGACGACAATCGATGCTAGTCAGGCCGCTAGTTGATCGACGGTCCCGCCAGATTCTTGTGCACCACCGGCTTGACCGCCTGCAGCAGCGCCAGGATTTGCGCCGAGCGCGGGTCGCGCTTGGCATAGTCGATCGCCGACAGGCCGGCGACATGATCGGTTTCGCGCGGATCGGCGCCATATTGCAGCAGAACGCGCACCGATTCGATGTCGTGCGCCTGCGTCGCCACGATCAGCGCGGTTTCGCCGCGATTATTGGCGAGATTGGCGTTGGCGCCGACCTGGAGCAGCTGGTTCTCGCCCTCGACGAAGCCAACCTGCGCGGCGTCGACCAGCGCGGTGTTGCCGTCGCGGTCGCGGCTGTCGACGGGCACGCCCTTGCTCAGCATGAACTGCAGCCAGACGAGATCGCGCCGCTTGGTGACGATGTGCAGCGCATTGTCGCCATTGTCGTCGCGAGTCAGCGCGATCGTGCCGGGATTCTTGTCGAGCAGCTCGGTCGCCTTGCCGCCGTCGCGATCCTTGACCGCCTTGAGGAAGTCGTACGCGTTGGACGAGAATTGCGCGGCGAGCGGCGTCGCCGCCATCGCCAGCGTGACGACCGCGATCATCCCGCGTCCTACGCCCCACACCGCACGCTTCATCGATCACTCTCCCTGCCACCGGCACTCGCTTGCATCGCCGCGCATAGCAAAGCATGGCTGGCCCCGCCATGAATGCTCGTACCCTCCTGATCGCCGGGACCGCGCTGACCCTGCTGCCGCTCGCCGGCTGCGGGCGGCAGGCGTCCGCGCCGCCGCCGCTCGCCGCTGATCGGGCGGCACCGATCGGCGTCG
>NZ_CALMAW010000001.1 GCF_937859915.1 uncultured Sphingomonas sp. | reverse complement strand
CTGTCAAGCTAACCCACTGATACCACTCACCTTGGTTTCGGATCAGACACTCAGATAACCGCAAATGGGTCTTGCCGCCGCAAAGCGTCCCGCGGAGACCGCAGCAGCTGCGGCCGTTTCCGAGGTTTTCGTACGATGGACACGCCGTGTCTGCACTGGCCCCGAAGACACCGCGCACAGCCTATTTATATTAAGAGCGTTAGCTATTTCGACAGCGCAGGAATTAGTGACAGATAATAGGTGATCGCCGGCCGCAGGTTGAACAACGGGGTGCGCTCGTTGAGCCCATGGCTGAAATCTTCCGACGCCTTGATGAACACCGGGCTCGCGCCATAACTCGGCACATGATGATAGCGGAACCACATGCTATCGCTGGCCCCGGAGGATTGGGTTGGGAAGACCGGGACGCCCGGATAGACCTGATGGATGGCCGTCTCGACCGCGGCCGTAAAGTCGGACCTGAGCGGCGAGGCGTCGTTCGGTACCGAGCCTTCGGTGACGTCCGCAAACGCGATTGCGGGATCGGCGGCGGCGGCTTGAAGCTCAGCTATGATCGCGGACGGCGCGTGGCCCGGAAAGATCCGGCAGTTGATGTTGGCGGTCGCCCGCTGCGGCAAGGCATTCTCTGCATGGCCACCGCTGATCAGGGTGACGACGCAGGTCGTGCCGATCTTGCCGACGGTCGCCGGATTCGCGGTAAGCGTCGCGATGGCCTTTGCGTCGGCTGGGTCGGCTACGAAGGCGCGCAGCGCAGCGCTTGTTTGCGGATCCTCGAACCGCGCCTCCTGCGCGAGCGAAATCCGCGTTAGCGGGCTGAGCTCCGGCTTGAAGGGATGCGCCTTGATCCGCAGCAATGCGGCCGCCAGTTCGTCGATCGCGTTGACCGCGCGTGGTTCGGAGGAGTGACCGCCTGGGTTGGTGACGGTCAGCCGGAAGTCGGCATAGGTCTTCTCGGCCCCCGACCAGGTGAAGAAAGCGGGTTTACCCGTCGCTTCGTCCAATTGCCCGCCGCCGCCGTCGATGTTCAGCACGAGGTCGGCATCGGCCAGCTTGCCCGCGATGATCGCTCCGGTCTTCATCGCCGTCTCCTCGTCCCCCGAAAATTCGATGACGATATCGCGCCGCGGCTTGTACCCCTCTCGCCTGAGCTCGATCAGCGAGGCAATGGCGAGCGTCCCGTCCAGCTTCATATCGGTGGCGCCGCGGCCAAACAGATAGCCATTCTCGACCACCGGGGTGAAGGGATCGCGTTGCCAATCGGCCGGCTTGGCTTCGACGACGTCCATATGACCGGAGATTACCAGCGGCTTGAGCGACGGATCACTGCCGCGCCAGCGCGCGATCAGATAGGCGGTGTCGTCGACCGGCGTGATGGTTACGTCGGCATCGGAAAAGTCGCCGGCGACGAGCGCGGACTTGTAGAGGGCGGCGACCTGCGGCGTCTGATTGCCCGGCCCGCGAACAGATCGCAGCGCGATAGCCTGTTTTGCGAGATCGAGGGCCTGTGTTTCGGCCCGAGGGTGCGCGACCATCTCTGCCTGTGCTCCCGCCGTGGACGCGATTGTCAACGCCATTGCCATCGCGACGTGCATCAAACAATCTCCTTGCTGCATGTAACGGCGTAGAGCGCAATTTGCGCTATAGTCCAATCATTGCACGTCGATCCTTTCGAGACGATCCGGGTAGCGTGGCGCCCGACGAAATGGCGTAGCGCTTGTGCGGCGACCCATCGGACCGTTAGATCGCCCGCACCGAGGTGCCCGTTGGCGAGTCTCGCATCGCTGGAGTATGATGATGAAGCGCCTCGCTTTCTTGCTGACCTGCAGCACCCTGTCTGGCACCCCGGCGCTGGCCGCTGACAATCCCTTTGCCCAGCCCAGTACACTGCCCTTCCAAGCGCCGCCTTTCGACCGGATTACCGATGCGGATTACCAGCCGGGCTTCGATCAAGGTATGGCACAGCAGCTCGATGAAATGCGCGTGATCGCCGACACTGCTGCCGCACCGACTTTCGACAACACCATCGTTGGGATGGAGCGCTCGGGCATGATGCTGCGACGCGTATCGGCGGCGTTTGGCGCGGTCAATCAGGCCGACACCAATCCCGCGCGCCAGGCGGTGCAGAAGGCCGAGGCCACCAAGCTCGCTGCCCATAATGACGCGATTTATCTCGACGCGAAGCTTTTCGCGCGCGTCCACACCTTGTACCAGAACCGTGCGCGCCTCGGCCTTAATCCCGATCAGCTCCAGGCGCTGACGATCACGTACCAGCGCTTTATCCGTGCCGGCGCGCAACTGTCGGATGCCGAGAAGGCGAAGCTGCGCGACCTGAACGCGCAGCTTTCGACGCTGCAGACCGCGTTTGTCCAAAAGCTCCTCGCGGGCACCAAGGCGGGTGCGCTCGTCGTCGATGCCCCGAAGGCACTCGATGGTCTGAGCGAGGGTGGGATCGCCGCCGCGGCGCAGGCGGCGAAGGCGCGCGGGCTCGACGGCAAATGGGTAGTGCCGCTCCAGAACACGACGCAACAGCCGGCGCTTCAGTCGCTGTCCGATCGAGCAGTCCGGGAGCAGTTGTTCCAGCAGAGCTGGACGCGCAGCGAGAAGGGCGATGCCAACGACACGCGCGATATCGCCGCGAGCATTGCGCAGCTTCGCGCCCGGAAGGCGGCTTTGCTCGGCTTCCATGACTGGGCGAGCTACGTGCTCGAGGACCAGATGGCCAAGACGCCGCAGACCGCGGAGGTGTTCATGGCGAAGCTTATCCCGGCGACCACCGCACAGCAACACAAGGAGGCTGCGGAGATCGACGCGGTGATCAAGCAGCAGGGCGGCAACTTCACGGTGAAGCCTTGGGATTGGGATCGCTACGCAGAACAGGTTCGCAAGGCCAGGTTCGACCTCGACGAGAACGAGGTGAAGCCCTATTTCGAGATCGACGCGGTGCTGCAGAAGGGCGTGTTCTTCGCCGCCAACCAGCTTTACGGCCTGACCTTCAAGGAACGCCACGACATTCCGGTCTATAATCCGGACGTGCGCGTCTTCGAGGTCTTCGACCACGACGGCAAGCATCTGGCGCTCTGGTATTGCGACTATTTCAAGCGCGACAACAAGCAGGGCGGCGCCTGGAACAGCAGCTTCGTGAATGAGTCTGGTTTGCTTGGCACGAGCGCGGTGATCTACAATGTCGCCAACCTGCCCAAGCCCGCCCCGGGGCAACCCGCGCTCATAAGCTTCGACGACGTGACGACGATGTTTCACGAATTCGGCCATGCGCTACACGGCTTCTTCGGCCAGCTGGCTTACCCCTCGCTCGGCGCCTCGGCGCGCGACTTCGTGGAATTTCCATCGCAGTTCAACGAGCATTGGGCGCTCGATCCCAAGGTGTTCGCGAACTACGCGGTGAACTATAAAACAGGTGCACCGATGCCGCCGGCGCTCGTCGACAAGATCAAGCAGGCGGCCAAATTCAACCAGGGCTATGCGCTGGGCGAGCTTATTGCCGCGGCCGAACTCGACATGCAGTGGCATGCGCTGCCGGCTTCCGCGCCGAAGCAGGACGTCGACCTGTTCGAGGCCGCAGCATTGGCGAAAACGGGCCTCGATGTGACCGATGTGCCGCCGCGTTATCGCAGCAGCTATTTTCAGCACATCTGGTCGGGCGGCTATGCCGCCGGTTACTACGGCTATCTTTGGACGCAGATGCTCGAGAATGATGCGTTTGCGTGGTTCACAGCGCATGGCGGGCTGACGCGCGCCAATGGCGATCGTTTCCGCGCGCTCGTGCTGTCTCGCGGGCACGCGGAGGATTACGATACGATTTTCCGCAGCTTTTACGGCAAGGATCCTGATATCGGCCCAATGCTCCAGGATCGCGGGCTCATGCCGACGTCGAAGTGAATAGCCGTCACAGGACAAGCCTAAGAGCTTATCAAGCGACGGATCCAACCTGACGGCTGACCTTTCCGATAACCTGAATGGAGGTCGGGTTCCGGGAAGCCGTTCGCTGCCATTGAGTGTCTCTATGTGGGTCTTCGCCGCGGCCGAGCGGAGGCGGCTGTCGACCAGTTCTAGCCATTCTGCCCACAGCGCTTGAAGGTCAGCTAATGCCCGATCCGGTCGTTCGCACGCCGTGGTGGTGTGCGGATGGCAAAGCGACTAAATGTAAACCTGCACAGCATCCTTGGCAAAAGCCGCCGTCCGTTCATTCGTACCGCGGCGGAAGTGAGACGCAAATATCACAAGTGATGTCAGGCACACGGTCGGCGGCGCGGCGCAGTTTAAAGGTGGGAGTCGAACCAATTCAGAACGCGTCGCTGCACGTCCTCCTGGTGCGCCGGTTCGTGGAACCAGTGCGGCTCGCGCGGATAACGGATCATCTCGGCCTCCTTGCCGAGCATCTTGAGGCCGCGATAGAATTCGAGGCCCAGCGTCGGGGGCACCCGCGGATCCTGCTCGCCGTGCAGCACGAGCACCGGCGTCGTGACACCAGCGTCGAGCGCGCGCACCGAACTGGTCCGGTCGAGATCGGCGAGATGATCCTCGACCGCCCCGAAATAGCCGAGCGGGAAGTCGGGCGTGTCGGTGATCCGTGCCATCGCGGTCATGTCGGTCGGCCCGGCGCCGACCACCGCCGCCTTGAATCGGTGGTCGTGCGTCACCGCCCAGGCGGCGAGGAACCCGCCATAGCTCCAGCCGCCGATGCCAAGCCGCGCGGGGTCGGCAATCTTCTTTGCGACCAGCATGTCGATCCCGTCGACGACATCCTGATAGTCCATCCCGCCCCAGTCGTGGCCGACGGCACGCGCGAAGGCGGTGCCCTGACCGTCCGAGCCTCGTGGATTGGGGAGGAAGACGACATAGCCGTGCGTCGCCAGCATCTGTGCCCATTCGTGCCAGCTGCCAAGCCAGCCCGACCACCATGCCCATTCGGGACCACCATGGCCCTGCACGACCATCTTGGTCGGCGTGCCGGGCACGTAGCCCGGCGGCGTCACCAGCACGCCGTAGACGGTCTGGCCGTCCCTGCTGTTCTTCCAGGCGACTTGCTCGACCTTGCCGAGCGTCCAGCCGGCGACCTGCGGATTGATCCGCGTCACCGCCTTCGCCGTGTTCCCGGTTACCGTCCACACGTCGGCCGGACGATCCGGACTGGAGAGCGCGACCGCCAGATGCTTGCCGTCGTGGCTGGCGGTCACGTTCGACGCCTCGCCGTCGAGCGCGACGATCGGCGTCACGCGGCCGTCATGCGGATCGATGCGCACCAGTTTTGAGCGGGTCTGCTCGAACGACAGGGCGAGGATCGAGCGGCTGTTCGGCGCCCAGGCGGCCTGGGTAAGTTCGCCGGGATAGGTGTCTGCGAGCTTGGTTATGCGGCCCGTCGCGATGTCGATCGTCCGCACGCCGATGCCGATGAAGCCCGGCGTCAGTATCTCGGTGACGAGCAGCGAGCGACCGTCGGGCGACCATTTCGGACTGCCCGCGACATGATCGTACAGCGGCGCGCCCAGCGTGCCGGTGGCAGCGTCGAGAAGCTCGAGCTTGGCATGAGAGAAGGAGTCGTTGATGCGGGTGCTGTCGGTGACGGTGACCGCCAACCGCTTGCCGTCGGGCGACCAGTCCATCGCGCCGATGTTGACGCCATCGGACGAGATCCGGCGCGCGCTGTGGTTGGCGAGATCGAGGATCCACAGCCGCGTGAAATGGAGCGGTTTGTCGACCTCGACCCAGTCGCGCTTGGCAGCCTTGTCGGCCTTCTCCTTCGCGGTCGGCGGATCCGCGCTGAGAAAGGCGATGCGCGTGCCGTCGGGCGACCAGGCGATGTCGCCGACGTCTCCGGGCAGCGCCGTCAGCGGGATCGCCTCGCCGCCGGCGACGGACATCAGCCAGACCTGACGCGAGGGTTCGCCGGCGGCTTCGGTCTCGGCCGGTGGCGTTGCCTCGCTCGGTTTGCCGGGCTGCGAGGCGGTATCCGCCTTGAACTCGAAGCCGGTGTCGGCGCCGCCCGACAGCGGGTTCTTGCGGTTGGAGAGGAAGGCGATCCACTGACCGTCTGGCGACCAGCGCGGATTGTCGTCGGCACCCGCGCTGACGATGAACCGGCGCGCCGGCGCATGGCCGTCGGACGGCACCGACCAGATCGTCGAATGTTCGGGCGCGAAGGTCGAGATCTGCTGCTGAACGGTGAACAGGATCGTCTTGCCGTCGGGCGACATCTCTGCTTCGCGCATGTCATGCAGCTTCATGATGTCGGCGGGCGCGATCGGCCCGCCGAGATCGGCACTCGGTGCGACAGGTGTTTCCGGCTGCGGCGCCGCCGCGATGATGATCGTGGCGGCGGCCGCGAGCAGGAAAGCCTTCATCAGATGCTCCAATCGACCCGCAGACCGAAGGTGCGCGGCCGGATGATCGAATAGGCCGGCGTCGTCTGGGCTGAGAAGGGCCCGCTCAAGATGCCATATTTGTTGGTCAGATTGTCGATGAAGCCGGTGAGGCGGAGATGCTCGCGCGGCGTGACAGACACGCGGGCGTCGAAGATGTTGTACCGGCCGCGGTAGAAAGGCGTGTCGAGCGACGTGTAGAAGGCGACGGGCGCCTGCGACAGATAACGATGCGCCAGCTGCAGAGTCGGCTTGAGCGGCAGGTTGTCGAGCGAATAATCGATATTGTTCGAGATCGACCATTTCGACGAGCCGGGCAGGGTGGTGCCGGGGTAATAGCCGACGCCGTTGGCGGCGAAGGCATAAGGCAGGATCGAGGTCAGCTTGGCATCTTCATAGGTGATGCTGGTGCTGAGCGAGAGCTGCCGCGTCGGCCGGATCGTCGCCGCGATCTCGACGCCGGTGACGTCGGCCGAGCCCGCATTCTCGACATAGGAATAATATTCCGGTGCCGGGCCGAACTCGCGCGCCTGGATGTTCTTCCACACCATGTCGAAGATGTCGGCATCGAGGGTCAGGGCGCCGTTCCACAGCGTCGTCTTCACCCCGACCTCGTAATTGTCGACGCGGTCGCTCTTATAGCTGTTCTGGATGCTGGGCAGCAGGCCGGCATTGGGGTTGATGCCACCGACGCGGTAGCCGCGCGAATAGGTGAAATAGGCGAGCATGTGGCTGTTCGGCCGCACCGAAATCGTCGCCTTCGGCGTGAAGCCGCTTTCCTTCTGATTGACGTGGCCGGCAAGATCGACCGTGCTGCCACTCACATAGCCTGCGAGGTTGTCGACATCGCCCTCAGCGCGCGTCCGGTAATAGCGGCCGCCGGCGGTGAGTTCGAGCCCCTGCACCGGCTTCCACGTCGCTTCGCCGAAGACGCCGAAGTCGGTGTTCAGCGTGTTGGTCAGATAGCCGTAAATGCGGTTATTGGGTGCGAGCACATTGCTCGAATAAGCGAAGTCGCCCGGATTGGCGCTGATGAAGGCATCGGCGCCCGGGGCGTACATCTGGTCGAAGGAATATTTGGTCGAGCGGATGTAGCTGCTGCCGACCAGCCAGCGGAACGGCCCGTCATTGTCCTTGGAGGCGAGCCGCGCCTCGATCGTCTTGATGTTGGCGTGCGCATGGGTGTCGTCGAACGCAACATTGGGGCCGGCGACGACGCCGGTGACATAGCCATAGGGATCGGTGAAGCGCGTGAAGTTGGTCTTCTTGTCGACCGAACCCAGCACGCTCAGCGTCGCAAAATCCGAGACGTCCTGGTCGAGCCGCAGGCTGTTGAGGAAGAAGCTCGTATTCTGCGGCTCCTCGATGCCGGTCGAGCGCTGATAGGTGCGGTCGTAGGAAATATAGGTCTGATCGTCGAGCTTGGTGTCCTGATAGGCGCCGAGATAAGTGATCTTGGTGCCCTCGAACGGCGTGAAGACGACCGAGCCGCGGACCGCGCGCGTGCGGAAGTCGTTCGTCGCCTTCTTCTCCGGCGTCAGGCCGACATTGTCGATATAGCCCGCGTCGAAACGCTGCAGCGCCATCACGCGCACCGCAAGCTTGTCTTGGATGATCGGGATGTTGACCATCGCCTTGCCGGCATAGTTGAGCTGCCCGCTGGCATTCTTGGTCGAGCCGACCAGGCCTTCGCCGGCGAGATCGAATTTGGAGGCGTCCGCGGTCTTGGCGACGTAGTTGATCAAGCCGCCCAGCGCCGAGGAACCGAATAACGTCCCCTGCGGCCCGCGCAGCACCTCGACGCGATCGAGATCGAAGGTGTCGATGTCGGGAATCGCGATCGGGAAATTGGGCTCCTCGATGTCGAACTCGTTGAGATAATAGCCGACGGTGGTCTGGCCCTGCTCGTGATAGGTGGTCGCGCCGATGCCGCGGATCACGACCTCGGAAACGCCCGGCTGATAGTCGTTGAACACCACACCGGGCAGGCGGGTGATGTAATCCTCCAGGCTGTTCGCGTTCATCCGGGCCAACTGATCGCCCGAGACGGCGCTGATCGGCGCGGCGATCTGCATGATGCTCTCGTTGCGCTTGGTCGCGGTGACGACAATGTCGGCCTGGCCGCCGGCCGGAACGACGGCATCGGAATGGGTCGTATCCTGCGCCACGGCCGAACTGGCGAGCCCGATTGCAAGCGCGCCGGTAGCAGCGGCTGCAATCAGCCCATGTCGCGAAATACGCATCGATCAATTTCCCCAAACATCCGCCCGCAGCCCCGCGCCGCGTGCCGTATGGTCCTCCCCGCGCACGGCCGGGTCGCGTCGTGCACGTCCGGTCCGCCTAGCCGGCCGCTCGTGCGGCCGTGTCGGACAGGAGCCTGCCCGATCGCGGTGCTACCAAAACATCCAAAATACCGATGTCGAGGGGACCAAGGCGTTGGACCCTTCGATGGTCGCGGATTGGATGTTTCGTCAGGGCCGAGCTAGGCGGATCGTGTCCGTTTGTATGATGAGGAGACCGCCATGTTGAGCCGCCGCCTGTTCGTCGGAGGCGCGTCCGCCGCGGCCTTCGCCCTGGCCGGTCGGCTGGATGCGCTGGCCGCCGAGCGCGGGCTCGATATCGCGCTGATCAACGCCAATGTCTGGACGGGGCGGGTGGGCGCGCCGCGCACCGACGCGATCGGCATCCTCGGCGACCGTATCGTCGCACTGGGGGCGGGCGCGGTCCGTCAGCGGATCACCCGGTCGACGCGCGTGGTCGATCTCAAGGGTGCGTTCGCGATGCCCGCCTTCACCGACGGCCATACCCATTTCCTGCGCGGCGCCACCAACCTCATCCAGCCCGATCTGCTCGACGTCCGCTCGAAGGAGGAGTTTGTTGCGGCGGTCGGCGCCGCAGCGCACGCGCGGCCGGGCCAGTGGATGCTCGGGGGGCCGTGGGACGAACAGCGGATGGGCGGCGTGCTGCCGAGCCATGACTGGATCGATGCGGTCACCCCCGACACGCCCGTCGCCATCCCGCGCACCGATCTGCACAGCTATTTCCTCAACGCGGTCGCGCTCAAGCTCGCGGGCATCACCCGCGACACGCCCGATCCCGCCGGCGGCCAGATTGTGCGCGACGCGCAGGGCAATCCGACCGGCGTGGTTAAGGACAATGCCAAGCTGCTGATCGACCGGATCGTGCCACCGCTGAGCGACGCCGAGACCGACGCGATCATGCGCAAGGGGATCGCGCACGGTCTCAGCAAAGGCGTCGGCCAGGTCCACAATCCCGAGATCGACTGGACCGTCTATCCGTCGCTCCGCCGCCTACGCGCCGCGGGCGAGACCGACATGCGCTTCTACGCCTTCGTGCCGATCGACGGTTGGGCGCGGATGGCGAAGATCGTCGCCGAGGAGGGGCGCGGCGACGACTGGGTGCGCTGGGGGGCGTGCAAGGCACTTGCCGACGGCTCGCTCGGCGCGCGCACCGCGCTGCTCTACGATCCCTATACCGACGTGCCGAGCCAGCAAGGGGTGCGTGTCACGAGCCTCGCGAACCTGCGCGAGTGGATCGGGCAGGCTGACGCGCACGGTCTGCATGTCGCAACGCATGCGATCGGCGACCGCGCCAATGACGACATCCTCGACATCTATGCCTCGGTCGCCGCCGCCAACGGCGCCAAGGATCGCCGTTTCCGCATCGAGCATGCGCAGCATCTGCGGCCGTCGACGATCCCGCGCTTCGCCCGGCAGAAGGTGATCGCCTCGATGCAGCCCTATCATGCGATCGACGACGGGCGGTGGGCGGTCAAACGGATCGGCGAGAAGCGGCTCGACGGCACCTATGCGTTCAAGTCGATGATCGAGAGCGGGGCTATGGTGGCATTCGGCTCGGACTGGCCGGTCGCACCGCTCGATCCGCTGACCGGCGTCTATGCAGCGATCACGCGTCGCACGATCGACGGCGCCAACCCCGGCGGCTGGCTGCCCGGCCAGAAGATCACCGCCGAGCAGACGCTCCACGCCTACACCGCCGGCAACGCCTATTCGGGCTTCATGGAGGATCGCACCGGCTATTTGGCGCCTGGCTATTATGCCGACATCGCGGTGTTCGACGCTGACCTGACCGCGATAGATCCGCTCACGATCCCGAAGGTGCAGGCGCTGCATACGTTCGTCGGCGGCAAACAGCGGTTCACCGCCGGGATCTAGGCAAGCTCTACATCCGCGCGGCTTTGCCGAGCTTCGCCAGCGCCGCGCGTGCCTCGTCCTCACGCAGGCTGGCGAAGCCGAGCCGCAGCCCGCGGTCGCCCGCCTCGCCGACACGGAACGAGCGCGAGTCGGCGAAGCGCACACCCAGCGCGGGCGCGCGCGCCTCGATCCGGTCGAGCATCGCAGGATCAAGAAAACGCAGCCAGAAGGCGAGGCCACCGCCCGGCACACGGAATTCGGCGACGCCGTCGAGTTCCGCACGCAGGCCGTCGGCGAAGGCCAGGCGACGCTGAGCGTAGATCTGCGACACCTTGCGCGTGTGGCGACGAAGCTCGCCCTCGTCGATCAATTCGGCGGCGACCTCCTCGGTCAGCGTGTTGCCCATGCCGTCGATCAGAGAGACCCCATGCGCGAAAGCGTCGATCAGCGTCTCGGGTGCCGCGACATAGCCAATGCGCAGCGCCGGCAACATCAGCTTGGACAGCGAGCCGACATAGACGATCCGATCCGGCGCATAGCTCGCCATCGGCAATAGCGGCTGCGATTCGAAATGGAATTCGTGGTCGTAATCGTCCTCGATGATCGCGAAGTTGAATTGCTGGGCGAGCGCCAGCAGCCGCAACCGTCGCTCGGGCCGCAACGATACCGTGGTCGGGAACTGATGGTGCGGGGTCAGGAAGATCGCGCGGACGCGGTGCGCGCGACATTGGCGTTCGACGTCCTCGACGTCGATGCCCTGCTCGTCGATGCGGACCGGCACCACCTTGGCGCCGCACGCCTGGAAGGCGGCGACCGCCGGCTCGTAGGTCAGCGCCTCGACCAGCGCGACGTCGCCCGGCGCGATTAATGTGCGCACCGCGAGGAAGATGCCGTTCTGGCTGCCCCGCGTGATGCAAATGTTGTCGGCGGTGACGGCGAGGCCGCGCTCGGCCTTGAGCATCGTCGCGATGCTTTCACGCAGACGCGGGGCGCCGCGCGGATCGCGGTAGAGCAGGCGGTTGTCGCGCGTGGCGCGGCGGATCGCCGAGCGATAGGCCTGGGTCAGGATCTCGGCGGGGAAGATGCGCCCGTCGGGCGATCCCTCGTCGAGCTTGACGCCGGTGCCCCCTTGCAACGCGAGCGGACGTTCGGGCGGCGGCTGAAAACGGAAGGCGGGTTTGTCGAGCCGCTCGTCGGCAGCGCTCTGCGTGCTGCGCGGCGCGGCCGGCCGGCGATCGGGCAGGGTGTCCGACACCATCGTCCCGCGTGTTCCGTTCGAGACCAGCCAGCCCTGCGCAATCAGATCTTCATAGGCGAGCACGACCGTCTTGCGGTTGACGCCGAGCAGCTTCGCGAGCTCTCGGCTGCTCGGCAGGAAGGCGCCCGATGGCAGCCGGCCGCGCTCGATCTCGTGAATCAGCGCATGAACGATCTGCAGATAGATCGGCATCGATCGCGACGAATCGATCCGCTCGCCGAGCACGACTTTCCACGGACGCAACATGGTCCCCCCTTTGACTATGTTCCGCGAGCATAGGCGGGACCATTGCCGATCGCCATCCCGCCGCGTCGCATTCTCTTGGCCCCCGCCCCAAATCGAAACTGGCGCTTGCCCCGGCCGTGCGAGATGCGGATGTTGGCGACGACGTCATCGCGGCGTGGGGCCGCCACGGGGGCGATTTTGAACGACGACGCCATCGCCAACGACGCTCGCTCGCCGGACGGGGCGGGACGCCTCGACCAGGCGTCGCCCTTCGCTCGCTATCGCGATGCCGACGCGATCGACCTGATCGCGCAATATCCTTTGGCCTGGGTCTGCCCGTCGGATGCAGATCCGGCGCTGCCAGCGTTGTTGCCGCTGCTCGTCGAGAGCGATACGGCGGGGCGGCCGATCGCGCTGATCGGGCATATGGCACGCCGCAATCCGCTGTTCGCCGCGCTGCAGGCGAATGCCGAGATGCTCGCGCTGTTCACCGGGCCGCAGGCCTATGTATCCCCGGCGCACGTCTCCGATCCGGCCTGGGCGCCGACCTGGAACTATGCGCAGCTCCGGATCGCGACGCGGGTCGCGTTCCTGCCCGAGGGCGGTGGCGCTGCGATCCAGCAGCTGATCGATGCGATGGAGCGCGATCGGCCGATCGGCTGGACGACCGCGACGATGGGCGATCGCTATGCGCCGATGGTCGATGCAATCATCGCCTTCCGCGCCGAGATCCTCCGCATCGAAGGCCGCTTCAAGCTTGGGCAGGACGAGACGCCCGAGCGGCTGCGCGAGATCCTCGCCCGCCATCCGGACGCAGCGCTTGTCGATTGGATGCGGCGCTTCAACCATGGACGCTGCGAGGAGCGCGCCGCGCAGGACGGCGCATCCGGCGGCGCTTGAGCCAGAGATAGACGCCGGTTCCCGCCTGCTCGAGCGTGGCGAGCCCGAGCACGACATCGAGCGCGATGCCGGGCGCGCCGATCATCTGGCCGGTATGCAGCGGATAGAGTGCCCGCGCCACGCCGAGGCCGGCGCTGTCGTCATAGGGATTGTCCTCATATGCGAAGCGGCCGGTGGGCACGTCGAACCAGTAGGTGACCGGCCCGAGCCCGCGATAGGTCTCGCGCCCGGTCGCAGTGAAGCGGACGCCGGCCAGATCGCGATCGGGCTCGAACTGGTAGACCGCGGGCTGCCAGCCAAGCCGTCGTGCCCGCGCGCAATCGGTCGCGCGGCGCAGCACGGCGCGCATGTCCGGCGGCGCGGACGGCGCGGGGCGGATCGGCGGCCGGTCGAACGGTGAGGGGCGCGGTGGCGAAAGGCGCGCGATCGCCGGCATCAGCGCCTCACCGTAGAAGCTCATCGCCGCCGAGGTGAAGGCGAGCACGGCGATCGGCGCCAGCAGCCACAATCCGCTCGCCCGGTGGATATCGAGCAGCAGCCGGGGCAGCGGGCTCGAGCGCCTGAACTGCCAGCTTCGCTTCCAGCTCTTCCAGATCGGCGGACGCGTCGGCCAGGTGAGATAGACGCCGACCAGATTGCTCAGCAGCCACAGCACCGCTGCCGTCCCCATCAGCCAGCGGCCGATCGTCCCGGCCAGCAGATTGCAATGCAGCTCGTATATTCCGCGCACCAGATGCGCCCGGTCCCAGCCCGCACCCGATTGGCGCGCGCCTGCCCAATGCCCGTCTCCGGCGTCGAGCAGCACCTCGTCGAAGGCGAGCAGCATCGTCCCGCGCGGCGCGACCCGGACCGCGATGTTGCGGCCTGGCTCGGCGCGAACCGGATAATAGGTCGCGAGCAATTCCGGGTGCATGCGCTCCAGCGCCGCGACGGCGGTCAGCGGATCGGCGCGGCCTGGACGGCTGGGCGCGAACAGGTCGGGATTGAGCCAGGCGTCGAGCGGGCGATCGAAGCTCAGCACGCATCCGGTCAGCGCGGCCACACCCAGGAACAGCGTCATGGCGAGCCCGGCATAGCGGTGCAGCGCGATCCAGAATGGTCGCCCGGAGGGTTTCATCGTCCGTTTCTCCCTGGTCCATCACCAGATGGAGCACGAAGCGCCGGGCGTCGCCAACCAGTTCGACGAAAAGCCGGGTGCCAACCGGCTGCCACCGGATCGATTGCGGATCGATCGCAGACGACGCACAGCCGGTATCGCCCAGCAGAGGAGATCATGCGGTGAGGCCCGAACTCGATCCGGATATCGCGCGCTTCGTCACGCAGATGCAGGCGGCCTGGGCCCTCCATCCGCCGTTCGCCACGCTGCCGCTCGCCGAGGCGAGGGCGATCGCCGAAGAGGTCCGTCGGCCATGGCGAACCGGCGGCCCGGTGATGGTCGAGACGACCGAGCACCACGTGCCTGTAGGCGGGGTAGGCACGTTGCGCGTTCGCGTCTACGATCCCGGCGTCGCTTGCCCGGCGCCGGCGCTGATCTACCTCCACGGCGGCGGCTTCACGCTGTTCAGCCTCGACACGCACGACCGGCTGATGCGCGAATATGCCGCGGCGGGCGGGTTTGTAGTGATCGGGGCGGACTATCCGCTGTCGCCCGAGGCGCGCTACCCGGCCGCGCTAGACGCGATCGTTGCCCTCGTCGATTGGCTAGGTGGTGAGGGAGCCGTGATCGTCGGCTGCGATCCGGCCCGCGTCGCAGTTGACGGCGACTCCGCTGGCGCCAACCTCGCGCTCGCAACCGCACTCCGTCTGCGCGATCGCGGTGCGCCGGATCGGCTGCAAGCGTTACTGTTGAACTACGGCGCGTTCGGTGCGCGTTGCTCAGATGAGGCAGAGCAGCGTTTCGGTGGCCCGGGATCGGTGCTCGACCGCGCCGAGATGGAGTATTATTTTGACAGCTACACCGGCACCGAGGATCGCGTGCTCGACGATCCCTATGCCCGCCCTATCATCGCCGATCTCACAGGTGTGCCTCCGTGCTTTCTCGTCATTCCCGACTGCGACATTCTGTCCGAGCAGAGCCATGCCATCGCAAAGCGGATGCGCGTCGCGGGCGTCGAGGTGCTCGACGTGGTCTATGCCGGCGCGACGCACAGCTTCCTCGAGGCGATGTCGATCGCCGAGCTTGCAAGGCGTGCGATAGCCGACGGGGCCGCATGGTTGCGGACCAAGATCGTTTAAGCGCCTGCATGAGCGCTTCCGTTCTGCGCAAATTATCGGGCCGACCGACGCTACCATTGATCTATGCGGCGTTGCACCCTGTGCTTTGACGATGTCTCCATAAGATAAATGCTGCCGTTCGCCACTGCCGTCGGGAATGACTGGTAAGTCCCATTTCACGTCATCTCCTCGACCAGATCTGGTAGAAGCGAATCGACCAAAATGTTGCCGTTCTGCCTGATCTGGGAGTCGGTGCGAGTCCTGAAAAATCTTGGTGGCCAACTCGGGGCCACGTGACGAACGCACTGAATACTATGGTTCTATTTCAGCCGGTTAGAAAGCCGGGTCGAGTCCTGTAGGCGCACCATTAACCAGTCCATCTGGTTCCCAAAATCTTCGAAAAACGCCGGGGAATCGGGTTTCTTGCGCCGTCGACCGTCCGGTGCCGTCCACGCGTCTTTGTACCCGTCGGCACCAAAATGTGGGCCTCTTGGGGGCTTCATGAAGCCCTCAATATGACGAGGCGTAAAGCCGCCGACACCCAGCGACGTGTGCAAGCCGTCCCAAATTCGCAGCCTTACGAGTTGGCCGACGCAAAGGAGCTTGTGCCAAGACCCGACCGACCGGCGCAGATCCAGGACGCTTCGGTAGCGATTTGGTCGATTGGGAAGATGATCGCCGCTTGCCCAAATGGACGGCCGATCTCACCACCGACGACTGCCATCCGATCGGCGACAGCGTGACCGCCTTTGGCCTCGTCGACACGACCTGCGGACCAGGCAGACTTTGACGATCACGCTTGACCCGCGGGCGGAGGAAGGTGCCTATGCGCCGGTCAACGCCCGGCTTAACCCGCAGCTCATGCACGGCGGGCCGCACCTGCAGGCATGGGATCAGAAGCTCGTGAACCGGAGCTGTTGCATCAACCTTCCGGGCCTTACCACGTCGACGGGCGCCGCCTGGGCTATCCCGGCGATCCGCGCACCGTCGGCGGCACGGTGCGTGTCTTTATCTGAGGACGGACCTGGATGGTGATCGCACTGCTCGGTGCTGCGGTCGCGATCCTGTCGCTTCAGGCGAGCGAGCTGCGGCGCCTGCCGACACGCGATGCGGATCAGGGCGTCGCGTCGCGACGGCACGACCTCTATGCGGTCTCCAACCACGTCATCGCGCGGATCGACGCGGCCAGCGGGCGCGAGGCGACGCGCTGGCAAGGTGATCCCGCGCTGTTCCCGCATATCAACAGCTGCACCGCCGATCGCGCGACGCTGGTCTGCGCCGCGTCGAATTTTCCGGCCGTGCCGATGGACAGCCGGATCGAGCGCTTCGACGCGCGCACGCTGCGCCATCTGTCGACGCAGCCGCTTGGCCACGGCTACGGCTCGCTGACTTGGGCGATGCGTCACGGCGGCGCGTGGTGGGCGTGCTTTGCCAATTACGACAAGCATGGCGGCGAGCTCGGGCGCGACCATCGCTTCACGACGCTGGTCCGCTACGATCGCGACTGGCGCGAGCAGGCGCGGTTTCGCTTCCCCGACGACATTCTCGACCTGATGGCGCCCAAGAGCGCGTCGGGGGGCGCCTGGGGCCGTGACGGGCTGCTCTACGTCACCGGTCACGACCGTCCCGAACTCTATGTGCTGCGCGTGCCCGCCGAGAGCGGCGTGCTCGTGCATGTCGCCACCGTCGCGCTTCCCACCGACGGGCAGGCGATCGCCTGGGACGCGAAGGATCCGCGGTTGCTCTGGTCGGTCGAGCGATCGACGCGCGAACTCGTCGCCAGCCACATACCCGTCATCGACGCGCGATAGGCTGTAGGATCATCCGTGCGTGCCGGCAGGCGCGCGGCGAACGCATAGCGCAGAGGACCGGTCTCCATGTCCGACATCAACCGCCGCCATCTGATCGGAGCAGGCCTCGCCGCGCCCGCGCTGCTGAGCATCGGTAGTCGGGCGGATGCCGCCAGCGCCGCCGATCCGTTCACGCTCGGCGTGGCCTCGGGGGAGCCGGTGCCCGACGGCATGGTGCTGTGGACCCGGCTCGCGCCCAGGCCGCTCGAGGGCGACGGCGGGATGCCGCCGATCGCGGTGCCGGTTCGCTGGGAGATCGCCCAGGACGCGCGGTTTGCGAACATCGTGCGGCATGGCCAGGCGATCGCCGATCCGGACTGGGGGCATAGCGTCCATGTCGAGGTCGGCGGGCTCAGGCCCGATCGCCGCTATTGGTATCGCTTCATCAGCGGTGGTGTCGTCAGCCCGGTCGGCCGCACGCGTACTGCGCCGCTGCCCGGCGCGCCGGTCGACCGGCTTCGCATCGTCTTTTCGTCCTGCCAGAAATATGAGGCGGGCTATTATGCCGCCTGGCGCCACGCGGTCGCCGACGATCCCGACCTGATCTTCTTCCTCGGCGACTATATCTATGAGGCGGCGCCGGCCGACGGCGGCGTTCGCAGGCATCTCAATCCCGAGCCGTTCGACGTCCCCGGCTACCGCGTCCGCTATGCCACCTACAAGCTCGACCCGCTGCTGCAGGGTGCGCATGCCGCGGCGCCCTGGGTGGTGACCTGGGACGATCACGAGGTCGCCAACGACTATGCCGACGATCTCGACGAGCATAATGGCGACCGCGCCGCCTTCCTGCGCCGGCGCGCGGCGGCGTACAAAGTCTATTGGGAGCATATGCCGCTGCGCCGCTCGGCGCGCCCGGTCGGACCCTCGGCGCGGCTCTATCGCACGCTCGACTGGGGCCGGCTGGCGCAGTTCCAGATCGTCGACGACCGGCAATGGCGCTCGGGCCATCCCTGCCAGCCGCCCGAATTACTGGCACAGCATCGCGACTATAAGACGCTGGTCACCGATTGCGCCGAGCGCCACGATCCCGCGCGTACCATTCTCGGCGCCGAGCAGGAGGCGTGGTTGGGCGAGGCGCTGGGGGCTACGCGGGCGCGCTGGAACCTGCTCACCCAGCAGACGCTGATGACATCCTATGCGCGGATCGATCCGGCGCATCCCGACCAGGGCCCGCAATATTGGAGCGTCGACAGCTGGGGCGGCTATCCGGCGGCGCGCGAGCGGATCCTGCGGCGCTGGCGCGACGCCAGGACGCCCAATCCGCTGGTGCTGAGCGGCGACATCCACTCCTTCGCCGCCACCGACATGGCCGATCCCGACGCACCGGAGCGGCTGCTCGCCTCAGAGTTCGTCGGCGGCTCGATCACCTCGCTGTTCCACGACGCCGTGTTCAAACAGAGCACCATGCTCAACCCGGGTTTTCGCTTCGCCGAGAACGAGGTGCGCGGCTACGGCCTCGCCGAGCTCAGGCCCACGCATGCCACCATCGACTTCCGCGGCCTCCGCGACGCGCGCGATCCGAATTCGCCGATCTCGAGCATCGCCCGCTTCGCGGTCGAGGCCGGCAAGGCCGGCCTGTCGATCGCTTGACGATGCCATGATCGATCGCCTGGCGCGCGCCGCCCGATCAGCCTGGGCGATGTCCGCGTCGTCGATGCGCGGGGCTGAGCGGCGCCGGCCGCGGCCGCGATGTCGCTGACTGGACGGTAGGTATGGCTACGGACCGCGCCTTCGTCGTGGCCGGCCTCTAGGCGGCTAAGCGGCGGACGCGGTGACGGGCAGCGAGCGCAGCAGGCGGACCATGCCGTAGGCGGTGGCGAGCAGCCCGACGAGGCACGTCACATAGGCGACGTCGCACAGGAACGGCGTCCAGCGCAGCGAAACATGGGCGAAGTTGCGCACCAGCAGCAGCGCGACGCTGCCGACATAGCCGCAGGCGTCGGCGACATAGATCAGGAAGCCCGCATTGCCCGCGGATCCGGTCGCGGCGATCATGCGGTCGAACAGCAGCGCGTTGAACGGCGTGTAGGCGAAATACAGACCCGCGCCGACCGCGATCATCCAGGTCACCGGGCCCAGCCAGCCAAGCTGAAAGCCGAGCGTCGACAGCCCCATCACCGCCAGCCCGAAGGCGATCAGCACCAGGTTCCAGATCACCCCGCGACGATTGTCCTTCACCCGGATCAGCAAGGCGAGCGCGGCGAGCACGATCACCGCCGTCGGCAGCTCGGACCAGGTGAAGATCCCCGCTTCGCCGGCATAGCCGAGCTCGCCCCAGATCTCGGCGGCGAAATTGTCGCGGAAGTCGCGGAAGGCGGTGAGCATCACATAGACGCCGATCAGCGCGATCAGCCCGGCGGCGTGCTGGCGGAAGAAGCGGCGGCGATGCCATGATCGGCGACGATGACGAGGTCGGCATCGATATGCCGCGCGGCGAGGCCGGCGGTCAGCCGTCCGATCGCGGCATCGACATGCTGCGCGGCGGCGTCGACCGCGGCGCTGTCGGGCCCGTCCTTGTGCCCATTATGGTCTACCTCGTCGAAATAGAGGGTGAGGAATTCGGGGGGCTTGCGCCCGCCTAGCCAGGACAGCAGCCGGTCGACGCGCTTTTCGGCGGGCAGTGTGGCGTCGAAGCGGCGCCAGTGCGTGGGGCGGACGCCGTGGATCGCGGCCTCTGATCCTGGCCAGAACATCGTCGCGGTCGGGATGCGGTGTTTCTCGGCGGTCACCCAGATCGGCTCGGCCTGGTCCCACCAGCGGCGATCGCGCGTCGTCGTGCGATCGCTCAGCCTGAAGGTGACGCCCGGGATCGCGGCATCCTCCATCGTGTTGCCGACGATGCCGTGGCGATCGGGGCGCAAGCCGGTCACCAGCGTATAATGGTTGGGGAAGGTGATCGACGGGAAGGCGGGCGACATCGCGGCGCGCACGCCGCCGGCGGCCAATGCGCTCAGATGGGGCGTCACGCCGCGATCGAGATAATCCGCGCGAAAGCCGTCGATCGAGATCAGGATGACCGGCCGCCGGTGCGGCGCCGGATCGGGTTGCCGGACCGATGTCTCGCGAGCGGTGGAACAGCCGGCCAGCAGCAGCAGCGAGAGAAGCAGGATACGCAACGGGGTACCTTTACGCGGTCGAGGTCATGTCGGACGACCCGGTGCCACGCCTATGTTACGGTTCGTAGAGCGGCACTCGCAGCGCGCCTGGCGGATCGGGCGGCGTCGGTTTCCTCCCGGCGCACCGGTGCTGGCCGGTCGGATGCGCAGGGCGAGAGCGTGGTTGAGGGTCTGTTAACCGCCTAATTGTATAATGGGGCGCCCAACGAGTTGCGAGGCGTGCCCGTGTTGCAAGACGACCGTCCCAAGGTCTCTATTGCGCTGATCTCCGGATTCATTCTGATCCTGTGCTGCGCCGCTTTCACCTTCGTCCTCTCGCACGAACAGCGGGTCGCCGAAGGCTGGGTGCGGCACACCTCGGATGTCGAGGATCACCTCAGCCGCGCTCAAGTCTATACCGCCCGCGCCGAAATCCAGCGGCGCGGCTTCCTGCTGACCCGCGATCCGCATGCGCTGCAGATGCTCGGCGCGATGCGGCTGGCGGTGGTGCCCGAACTCGACCGGCTGCTGATCGCGGTCGCCGACAACCGCCCGCAGGAGGGCCGCGCCCGCGCGCTGCGCGCCGCCATCCTCGGCAAACTCGACGAGATGCAGGGCTCGATCGACCTCGAGACCGGGGGCGATCATGATGGCGCGGTCGGGATCGTCGCCAGTGCGCAGAGCCGCGCCGCGACCGCGCATCTGCTCGACCTGATCGACCGGATGCACGCCAACGAGGAGGATCTGCTCGCCCGCCGCCAGGCGCGTGCGGACCATCTCCAATCCGGCGGGCGCTACGCGCTCGTCCTCTGCGCATTGCTGATCGTCGCCTTCGCGCTGCTGGTCGCGCATGACCGGCGGCGCCGGCTGCTCGCGCTGGCCGATGCGAACCTCAAGCTCGAGGCCGATATCGCCGAGCGCAAGCTGCTCGAGCGCGAACTCGATCAGGCCCGCCGGCGCGCCGAGGCGCTGGGCGACGCCAAGTCCAGCTTCCTGGCGCAGATGAGCCACGAGATCCGCACCCCGATGAACGGCGTCATCGGCTTCACCAAGCTGATCCTCGACGGCGAGCTGAACGACTCGCAGCGGCGCCATGCCGAGCTCATCGCGGATTCGGGGCGCGCGATGATGCGGCTGCTCAACGACATCCTCGACCTGTCGAAGATCGAGGCGGGGCATCTGCGCGTGCTGTCCGAGCCGTTCGAACTGGCGCACGCGATCCGCGCCAGCGCCAAGCTGATGGCGCCCGCGGTCCAGCAGAAGGGGTTGCGCTTCGACTGTATCGTTGCCCCAGACGTGCCGCCGATGATGATCGGCGACGGCCTGCGGCTGCGCCAAATCCTGATCAACCTGATCGGCAACGCCGTCAAATTCACCAGCGAGGGCTCGATCTCGGTCCGCGCGACCGTCGAGGGTGCGATGGTCCATGTCGAGGTCGCCGACACGGGGATCGGCATCGTCCTCGAACGCCAGGCGGCGATCTTCCAGCGCTTCGTCCAGGCCGATGACGGCATCACGCCGAAATATGGCGGCACCGGGCTCGGCCTGGCGATCAGCATGCAGCTCGCGACGCTGATGGGGGGCACGCTCACCGTCAGCAGCGAGCCCGGTCGCGGCAGCCGCTTCCTGCTCGCGGTGCCGCTGCGTCTGCCCGAGGTGGCGCCCGAAGCCGCGCCGCTTGCCGAACCGGGCCGTATCGCGCTGCCCGAGCATCGCGCGGTGCATATTCTCGTCGCCGAGGATCACGACGTCAATCAGATGCTGATCCGCGAGCTGCTCGAGCGGCGCGGTCATCGCATCGATGTCGTCGACGACGGCGAAGCCGCGGTGGCGGCCGTCGCGGCGTCGGTCGCGGCGCACACGCCCTATGACCTGGTGCTGATGGACATGCAGATGCCGGTGATGGACGGGATCGAGGCGACCCGCCGCATCCGTGCCGCCGGCCACGATCCCGCGACGCTGCCGATCATCGCGCTCACCGCCAACGCCTATGCCGACGACATCGCCGCCTGCCTGAGCGCCGGCATGCAGGCGCATCTCTCCAAGCCGCTCGACGATGCCGACCTCGACGGCGCGATCCGGCGCTGGGCGCGCCGCGGCGATGCGGAGGCCAAGCCGACGGGTGCCGCGCGGTTCAGCGCACGGTTGCAGGAGCGCTATGGCGAGCGGCGGACGGAACTAATCGACCTCATCACGACTCTCTCCCTGGCAGAACGGGTGACGGACGAGGAGGTGACGAGCTTGGCGCATCAGCTTCACAAATTTCTGGGGTCGGCCGAGATGTTCGGCGATGCCGGTCTCGCCGCCGAGGCCCGGTCGCTCGAAGCCGCATTGGCGACAGGGGCCCGTGCCGATCGGACCGAGGCCCTGCGCCGCACCGCCGATATCATGGCACAGTCGGCCTGAGCCGCACAGACGGGATCGGAACACAGACATGGCCAGGATCATCATCGCGGACGACGACGAGATCGTCGGCGAAATCGCGCGCGACGCGCTGATCGCCGCGGGACACGGCGTCGGCCTGCTGCCCGACGGCAAGTCGGCCTTGGCGGTGATCAAGGCCAAGCGGCCGGACCTCGTCATCCTCGATTGCAACATGCCCGAACTGTCCGGGCTGCTCGTCCTGCGCGAGATGCGCAAATCGCTCGATCTGTTCAATATTCCGGTGATGATCCTGACCGGGCGGACCAGCGAACAGGATGTCGAACTCGCGCTCTACCAGGGCGCCAACGACTATCTCAAAAAGCCCTTCGATCCCGACGAGCTGGTGTTCCGCGTCGAGGAACTGCTCGCCGGTCGAAAGCGCACTTAACCATCTCTCTTACCGGGTCGTTGAGGATCGGCGCCTAGGACGGGGGGCAGGGGAGCGATGACTGAGACGCGCGATGCGCGTCGAGGGGGTCGCGTTGAGAATGAGCTTCTTCATCTACGCTCTGTGCTGCGCCCTATCATTGGGTGCCTGCAGTGCGACGCCCGTAGGGCCCACGACCGGGGACGGTCTGACCACGCATTGATCGGCGGCGGGCGGGACGGCCTTGCCGTGCACGATCGCCCGCGCGGCGATCGAACTTCCCGGCGCTCCGACGCGTTCATCGTCCAGAATTTGGATGGATCGCGTTGGGGGTCGGCATGGCGGCAAGAGAGACTCGAACGCGCCTGGCGCGTCCTGGCAGCGACGCGCACAGTCCATGGCATATGCCGTGGGCGGCGTGGAAGGCGGTGCTGACGCGAACCTGGACTGCGCTCAGTCGCGACAATATCAGCCTCGCCGCCGCCGGCGTGGCGTTCTACGGATTCGTCGCGTTGGTGCCGATGCTGGCCGCCCTGGTGCTCGGGTACGGGCTGGTCGCGGCGCCCGCGACCGTGATCCAGGACATGCAGAAGATGATGTCGGTGATGCCCGCCGACGCGGCGAAGCTGATCGCCGAGCAGCTGCTGTCGGTCGTCCACACCTCGTCGACCAAGAAGGGCTTCGGGCTGCTCGTCGCGCTGGTCTTGGCGCTCTATGGCGCGCGCAACGGGGCGAGCGCGATCATCACCGGTCTCGACATCGCCTATGAGGAGCAGGAGGGGCGCAGCTTCATCCGGCTCACGCTCCTGTCGCTGGCGATCACGGTCGGCGGCATCGGCGTCGCGATCGTGGCGATGATCGCGGTGGCGTCGCTCGGCCATCTCGACGACGCGCTCGCGCATGCGCCGTCGGTCGTGATCCTCGCCGGCAAGCTGCTGTCCTATGTCGTGCTCGTGCTCGCGGGGGCGGGGGGCGCCGCCACCCTCTATCGCTACGGGCCGGACCGCCGGAAGGCGAGATGGGTGTGGATCACGCCGGGCTCGCTGATCGCGGCGGTGCTCTGGCTCCTGCTGACGATCGGCTTCGGGCTCTACGTCGCCGACTTCGGCAATTACAACGCGACCTATGGCAGCCTCGGCGCGGTCGTCGTCTTCCTGACCTGGCTGTATCTGTCGGCCTATGTGCTGCTGCTCGGCGCCGAGATCAACGCCGAGCTCGAGCGCCAGACACTGCAGGACACCACCGAAGGCCCGCCAATGCCGATCGGGCAGCGCGGCGCCAGCGTCGCGGACCAGGTCGCCGAGACGACGGCACCGGCGCCGGCGGCGTTGCCGTCGGGGCCATCGCTGGGGTCGGAGCTCACGACCGCGGCTCTGACCAGCCGGGCGATGCCGATCCTGGATCTGGGGCGTGCCGGCAAGCTGCCGATCCTGCTCGCCACGGTCGGCCTCGCGGCGCTGCGCCGCGAGGGCCGAAGCGGGCTCGGCGCCACGCTTCTGGCGGCGGGTGGCACGCTTGCCTGGCTCGGTCGTCGGCGGACCGAGCGACCGTGATGGTCGGCCGCGGTGCCCCCCGCTCTAGCCGGGCGCGGCTGCCGCGCCTATTTGCCGCGTCCACGGTGACGCCCGACCGCGCGCACCGATCATGAAGCGAGGAAGATAGATGCCGAGCGTGCCTGTCGTCACCCCACCGACCGTCGCGATCGCCGGTTCGGCCGAGCGCTTTCCGGTGCGCCGCATCTTCTGCGTCGGGCAGAATTATGCCGAGCACGCCCGCGAGATGGGATCGGACCCGGATCGCGCGCCGCCCTTCTTCTTCGCCAAGCCGGCCGACGCGGTGGTCGCGAGCGGCACCACGCTCGTCTTTCCGTCGCGGACCGAGGATCTCCATCACGAGGTCGAGCTCGTCGTCGCGCTCGGCGGCGGCGGGCGGGACATCCCTGTCGAAGATGCGGCGGCGACGATCTTCGGCTGGACCGTCGGCCTCGACCTGACCCGGCGCGACCTGCAGGCGGCGGCGAAGACGGCGGGGCGGCCGTGGGACATGGCCAAGGGCTTCGACGCCTCCGCACCGATCGGCGCGCTGCGTCCCGGCATGCCGCCGACATCGGGCGCGATCACGCTCGATATCGACGGCCAGCGCCGCCAGGCCGGCGACCTCTCCGACATGATCTGGTCGGTCGCCGAGATCATCGCCACGCTGTCGACCTATGTCGCGCTGGCGCCCGGCGACCTGATCTTCACCGGAACGCCGGCCGGTGTCGGCCCGATCCGGCGCGGCGAGACGGTGACCGGCGCAATCGCCGGCGGCGCGGCGGTCGCGGTCTCGTTCGCCGGCTGATCCTCGGCTAAGATGCGGCGCGGCGGCGCGACCGCCGCCGTCACCGTCGTCAGAAGCCGAACCGCAGTCCGACATTGGCGCCGTTATAGGCGCTCGATTTGCCCGCGAAGCGGCCCTGATAGCCGATCGACGCCGTCACCCGCGGGCTGAACACCGCCGCGACCCCGGCCTGCGCCTCGCCCCAATTGCGGTCCGGCGCATAGCCGGGGATCGCGAACTCGCCGTTCATCGTCGACAGCCCGGTCAGCACGCCGTGCGCATGGGCGTCGTCGTCATGTGCATAGGCGACCTCGACATAGGGGTGGAGCTCGGCGCCCGCCCCGGCCAGCGTGCCCTGCAGCCGCGCGCCGGCCTCGCCGATCAGCGACTGGCGGGTCTGCCGCTCGAAGCGCATCGCGGTGCTGTCGCCGCTGTCTTCGTCATAGCCGCCGACGCGGACGCGCTCGTAAACGCCGCGCAGGAACGGCCCGGCGCGCAGGGTGCGGTCGCCGAACCAATAGCCGGCGGTCACATTCGCCGAGATCGTCGAGCCGTGCGTCGAGCCCTCTTCGGTGCGCGTCGACGGCCCGATCGCGAAGCGGCGCTCGATATCGTCGAACGACAGCCCGCCCGCGCCCGCCGCGGCGCTGAGATAGGCGGCGCCGCGCGCATATTGCGCGAACGCCGAGCCCATATAGCTGACCGTCTTGAAGTGGCGCAGCTGGCCGTTCAGGCTCTGATGCTGCGTGCCCGCGGTGCCGGCGATGCCGACGGTCAGCTCGGGGGTCATGCGATCGATCACGCCCGCGGTGATCAGCCAGTCGTCATGGTCGAGCGGACGGATCGCCTCGTCCGAATAGGTTTCGCGCGCGAAGCCGCCGGTGGTGAACAGGCGCACGCCGGTGCGGTCGGTCATCTGCTCCTCGAGCAGCTGCTGGTTGATCGCATTGCGTTCGGATTCGAGCGTGACCAGCGGCGCCTCGGCGAGCAGGCTCGCCTGCTGGCCCGCGGTGATCTCGCTTTCGACGACCTGTGCCAGCAGCATGTGCGCATAGGTGGTCGGGTGGACGCCGTCGGCGAACAGATAATTGCTGGCGGCCGTCGGCGTGACCAAAGTCTGCGGCGTGCACAGGATCGAGCTGGCGGTGGTGCAGGCCGGCACGGTCGTGTTGACGATGCCATATTGGGCGGGCGCGTTGAGCACTTCGGTCAGAAAGGCGAAGGTGTTGACCGGGATGATGCCGGTCTTGCCGAGCAGCTGGCCGCTGAGCGCCGAATTGAAGGTGGTCGACAGCGTGGTGAGGCTGGCGGCGGCGCCGGGCACCGTCGCGTTCTGCGCGATCGCCTGCGGCGTGCGGCCGATGTCGGGGAGGTTGAAGACCACGGTATAGCGCGCGCCGGCCTGATGGAGCTGGCTGATCAGCGTGCCCTCCTGGATCGCCGCGCTGACGATCGCGAGGCCGGCCTGCTGCGCCGTCTCGAACCCGGCAACGCCCTGCGATCGCGCGACCTGCGCGTTGATCGCGGCGGTGACGGCCGCCGCCTGTGCGGCCGGCAGCCCGGCGGTCCGTGCCGCGGCAAGCTGCGCTGCAGCCTGTCCGGCGGCCACTGCGGTGGCATGATAGAAGATGTCGTTGGCGCCGCCCCACACCGAATAGAGCCGGTTGGGGTCGAGCTTGGGATTGGCGGCGAGGTAGCCGGTGATCTGCTGGGTCTCGGTCGGGATGCCGGCAGGGGCGCCCGGGGTATTGGTCGAGATGCCCGCCGATCCAAAAGCGTAATCCTGCCCGCCCGCCAGCGAGGCGGTGAGCGGCAGGCCGTAATAGGCCGCGACATTCTCGATCGCGGTCAGCCCGGGGTTGGTGGTGAAGCGCTGGCTCGCCGGCAGGCCCGCGGCGATCGCATAGTTTCCGCCGTCGCTGAGGCTGTCACCGAACACGGTGGCGCCGGTGAACGGGCTCGGTGCGGCGGCCTGGACGATCGCGGCGCTGCTGACCGCGGCCATGAACGCACAGGCGCGGACGATATGCTTCGGCATCCCTTACTCCCCTAACATCTTATGTCTTTGGCCGCGATGTCTGCTCGATTGTCCTATGCGTCAAGCCGCTCCGCTTTTGGTCAGGTGCGATCGTTACCGGGTGTTGCAGATCGGTCGCGCTTCGTGGCGTGGCGCGGCAATGCGACCGGCGGGCCCATCCTTTCTTATGCTCGCCATCACCCGCGCACGGCTTCACACGCATCCGCCGACGCGGCAGACAGCGACACAGATTGGAGGCAGTATCGATGGCCCGTTCCGCCCAGCCCAACATCCTGATCCTGATGGCGGACCAGATGGCGCCGAGCGCGCTGCCGATCTACGGCCACGATCTGGTCCGCGCGCCAAACATGGCGCGGCTGGCGGCGCAGGGCGTGGTGTTCGACAGCGCCTATTGCAACAGCCCGCTGTGCGCGCCGTCGCGCTTCTCCTTCCTGTCGGGCCGGCTGCCGTCGCGGATCGGCGCCTATGACAATGCCTGCGAGTTCCCCGCCGACCAGCCGACGATCGCGCACGTTCTGCGCCAGCGCGGCTACCGCGCGATCCTGGCCGGCAAGATGCATTTCGTCGGGCCCGACCAGCTCCACGGCTTCGAGGAGCGGCTGACCACCGACATCTATCCCGCCGACTTCGGCTGGACGCCCGACTGGACGCGCTTCGCCGAGCGGCCGAGCTGGTATCATTCGATGGACTCGGTGATCAGCGCCGGGCCGTGCATCCGCACCAACCAGCTCGACTATGACGAGGAGGTGAGCTTCGTCACGCGGCGCAAGCTGTTCGAGATCGCGCGCGGTCGCGACGAACGCCCCTTCTTCCTGGTGATGTCGCTGACCCACCCGCACGATCCTTTCGCGATCCCGTGTCGCTATTGGGACCTCTATGACGATGCCGCCATCGCCCCGCCGCGCGTGCGCATCGCCAAGGCGGACCAGGACCCGCACGCGCTCCGGCTGCGCCATGTCTGCGGCCTCGATCTCGACGATGTCACCGATGCCCAAGTCCGCGCGGCGCGGCACGCCTATTATGGCGCGATCAGCTTCGTCGACGAGCAGATCGGGACGGTGCTCGAGGCGCTCGACGACAGCGGTATGGCCGACGACACGATCATCCTGCTGATCGGCGACCATGGCGAGATGCTCGGCGAGCGCGACCTCTGGTACAAGATGAACTTCTTCGAGGGCGGCGCGCGCATCCCGATGATCGTCCACGCGCCGGGCCGCTTCGCACCGCATCGGGTCGCGGCCAGCGTGTCGCTGCTCGATCTGTTGCCGACGCTGGCGGATCTCGCCGGCGGCGCGATGTCCGACGACATGATGCCTGCGCATGACGGCACCAGCCTGCTGCCACATCTGCTGGGCGAAGCCGGGTCGGACGAGGTGATCGGCGAATATCTCGGCGAGGCGGCGATCGCGCCGATCGTGATGATCCGCCGCGACCGCTGGAAGTTCATCCACTGCCCGGCCGACCCCGACCAGCTGTTCGATCTCGTCGCCGATCCCGACGAGCTCGCCAATCTGGCCTCCGATCCCGCTCATGCCGCGACCGTCGCGGCGTTCCGGCGCGAGGTCGGCGACCGCTGGGACCTGCCGCGGATCGAGGCCGAGGTGCTGGCGAGCCAGAGTCGCCGCCGCCTGGTCGCGGCGGCCACCGCCAAGGGCACGACCAAGGCCTGGGACTATCAGCCGTTCCGCGACGCCGCGCAGGACTATGTCCGCGGGCATATGGACCTGGAGGACTTGGAGGCGTCCGCGCGCTTCCCGCGGGTGCGGGGCGAATAGGGGACGCCGGCGCGAAGAGCCCGGCTATTGTCATCCTGACGAAGGTCAGGATCCAGACACGCCGCGTCTGGCGAAGGAACGCTTCGCGTCTGGATCCCAGACCAAGTCCGGGATGACGAAAAGTGTCATCGCGTTTCGCAGCCGACGTTAGACCATGCTGCTCGTATCGAGCGCCTTCAATACGTCCTGCCCGCCGCACACGCCGACCAGCCGGTCGCCGTCGGTGAGCAGCACGGGATGGCCCGAGACCGACAGGATGCGGATCAGCGTCTTGACCGAGACGCCGGCCGGGCAGGCGATGACCCCGGCCGGGAAGCGGTCCTGCGCGTCCGGATCGACAACCGGCGTGACGGCGTGCGGCACATTGTCGATCCGCACGTCGTCATAGCCCGCGCCGATGCCCACGCAGTAGCGCTGGGCGTCGTCGAGCAGGTGGCGGCCGCCCCGCGCCGCCAGCGCGTGCATCGGCCGCATCACCGTCGCGCCGGTCATCACGTTGAGCGGGTTCATGTGGCGGACGAAGCTCGCCACATAAGGCGTCGCCGGGCGCAGCACGATGTCCTCGCCGCTGCCGCTCTGGATGATCCGCCCGCCCTCGAGGATCGTCACCTGATCGCCGAGCTTGAGCGCCTCGTCGAGATCGTGGCTGACGAAGACGATCGTCTTCTGCACCTTCTGCTGGAGGTCGAGCAGCTCGTCCTGCAGCTTGGCGCGGATCAGCGGATCGAGCGCCGAGAAGGGCTCGTCCATCAGCAGGATGTCGGCATCGGTCGCAAAGGCGCGCGCGAGCCCGACGCGCTGCTGCATGCCCCCCGATAGCTCGCCGGCATAGCGGTCCGCCCAGGCGTCGAGCCCGACCAGCGCCAGCCGCTCGTCGACGATGCGCGCGATCTCGGGCCGCGGCGTGCCGCGCAGCTCGAGCCCGAAGGCGACATTCTCGCGCACCGTCCGCCAGGGCAGCAGCCCGAACTGCTGGAACACCATCGCGACGCGGGTGCGGCGGATGTGGCGGAGCACGCCCTCGGGGCAATGCGCGACATCCTTCGAGCCCAGGCCGTCGCGCACCAGCACATGGCCGCGCGTCACCCGGTTGAGGCCGTTGGCGGCGCGCAGCAGCGTCGACTTGCCCGAGCCCGACAGGCCCATCAACACCGAGATCGTGCCCTGCTCGACCGCCAGACTGGCGCCGGTGACGCCGAGCACGACGCCGGTCTGGCGCGCGATCTCGCTGCGATCGGCGCCACTGTCGAGCAGCGCCTGCGCGGCGGCGAGATCGGCGGCACGCCGCCGGCCGCCGCTGTTGCAGAACAGGATGTCGACATCGCGGAACTCGAGCGCGACCGTCATGGCTTGCCCTTTACCGCACCGCTGCGCGTCATCCGGTCGAGGATGATCGCGACCAGCACGATTGCGAACCCCGCCTCGAAGCCCATTCCGACCTGCACCGTGTTGAGCGCGCGCACCACCGGCACGCCGAGCCCGCCCGCGCCGACCAGCGCCGCGATCACCACCATCGACAGGCTGAGCATGATGCACTGGGTGACTCCCGCGATGATCGACGGCGCGGCGGCGGGCAGCTCGACCTTGACGAGCAGCTGCCAGGGGGTCGCGCCGAACGACTGGCCCGCCTCGATCAGCGGCGTCGGCACCGAGAGGATGCCGAGCTGCGTCATCCGGATCGGCGCGGGCAGCGCGAAGATGATCGTCGAGATGAGCCCGGGCACCACCCCGAGCCCGAACAGCACCAGCGTCGGGATCAGATAGACGAAGGTGGGGAGCGTCTGCATCAGGTCGAGCACGGGCTGGATGAACTGGAAGGCGCGCGGCCGGTGGCCCGCCCAGATGCCGATCGGCACCCCGATCAGCGCGGAGACGAAGGCGGCGAACAGGACAAGCGACAGCGTCTCCATCGTCGCTGCCCAATAGCCCTGGTTGATGATGAACAGCTGCGCCAGCGCAACGAAGATCGTCAGCGGGATCGATCGCCGCAGATAATAGGCGAGGCCCGCCACGATCGCGACGAACAGCAGCGGCGGGATCGCCGCGAGCAGCCAGGTCAGCCCATTGATCGCCGAGCCGAGCACCAGCGTGACGGCGTCGAACAGGCCGTGATGCGCCTTGATCACGTCGACCAGGCTGCTCATCCAGACGCCGACGGGAATTTTGTTCTCGGTGAGGAAGCCGCTGCCGCCGGCGGGCCTGAGCGCGGCGAGCATCGCGGGCTCGCCGGGCTTGCCATCGATCGTCTGCACCCCGTCGAGCCAGGCGTGAAGCCGGTCGGGATGCGCGCGCAGCCACAGGCGCGCCGCGATCGCCGGGTCGCCGCTGTCGTGGACGCTCTGCATCAGCGCATTCTCGTCGCCGACGGCGAAGGCCAGATTGTGCAGCAGCCGGCCGATATTGGGGCATTGCTGCAGATAGCCGGCGCGGACGTCGGTCGACACGGTCGCGCTGCCGAAATTGGGGCCGAAGACGCTGTCGCCGCCCATCAGATACCGCATCTTGAAACGGTCGTTCATCGGGTGCGGCTGCCAGCCGAGGAAGACGATCGGCCGCTTCTCGCGCACCGCGCGCTCGACCTCGGCGAGCATGCCCTGCTCGCTGCTCTCGATCAGCTTGAAGTCGCCGAGGCCGAAGGTGTTGGCGCGGATCATGCCGAGCACCAGCCGGTTGCCGTCATTGCCGGACTCGATCCCGTAGATCTTGTGGTCGAGCGGCTCGGCGAATTTCTGGATCGACGGGAAGTCGCGCAGGCCCTGGTCGTAGAGATAGGCGGGGACAGCGAGGGTATAGCGCGCGTCGGCCAGATTGACGCGCACCACCTCGACCGAATGATCGTCGAGGAAGGGTTTGCGGTCGGCGGTCTGCATCGGCATCCAGTTGCCGAGGAACACGTCGACGTCCTTGCCGCGCATGCCGTTGAAGGTGACGGGGACCGACAGGACGGTGATCTTGGGATTGTAACCAAGCCCGGCGACGAGCTGCCCGGCGAGCCCGGTGGTCGCGGTGACGTCCGCCCAGCCGACGTCGGCGAAGCGCACCGTGCGACAGGCGGGCGGATCGGCCGTCGCGGGTGCGACCCCGACAAAGCCGAGCAACAACGACGCGAGCGCGGCCGCAATGTCGTATAGTCTTCGTCGCGTCATCGGCGAAGCCCCCACTTCGAGGGCCAAGTTGACGGGAAGATGCCTCGCGGCGCAAGCCATTAGAACATCTAATGCAGGAGCGGTGGCGGCAAGCCCTTATGGAGACGGGCGTGATTGTCCGAGAGCCGGTTCGGGAGAGATAGAGTGCGCCTGAACGCGTCGACAGCGTCGGATATCTTGTCGCCGATCAACCCGGCGACCGGCGAGACCCTGGCGTCGCTGCCGGTCACCACGCCCGCCCAACTCGACGCGGCGGTGGCACGTGCTAAGGCCGCACAGGGCGACTGGGCCGCGCTGATGCCGGTCGAACGCGGCCGCGTTCTGCGCAAGGCCGCCGATATCCTGCGCGCGCGCAATGCCGAACTGGCGCGGCTGGAGACGCAGAATACCGGCAAGCCGATTCAGGAGACCGAGGCGGTCGACGTGCTGTCGGGCGCGGACTGTCTCGAATATTATGCCGGTGTCGCCGCCACGATCGCGGGCCAGCATCTCGATCTCGGCACGGGCGCGTTCGGCTATACGCGGCGCGAGCCGCTGGGGGTGGTCGCGGGGATCGGCGCGTGGAACTATCCGCTGCAGATTGCCTGCTGGAAGGCGGCCCCCGCGCTCGCCTGCGGCAATGCGATGATCTTCAAGCCCGCCGAGCAGACGCCGCTGACTGCGATCGCGCTCGCCGAGATCTTCCGCGAGGCGGGGCTGCCCGAGGGTGTGTTCCAGGTCGTGCAGGGCCAGGGCGACCTCGGCCGCGCGCTGGTCGCGCATCCCGACATCGCCAAGGTGTCGCTGACCGGATCGGTGCCGACCGGCCGCGCGGTGATGGCGGCCGCGGCGCCGGGGCTGAAGGCGGTGACGTTGGAGCTGGGTGGCAAGTCGCCGCTGATCATCTTCGCCGACGCCGATGTCGACAATGCGGTGTCGGGCGCGATGCTCGCCAATTTCTATTCCTCGGGCCAGGTCTGTTCGAACGGCACGCGGGTGTTCGTCCAGCGCCCGATCCTCGCGGCCTTCCTCGACGCGCTGGCCGCGCGCACCGCCAGGCTGCGCGTCGGCGACCCGCTCGACCCCGACACGCAGATCGGCCCGCTGGTGTCCGAGGCGCAGATGGACCTGGTGCTCGGCCATATCGCGCGCGCCAAGACCGAGGCCGTGCGGCTGGTGGCGGGCGGGCGGCGGCTGACCGAGGGCGCGCTGGCGGATGGTTTCTACGTCGAGCCCACGATCTTCGAGGCGGCCGACGACGGCGCGGCGATCGTGCGCGACGAGGTGTTCGGCCCGGTGATGACGGTGCTCGGCTTCGACGACGAGGCCGAGGTGATCGCGCGCGCCAACGATACCGAATTCGGGCTGGCGGCCGGCGTCTTCACCCAGGATCTGACGCGCGCCCACCGCGTGATCGCCAGGCTCGATGCTGGGACGTGCTGGATCAACCAATATAATGTGACCCCGGTCGAACTGCCGTTCGGCGGGGTCAAGGCGTCGGGCATCGGCCGCGAGAACGGCGCGGCGGCGATCGATCATTATACCCGGATCAAGAGCGTCTATGTCGCGATGACGCCGATCGACTGCCCGTATTGATGGTGGAGTGCGGCACGGTTCCCCTCCCTGAAAGGGAGGGGTTAGGGGTGGGTCGCTCGCCGGATCGCGGTTGCGCCCGCCCCGGACGAACCCACCCCCGACCCCTCCCTTTCAGGGAGGGGGGAGCCTTTGTCGGAGCGTGATCAGCATTCATGGACGACTATGACTACATCATCGTCGGCGCAGGCTCCGCCGGGTGCGTGCTCGCCGACCGGCTGAGCGCCGACGGCCAGGCGACGGTGCTGCTGCTCGAATATGGCGGCTCGGATCGGTCGGTGGTGATCCAGATGCCCAGCGCGCTGTCGATCCCGATGAACCGCGACCGCTATAATTGGCGCTACGAGACCGAGCCCGAGCCGCATCTCGGCGGGCGACGGATGCACACGCCGCGCGGCAAGGTGCTGGGCGGCTCGTCCTCGATCAACGGCATGGTCTATGTGCGCGGCAACCCGATGGACTTCGAGCGCTGGCGCGAGGAGGGCGCGGCCGGCTGGGGCTATGCCGACGTGCTCCCCTATTTTAGGCGCGCCGAGACGCGCGAGGAGGGCGGCGACGCGCATCGCGGCGATGCCGGCAAGCTGCACACCAAATATGGCCCGCTCAGCAATCCGCTCCACGCCGCCTTCCTCGGGGCGGCCGAGCAGGCCGGCTATCCGCTGACCGACGACATCAACGGCGGCCAGCAAGAGGGATTCGGCCGGATGGACATGACCGTCCACAAGGGCCGCCGCTGGAGCGCCGCCAACGCCTATCTCACGCCGGCGATGACGCGGCCCAACCTCGCGGTCGTCACGCACGCGCTGGCGAGCCGCATCCTGTTCGAGGGCAGGCGCGCGGTCGGCGTCGTCTATCGGCGGGGCGGGAGCGAGCATCGCGCGACCGCGCGGCGCGAGGTGATCCTGTCGGGCGGACCGATCAATTCGCCGCAGCTGCTCAAATTGTCGGGTATCGGCCCGGCAGACGAGTTGCGCGCGCTGGACATTCCGGTCGTCCACGATCTGCCCGGTGTCGGCGAGAATCTGCAGGACCATCTCGAATTCTACTTCCAGATGGAATGCACCCAGCCGGTCACGCTGTTTTCGGTGATGAACCCGCTGGCCAAGGCGGCGATCGGCGCGCGCTGGCTGCTGACCAAAAGCGGGCTCGGCGCCACCAATCATTTCGAGAGCTGCGGCTTCATCCGCAGCCGCGCCGGCATCGCCTATCCCGACATCCAGTTCCACTTCCTGCCGCTCGCGGTCGCCTATGACGGCAGCACGATGGCCGAGGGGCACGGCTTCCAGGCGCATGTCGGCCCGATGCGCTCGAAGAGCCGCGGGCACGTCCGGCTGCGCAGCCCCGATCCCGCCGACAAGCCGATCATCCGCTTCAACTATATGAGCCACCCCGACGACTGGACCGAGATGCGCGCCTGCGTCCGGCTGACCCGCGAGATCTTTGCGCAGGCGGCGCTGGCCCCGTTCGCCGGGCGCGAGCTGCAACCGGGCGCGGAGGTCGTCACCGACGCCGCGATCGACGCGTTCGTGCGCGACAAGGTCGAGAGCGCCTACCACCCCTCCTGCAGCTGCCGGATCGGGCGCGCCGACGATCCGCTGGCGGTGGTCGACAGCGAACTGCGCGTGCACGGGATCGCGGGGCTGCGCGTTGTCGACTCGTCGGTGATGCCGTCGGTGACGACGGGCAATCTCAACGCGCCGACGATCATGATCGGCGAGAAGGGCGCGGATCACATATTGGTGCGCGGGATGATGGCGGCGTCCAACGCGCCCTATCACCGCGCGACCGGGTGGGAAGACGCGCAGCGCTGACGCGACGGCGCCCGCTGTTCTGCGCTATGGGGTCGGGAGCGGGGCGGCATCATGCGGAATCGCCGTCGTCCCGGCGGAAGCCGGGACCCATGGATGCGGTCGGCTGACGGACGGGGGCACTTTTCGCCGCTCTGTGGGGCACCCCGGCGATGACCAAACGCCCGGATATCGCGGTGCAGCCGTCCAGGGATCCCGGCTTTTGCCGGGACGACGAAGGCATCCGCATCTCGTCCCGCGCTAAGCGATCGCCATCGTTCCGATCGCGGGATCGGAGCGGCTCGGCCGGCCCGTCTCGACATGGCCGGCGAAGCGGCGGCGCCAGGCGGATCCGGGGCGCTCGATCGCGAAATCATACCAATGGTCGCTGGCGGCGACCGGATAGCGGAGCGCGCGGCTGGCACCCGGCGCGAGCGTAAGCGTCTTGCCCTCGCCATGATAGGCGAGCGGCCGCAGCGCGACGGCGACCGGCGGCGCGCCGCGGTTGGTGAGGCGGACCAGGACGACGTCGCCGCCCGGCGCATAGTCGATCGTGGCGGAGAGCCCGGCCGGGTCGGTCGCACCATCGCCCTCGAAGCTGCGCAGAAATCCGTTCGGGCCGTGCACCGCGACGGCATAGGCGCCGCGGGTCGGCAGCCCCGGCAAGGTCTGGCGCAGCGACTGGCCGGCCGCGACGCTGTAGGTCCACGGGCCGGCCTGCCCCGGTGCATAGGCGGTGAACACCGCGCCGGCCTCGCCCGCATTGACGAAGGCGAGCGTCAGTCCTGCCTCGCTGGTCCCCGTCTCATGGACGTGCAGCCGATAGGGCAGCGCGCGCGCGGGGCGTTGTCCCGCCTCCTGCTGCGGCAGTGCGCCGGTTGCGGGCACGGTCGGCGCGGGCAGCCGCGATTCCGCGATCACCCGCGCCATCGCGTCGGCGGTGGCGGGCAGCGCGGCGAGCGCGGCGCCGTCGGGATCGTCGAAATCGAACAGCGTGGTGAGGTCGCCGGTCACCATCCGCCGCCACGCGCTGATATTGGGCTCCATCACGCCGAAGCGGCGCTCGAGGAAGCGGATCACCGAGGTGTGATCGAAGATCTGCGAATTGACCCAGCCGCCGCGCGACCAGGGCGACACCGCGATCATCGGCACGCGCACGCCGAGGCCGACCGCCTGGCCCCGATAGGCTTCGCCCTGCGGTGCGACGCTGCTCAGCCCCTGCGCCGGCGCGAGCGCCGGAACGGCGCCCGGCATATGGTCGAAGAAGCCGTCATTCTCGTCGTAATTGAGCAGGAAGACGGTCTTCGCCCACACCGCGGGGTTGGCGACCAGCGCCGCGATCAGCCGCGCGGTCAGCGACTTGCCGAGCGCGGGTGGCGCTTCGGGATGTTCGGAATATTTGGTCGGCGCGACGATCCACGACACCTGGGGCAGCCGGTCCGCGGCGACGTCCGCCGCGAAGGCCGCGACGAGATGGTTGGCGCCGCTCTGCTCGGCGTTGGCCGCGGTCGAGCCGGGCACGATCGCGCGGCCACGCTGGTAGAGACTGTCGCTCGGCGCGAGGCCGCGGAACGCCTTGAAAAAGGCGAGCGAGTTGTCGCCGAAATTGTCATATTCCTGGTAGAGCGTCCAGGAGATGCCCGAGGCCTGCAGCCGCTCGGCATAGGTCGTCCAGCCCGCGCCCGGAAAATCGGGCTTGTCGCGTGCCGCGTCGCCCGTCCAGTTCGCGTCGTCTGCGTTCGATACCGCCTGCGGACCGGCGTCGCCCACCGACAGCCCGCTGGTGCCGCTGAACAGGAACATCCGGTTGGGGTTGGTCGGCCCGTGCAGCGAAGCGTGATAGCCGTCGGCGATCGTGAAGGCATCGGCGAGCGCGTGATAATAGGGAATGTCGGCGCGGCGGAAGTGGCCCATCGTCAGCGGCGTCTTATGCTTCACCCAGACGTCGTAGGACGCCCACTCGGCGGCGCTCCCCTTCCAGCTGTGGTCGAGGCTCTTGATCAGCTGGCCGCTGGTGGTGGCGCTGTCCATGTGGAAGGGCAGGATCTCGCCGCGGCCATCGGCACCCGGTTGGTGGAAGACGCTCCTGCCGCTCGGTAGCGTCACCGGGCGCGGATCGCCAAAGCCGCGGACGCCGCGCAGCATGCCGAAATAATGGTCGAACGATCGGTTCTCCTGCATCAGGATCACGACATGCTCGACGTCGCGGATCGAGCCGGTGCGGCGATTGGCGGGCAGCGTCAGCGCGCGCGCGATCGAGGCGGGCAGCGTGCCCGCCGCTGCCGCCGCGGCGATCGCCTTCAGTGCGTCACGACGATCCGCCATCGAGTCCGGTCTCCGGTGCTGTTCGCATCGCGCAATCCGCTATCAACGTTACAGATTCAATCGAGCCTTGCCAGAGACCGAACTTATCGCTGCTATCGCGATCGTCCTGATGGCGATCGCGGAAGGTGGATGCACGATGCCGACCTATCACAGCGATTGCGGCGGCACGCGCTACCGGTTCGACGATCTCGCCCGCCTGCTCGCCGCCGCGACGCCGCTGCGGTCCGGCGACATGCTCGCGGGGCTCGCCGCCGCCAGCGAGGCCGAGCGCGTCGCGGCGCGCTGGGCGCTCGCCGACCTGCCGCTTGCCGTTTTTCTCGACGATCTCGTCATTCCCTATGAGGCGGACGAGATCAGCCGGCTGATCGTCGACCGCCACGACCGCGCCGCCTTCGCGCCGGTCGCGCATCTGACGGTCGGGGGCCTGCGCGACTGGCTGCTCGCCGAGGAGGACGGCGCGCGCATCGCTGCCCTCGCGGCAGGGCTGACCCCCGAGATGGTCGCCGCGGTCTCCAAGCTGATGCGCAACCAGGATCTGGTGACGGTCGCGCGCAAGATCCGCGTCGTCTCGGCCTTCCGCACCACGATCGGGCTGCCGCAGCGGCTGTCGGTGCGGCTGCAGCCCAACCACCCCGCCGACGACCCGACCGGGGTCGCCGCCGCGGTGCTCGACGGGTTGCTGATGGGCGCGGGCGACGCGGTGATCGGGATCAACCCGGCGGGGGACGACATCGGCACGGTCGCGACGCTGCTGGCGATGCTCGACGAGATCCGGCAGGGCCTCGGCATCCCGACGCAGAGCTGCGTGCTCACCCACATCACCAACACGATCGAGCTGGTGCGGCGCGGCGCCCCGGTCGACCTGTGCTTCCAGTCGATCGCGGGGACGGAAGGCGCGAACCGCGGCTTCGGCATCGATCTCGCGCTGCTGCGCGAAGGCGCGGACGCGACGCTGGCGCTGGACCGCGGGACGGTGGGCGGCGACGTCATGTATTTCGAGACCGGGCAGGGCTCCTGCCTGTCGGCGGAGGCGCATCACGGCGTCGACCAGCAGACGCTCGAATGCCGCGCCTATGCGGTCGCGCGCCAGTTCCGCCCGCTGCTGGTCAATTCGGTGGTGGGCTTCATCGGCCCCGAATATCTCTACGACGGCAAGCAGATCCTGCGCGCCGCGCTCGAGGATCATTGCTGCGGCAAGCTGCTCGGCCTGCCGATGGGGCTCGACATCTGCTACACCAACCATGCCGAGGCCGATCAGGACGATATGGACACGATCCTGACCATGGTCGGCGTCGCGGGCGTCAATTTCATCATGGGCGTGCCCGGCGCCGACGACATCATGCTCGGCTATCAATCGACCAGCTTCCACGACGCGCTCTACATCCGCGAGGCGCTGGGGCTGCGGCCCGCGCCCGAGTTCGAGGCGTGGCTCGGCCGGACCGGTCTGCTCGACGCGCGCGGGCGGCCGACCGACCGACCGATCCTGCCCGGGCCCGCGGTCGGCGTGCTGGCGCCCTTCCATGACTGACCTGCCGGCACGGCCCGATCTTGCGGCACGGTTGCGGCAGCTGACGCCCGCGCGGGTGGCGCTGGGGCGGGTCGGGGTCGGACTGCCGACGCGGCCGATGCTCGACTTCGAGCTCGCCCACGCCCGCGCCCGCGACGCGGTGCATGCCGAACTGGGTGACGGCGCGTTCGGCGCGACGATGGCCGGCCTGCCCGTGATCGCCGTGCAGAGCCAGGCGCCCGATCGCGCCACCTATCTGCGCCGCCCCGATCTCGGGCGGCGGCTGGATCCGGCGAGCGCCGAGCGGCTGTCGCCCGCCGGTGCCGATCTCGCGATCGTGATCGCCGACGGGCTGTCGGCCGCGGCAGTGCTCGCGCACGGCGCCGCGATCGTCGCCGCCATCCTTGCGCGGATGTCCGACTGGTCGGTAAGCCCGATCGTCGTCGCGCATCAGGCGCGCGTCGCGATCGGCGACGAGATCGGCGCGGCGCTCGGCGCCCGGCTGGCGATCGTGCTGATCGGGGAGCGGCCGGGCTTGAGCGCCGCCGACAGCGTCGGCGCCTATCTCACCTGGGGCCCGCGCCCCGGTCGGCGCGACAGCGAACGCAATTGCGTCTCGAACATCCGCCCCGGCGGACTCGCGATCGACCGCGCCGCGGCGCTGATCGCGGCGATCGCCGAGGGCGCGCGCGATCTCGGCGAAACCGGCGTGCGGCTCAAGATCGCCGAACCGTCGCTTGCGCTCGGGCAGGATGGCATCGAGTTGATCCGTTCGTCCTAAGTTCGTCGAAGGACTGCTCTTCTTCTTCATTGGCGGAAGAAGGACGATGCTTCGACAGGCTCAGCACGACCGTGGAACGGACGGGTCCGCTTCCGGGGCGTGCTGCCCTACAGATCGCCCGCGGCGAGGCGCAGCGCGGCGTGGAGATGCCCGGCGAACGAGCGCCACGCCTCAATCCGGAACGCGGTCTCGCCGGTCCGCCAGAGGATGATCTCGACGCCGTCGTGAACGGTGCGCGTCGCCTTGCTGACCGGAAAGGTGTCGAGCGACAGGTCGAGCGCGACGCCGCCCTGAATCAGCGTCGCCGCGGCGGGGCCCTCGACGAGCAGGGCGAGGTTGCGATGGCCGATGTCGGTGAGCGCGTGCAGCCCGTCGATGACCGGCGGCGGCGTGCCGTCGGGCAGGAGCAGCAGCCATTCGTCCGGCCCGAGCCCGAGCGCATGCCCGTCCGCGAAGGGCGCGCTGGCGAGGATCGGCGGCAGGCCCTGCGGTGCGCGCGTCCGCAGGCTGTAGCGCGCGGCTGGGGGCGCCCAGGCGATCGTCACCGGATCAGCCATCGAGCCGGGTTCCTTCGCGATCGTAGAACAGCGTGTCGGTCACGGTCACGCGGTGCGTCTTGCCCGGCATCGGCACGAACAGCGTCTCGCCCACCCGCGCACGTCCGCCCGCGACCACCGCCAGCGCGATCGAGCGCCCCAAGGTGCTGCTGTGATAGGCGGAGGTGACGTGGCCGATCATCGGCATCGGGATCGGCGCGTCGGGATCGGCGACGATCTGCGCGCCCTCCTCGAGCACAGTGTCCGCATCCTCGGTCAGCAACCCGACCAGCTGCTTGCGATCGGGCAGGTGCATGTCGGGCCGCGCGAGCGAGCGGCGGCCGACGAAATCGGGCTTCTTCTTGCCTACCGCCCAGCCGATCCCGGCATCGTCGGGGGTGAGCGTGCCGTCGGTGTCCTGGCCGACGATGATATAGCCCTTCTCGGCGCGCAGCACGTGCATCGTCTCGGTGCCATAGGCGGTGATGCCGTGCTTCTGCCCTTCCGCCCACAATGTCTCCCACACCGCGAGGCCGTGGCCGGCGGGGACGTTGACCTCGAAGCCGAGTTCGCCCGTGAAGCTGACCCGGAACAGTCGCAGCGGCACGCCGCAGATGCGGCCCTCGGCATAGGCCATGTGCGGCAGCGCCTCGGGCGACAGGTCGATACCCTCGACGAACGGCGCGATCAGGTCGCGCGCGCGCGGGCCCTGGAGCGCGATGACCGCATATTGTTCGGTGGTGGAGGTCAGCCAGACGTCGAGATCGGGCCATTCGGTCTGGAGATAATCCTCCATCATGCCGAGCACGCGCGCGGCGCCACCCGTGGTGGTGGTGACGTGGAAGCGATCGTCGGCGAGCCTTGCCGCCACACCGTCATCGCGAATGAAACCGTCCTCGCCGAGCAGCAGGCCGTAGCGGCAGCGGCCGGGTGCCAGCATCTTCCACGGGTTGGTGTACATGCGGTTGAGGAATTCGGCGGCGTCGGGCCCGACCACCTCGATCTTGCCGAGCGTCGAGGCATCGAAGATGCCGACCGCCGCGCGCACCGCCTTGCACTCGCGCGCGACCGCGGCGTCCATGTCTTCGCCGCCTTGTGGGAAATAGCGCGCGCGGCGCCACTGCGCGACATTCTCGAACACCGCGCCCTGCCGCTCCGCCCAGCCGTCGATCACGGTCATTCGCGTCGGCTGGAACAGCGCGTCCTTGGCGATGCCGGCGAGCGCGCCGAAGGTGGTCGGCGTGTAGGGCGGGCGGAAGGTGGTGAGCCCGACCTGCGGCGCGGCGGTGCCGAGCGCGCCGGCGGCGACCTGCAGCCCGTTGAGGTTGGAGGTCTTGCCCTGGTCGGTCGCCATGCCGTTGGTGGTATAGCGTTTGATATGCTCGATCGAGCGGAAGCCCTCGCGCACCGCGAGGCGGATGTCGCGCGCGGTGACGTCGTTCTGCAGGTCGACGAACGCCTTGAACGTCGTCGGGTCGCGCGGGCTCCATAGCGCCTCGGCATGGACGCCATGGCCGGGATCGATCGCGCCCGCGCACGCGCCGACGCAGGTCACCTGCTCCATCGCGCCCTCGGGCACGAACGCGCCGAGCGCGGCATCCCAGCTCAGCGCGCCCTTGCCGTGGCTCCACAGATGGACGGTCGGGGTCCAGCCGCCGGCCATCAGCAGCGTGTCGCAGACGATGCGCCGCTCGGTCTTCGCGCCGATCGCCGCGACGCCGATCCCGACGAGCCGCTTGGCGCCGTGCGTGGCGGAGACGACGTGGTGGGTCAGCAATTCGATCCCGAGCGCCTTGGCGCGCGCCAGGAGGGTGCGATCGACGGTCTCGCGGATGTCGACGATCGCGGCGACCGCGACGCCGGCCTCGGCGAGATCGAAGGCCGCCCGATAGCCGCTGTCGTGCGATGCGATCAGCGCCGCCCTGCGCCCGACCGCGACGCCGTAGCGGTGCAGATAGGTGCGCGCCGCGCTCGCCAGCATGATGCCGGGGCGGTCGTTGTCGGCGAACACCAGCGGGCGCTCGATCGCCCCTGTCGCGAGAACGATCCGCCCGGCGCGGATGCGGTGCAGTCTTTCGCGCGGTCCCGTCGCCCGTGCCGGGGGCAGGTGGTCGGTCAGCCGCTCGACCGCGCCGACGAAGCCGTCATGATAGAGGCCGATCGCGGTGGTGCGCGGCAGGCAGGTGACGCCGGCCGCCGCGAGTGTCTGCAGCGCGTCCGTGAGCCACGGCCAGCGCGCCGGCTCGCCGAGCTGCTTGCCGCCGAGCTCGGCCTGCTCGTCGATCAGCAGCACGCGTTCGCCGCTGGCCGAGGCCGCCAGCGCCGCCTCGATCCCGGCACGCCCCGCGCCGACCACGAGCAGGTCGACGAAGGCGTAGGTCGCGGCATAGCGATCGGGGTCGATCGTGTCGGGCGCCTTGCCGAGCCCCGCCATGCGCCGGATCGCGGGCTCGTACAGCCTCTCCCAGGCGGCGCGCGGCCACATGAAGGTCTTGTTGTAGAAGCCCGCCGGGAACAGCGGCGACAGCAGGTTGGTCGCCGCGCCAAGGTCGAAGCCGAGCGAGGGCCAGCGGTTCTGCGTCTCGACCGCGAGATCGTCGTGCAGCTCGATCGTCGTCGCGCGGACGTTGGCGGTAGTGCGACCGGCGCCGCGATCAACCCCCATCAGCGCGTTGGGCTCCTCGACGCCCGCGCCGAGCAGGCCGCGCGGCCGGTGATATTTGAACGAGCGGCCGACCAGATGCACGCCGTTGGCGAGCAGCGCGGAGGCGAGCGTGTCGCCGGCGGCACCGGTCAGCGGCGTGCCGTCGAAGCGGAAGGCGACGGGGCGCGCGGTGTCGATCCGGCCGCGGCCGGGCAGGCGGAAGCCGCTCATACGATCCCGCCCGTCTCGCCGGTCCAGCCGTCGGCCTCGCCGGGGCGCGGGACGCCGGCCTTGTAGGTTCGCTCGAAGCGGTCGGTGACGGTGTCGCGAACCGCGTTGAAGAAGCGGCCGCAGCCGTGGATGTGGCGCCAGCGCTCGAAATGCCGGCCGCGCGCGTTGGTGCGGACGAACAGGTAGGTTTCCCACTCGGCGTCGGTCATGTCGTCGGGCTTGGGCGGGCGCGCGATATGCGCCTCGCCGGCATAGCCGAACTCGAGCTCGGGGCGGCGCTCGTCGCAATAGGGGCAGTGGATCAGCAGCATCTCAGTGCGCCACCGCGGCAGCCGCCGCTTCGTCGATCAACCGGCCGCTGCGGAAGCGGTCGAGGTTGAACGGCGCGTTGATCGGGTGCGGCTCGTCCCGGGCGATCGTGTACGCCAGCAGGTCGGCGGCGCCCGGCGTCGCCTTGAAGCCGCCGGTGCCCCAGCCGCAATTGACGTAGAGCCCTTTGACCGGCGTCTTGCCGAGGATCGGCGAGCGATCGGGGGTGACGTCGACGATCCCGCCCCAGTTGCGCAGCATCCGCATCCGCCGCACCACCGGGAAGATCTCGCAGATCGCCGCCAGCGTATGCTCGACGATGTGGAGCGCGCCGCGCTGCGAATAGGAGACGTACGCGTCGGTGCCCGCGCCGATCACCAGCTCGCCCTTGTCCGACTGGCTCATATAGGCGTGGACCGTGTTGGACATGAC